>CAZQYA010000232.1:0-4285 GCA_964597325.1 uncultured Desulfovibrionaceae bacterium
GTGAAGCCCATGAACTGCGTGGCGCATATGCTCATCTACAACACGAGCCAGCGCAGCTATCGCGCGCTGCCCATCCGTCTTTTCGAGTTCGGGGTGGTCCACCGCCACGAACTTTCGGGCGTTCTGCACGGGCTGCTGCGCGTGCGACAGTTCACCCAGGACGACGCACATATCATCTGCCGCCCAGACCAGCTTCTGGACGAGATCAAGGGCGTCATGACCTGGATCCAAGACCTTATGGGCGTTTTCGGCTTCGAGTACGTCATGGAGATCAGCACCCGCCCCGAGAAGTCCATTGGTTCCGACGAGGACTGGGAACGCGCCACCAGGGCGCTCATGGATGCCATGGGCGAAATGGAGCTGCCGTACACCATCAACGAGGGTGACGGCGCCTTCTACGGTCCCAAGATCGACGTCAAGCTGCGGGACTGTCTGGGACGCCTGTGGCAGTGCTCCACGATTCAGGTCGATTTCACCTTGCCGGAACGTTTCGACTTGTTATACGTGGGCGAGGATGGCGAACGTCATCGGCCGGTCATGGTGCATCGGGCCATCATGGGCTCTGTCGAGCGGTTTGTCGGCATCCTGACGGAGCACTACGCCGGAGCATTTCCGACGTGGCTCGCGCCCGTCCAGGCCCGTATTTTGACCGTGACCGACAGTCACAACGAATTTGCGCGTTCGTGCCAAGACGCATTGCGGCGCGAAGGGGTGCGTGTGGAACTGGATCTGCGCAACGAGAAGCTCGGGTACAAGGTGCGCGAGGCCCAGCTGGAGAAGATACCCTACGCCCTGGTCATCGGTGATCAGGAAGTGGAGCAGTCCTGCGTCAATGTGCGTATGCTCGGTGGCAAGAATTTAGGCGCCATGCCCGTGGATGCCTTTGCCGCCCTGCTGCGGGAGGATTGCGAGAAACCCTTTAAAAATGGAGGGATGAGATATTCTTTCAGCTGCTAAGGCCCGCCGGAACAAGCAAATCAGGGCCAAGGAAATCCGGGTTGTAGGAGACGACGGGAACCAGTTGGGCATCATGAGTGTGCCCGAGGCCCTGGAACGTGCCGAAGAGAAGAGTCTTGACCTGGTCGAGGTGGCGCCCAACGCCAAACCGCCGGTGTGCAAGATCATGGACTACGGCAAGTACCTTTACGAGGAAAAGAAGAAGTCTCAGGAAGCCAAGAAGCGTCAGAGTCAGGTCCAGGTCAAGGAGATCAAGTTCCGTCCGCATACCGACGATCACGATTTGCAGACCAAGGTCAAGCATATCCGCCGGTTTCTTGATGACGGAGACCGTTGCAAGGTGACGGTATTTTTCCGTGGCCGCGAGATGGCGCACAAAGATCGGGGACAGATCCTTCTGGATCGCGTGGTCGAGATGCTTGGCGATGTGGCCAGGGTCGAGCAGTCGTCCCGCGTCGAGGGTCGGACCATGTTCCTGTTGCTGTCCTCGATTCCCAAGAAATAGGCTCCCTCTCCGCCGTCAAAAAATTTTCCCGCCGTATGGGCGGGAGGGAGCAGTATTGCCGGTCGCCTTGCGCGACCATACGAGTCTGTCCGTAGGAGGAACTATGTCAAAGGTCAAAACCAACAGAAGTGCGGCCAAGCGTTTTCGGGTCACCGGGACGGGCAAGGTAAAGAGAAACCATGCCAATATGCGTCACATCCTGACCAAGAAAGCCGCGAAGCGCAAAAGACACCTGCGTCAGTCCACGACGGCTGCCCAGTCCTGCGTCGCTGCCATTCGCCGTATGGTTCCGTACATTTTCTAGTTGCCGGCATGGTGCCGGCGCCTCAGCTCAGCGTATAGTCATTTCCCACTATGCCTGACATCGATAGGAGAACAGAATGAGAATCAAAAGAGGAAAAACAGCCCACAGAAGACACAAGAAGTATCTGGCTCTCGCCAAGGGCTATCGCGGCGGTCGCAGCAAGCTGTACCGCACTGCCCGGGAGACGGTCGAGCGCGCCTTGTGTTTCGCCTACCGTGACCGCAAGCAGAAGAAGAGAGCCTTCCGCAAGCTCTGGATCGTGCGCATCAACGCCGGCGTGCGCGAGTACGGCATGAGCTACAACCGTTTCATGCACGGTTTGAAGCTCGCCGACATCAATCTCAACCGGAAGGTCCTTGCCGATATGGCGGTCTACGAAAAAGACGCCTTCGCCAAGTTGTGTGAAATGGTAAAATCCAAGGCGAACTAGTGGCTAACGACATCATTCGCAAGTTGGAAAGCCTGGTCCCGGAGCTCACCGAAGCCTTGGGCCAGGCTTCTTCGTTGGAAGAGTTGGAGGAATTGCGCGTCCGGTTTCTGGGCCGCAAGGGGCGGCTGGCCGAGCTTATGTCCGGCCTGACGGCTCTGTCCCCCGAGGAACGGCCTGCCGTTGGCAAGGCCGCCAACCAGGTCAAGGGGGGCATGACCTCTCTGTGGGAAGAGCGCGCCGCCGCTCTCAAGGTCGAACAGCAGCAGAAGGCGCTGGAGGCATTCGACGACTCGGTGCCCTCCTGGCAGCCGGACATGGGGTCGCTGCACCCTGTGACCCGTGTGACACGCGAGATCTGTTCGGTCTTCACGAGCCTGGGTTTCGAGGTTGTTTCCGGCCCGGAAGTGGAAAACGACTTCAACAACTTCGAGGCGCTGAACCTCCCTCCTGAGCATCCCGCCCGCGACATGCAGGATACACTTTATATTTCCGATTCCATCCTGCTGCGCACACACACTTCGCCCCTGCAGGTACGTACCATGCTGGCCCGCAAGCCCCCGTTGGGCGTCGTGGCTCCGGGCAAGGTCTACCGCCGGGATTCAGACATCACCCACACTCCCATGTTCCATCAGGTCGAGGGTTTGCTGGTGGACACTCACGTGACCATGGCCGACCTGCGCGGCATCCTGACGGCTTTTGTGCAGACCGTGTTCAGCCACGATACCAAGGTCCGTTTTCGGCCGAGCTTCTTTCCGTTCACGGAGCCCAGCGCCGAGGTGGACATCAGTTGCGTGATCTGTGGCGGCAAGGGCAAGGTCAATGGTGAGCCGTGCCGCGTATGCAAGGAGACGGGCTGGGTGGAGATTCTGGGCTGCGGCATGGTCGATCCGGCCGTGTTCGAGAAGGTCGGGTACGATTCCGAGGTCTACACCGGTTTCGCATTCGGCCTGGGTGTGGAGCGCATTGCCATGCTCAAGTACGGCATCGGTGACCTGCGTATGTTTTTTGAAAACGATCTGCGGTTCCTCCGGCAGTTTGCCTGAGCGAGGGTTTTTGACATGCTTTTGAGTTTGAACTGGTTGCGGGAATTCGTGCCCTACGAGGGTGACGCCCAGACGCTGGCCGACCGACTGACCATGCTCGGTCTTGAGGTCGAGGAGATAGCGAACCCCTTCGCCGCCCTGGAGAAGATCGTTGTCGGCTTTGTTGCCGAGCGCGCCGCGCATCCGTCCTCGGATCACCTTTCGGTCTGCAAGGTAGACATCGGCACGGGGGAACTCCTGGATATTGTCTGCGGCGCCCCCAACGTGGCTGCCGGCCAGAAGGTGCCCGTGGCTCCCGTGGGCACGGTCATGCCCGGCGGCCTGGTCATCAAGAAGGCCAAGCTGCGCGGTCAGCCGTCCTGCGGCATGATCTGCTCCGAACGCGAGCTGAACCTGGGCGAAGGCCATGAAGGCATCATGGTTTTGGACCCGGGCCTGACCGTGGGTACGCCCATCTGCGAGGCCCTGGGGCTCGATCAGGTCGTGCTGGACGTGAGCATCACGCCCAACCGTGCCGACTGCCTGTCGGTCCTGGGCCTGGCCCGGGAGGTGGCCGCGGCCTTTGATCTTCCCCTGAACGTGCCCGCAGCCGGCCTGCAGGAGAGCGGCGAGCCCTTCGAAGGTTTTGCCATCGAGCCCGATCCGGCCCTGTGTCCCCTGTATCAGGCCCGCCTGATCCGGGACGTGAAGATCGGTCCCAGCCCCGACTGGCTCCGCTACCGCCTTCTGGCCGTGGGTCTGCGTCCCATCAACAACGTCGTGGACGTGACCAATTTCGTCATGATGGAATGCGGCCAGCCCTTGCACGCCTTTGACCGGGATCTGCTGCGCGGGGACCGCATCCGCGTTGGTCTGGCCGATGACGGCATGACGCTGACCACCCTTGACGGCCAGGAACGCGAGCTCACCGCGCGCGACCTGCTCATCTGGGACGGCGAGCGGCCCGTGGCCCTGGCCGGCGTCATGGGCGGGGCCAACTCCGAGATCGGCGATTCGAGCACCACGGTCGTGCTGGAGAGCGCTGTTTTCGATCCTGCCTCCATCCG
>CAZQYA010000233.1:0-4273 GCA_964597325.1 uncultured Desulfovibrionaceae bacterium
CCCTTCAAAATCGGCTCGCGCCTTGCCACAACGGTTTTTGAACGGCCTCCCGGGACATTTCTCCGCTCCTCCCTCCTTCTCCAAATCCGCCGCACTGCAACACACGTATGCCGGGCTTTTTCGGGAATTTCTTTTCGAAGTTTCAAGAGAAAGTCATATGTGTTTTTTATAACATATTGAAAAGATTGATTGAAATGTTACATAGCCATCATCTTTGCCTTTCCTCAGCGCTCAGCGGCATGCGTTGCGGGGGGCAGGAACCAGAAACAACGGAGGTTTTGATGGCTACGTTTTCACGACGGAAGTTCATGAAACTGACAGGTGCGGGTGTGACGGCCCTCTCCCTGTCACAACTGGGGTTCGATCTGAAGCCTGCGCAGGCGTACGCCACCTCGCTGAAGATCGAGGGCTGCAAGGAGGTCGGATCGATCTGCCCCTTCTGCGCCGTAACCTGTCACTACATTGCCCATGTCAAGAACGGGAAGGTCGTCAGCACTGAAGGCGATCCGGATTATCCCGTCAGCGAAGGCGCCCTGTGTTCCAAGGGCGCGGCCCAGCTGTCCATGATCAACAACCAGCACAGGCTGCTCAAGCCCCTGTACCGCGCTCCTTACAGCGACAAGTGGGAAGAGAAGAGCTGGGACTGGACCCTTGAGAAGCTGGCCAAGAACATCAAGGCGACCCGCGACAAGGATTTCAAGCGGTTCAACGACAAGAAGCAGGAAGTCAACCGTGTGGAATCCATGTTCCATTTCGGCTGCTCCATCATGGACAACGAAGAATGTGCCGTGGTGCACCAGTCGATAAGGGGGTTGGGACTCGTCCACTTTGATCACCAGGCACGTATTTGACACAGCGCTACTGTTGCGGCTCTGGCAGAGTCGTTCGGACGCGGTGCAATGACCAATCACTGGATCGATCTCAAGAATTCGGATTGCATTTTTATCATGGGAAGCAATGCTGCCGAGCATCATCCGGTGAGTTTCAAGTGGATTCTGCGTGCCAAGGATAACGGCGCCAAGATCATTCACGTCGACCCCAAGTTTTCAAGAACGTCTGCACGCAGCGACTATCATGTGCCGCTGCGCTCCGGTACCGACCTGGCTTTTCTGGGCGGTTTGATGAACTACATCATCGAGAATGAGAAGTACTTCAATGAGTACGTGACTGAGTACACCAACGCCGCTTTTATCGTGGAAGACAAGTTCACCTTCCAGGACGGCATGTTCTCAGGCTATGACGCGGCCACCAAGAAGTACGACAAGTCCACATGGACCTTCAAGACCGACGCCAACAAGGTGCCGCTGCGCGACAAGACCCTGAAGGATCCGCGCTGCGTGTTCCAGCTGATGAAGAAGCACTATTCCAGATACACACTGGATAAGGTCAGCTCCATCACCGGCGTGTCCAAGGAAAACTTGCTGAAAGTCTGGGAAGACTTTTCGGCTACCGGCAAGCCGGACAAAGCCGGGGCCATCTGCTACGCCCTTGGCTGGACTCAGCACACTGTCGGCGTGCAGAATATCCGCTGCAGCGCCCTGATTCAGCTCATGCTCGGCAACATCGGCGTGGCCGGCGGCGGCATCGAGGCCCTGCGCGGCGAGCCCAACGTTCAGGGTTCCACGGATCACTGCATCCTGTGGCACATCCTTCCCGGTTACCTGCCCATGCCCAAGGCCAACTGGGCGACCTTCGCGGATTATGCCAAGGCCAACACGCCCGTGAGCAACGATCCGCAGAGCGCCAACTGGTGGCAGCACAAGCCCGCCTACATGGCCAGCCTGTTCAAGGCCTGGTACGGCGACAACGCCACCAGGGAGAACGGCTTCGGCTACGGCTGGCTGCCGAAGGCCGATCCGGGCACCGACTATTCGTACATGTATATTTTCGATCGCATGTACAAGAACCAGATCAAGGGCGGTTTCATCTGGGGCACCAACCCGGCCCAGAGCGTCCCGAATTCCAATAAGGTCCGCAAGGCCATGACCAATCTGGACTGGGCGTGCTTCGCCGAAGTGCACCACACCGAGTCCACGGACTTCTGGCACGGCCCGGGCATGGACCCCAAGAAGGTCAAGACAGAATGCTTCCTGCTCCCCTCGGCCAACCGCGTGGAAAAGGAAGGCAGCATCACCAACTCCGGCCGTTGGCAGCTGTGGCATTACCAGGCCACCAAGCCCCAGGGCGAATGCATGGCTCTGGGCGCCATGTCCGTGGCCATCACCAACAAGGTCAAGGAACTCTACATCAAGGAAGGCGGCGCCTATCCGGATCCGCTTTTGAAGATGGACTTCCCCGAGGTCTTCGACCCCGAACGCATTGCCCAGAAGTGCAACGGCTGGTTTACCAAGGACACCGTTATCAAGGGCAAGCAGTACAAGAAGGGCCAGCAGGTCCCGAGCTTTACGGCACTGAGCGACGACGGCTCCACCCTCAGCCTGAACTGGCTGTACGCCGGCGGCTACACCGAGGAAGAGCTCGGCAAGAAGGTCAACAAATCCAAGAGACGCGACTGGACCCAGACTCCGGAGCAGGCCAACATCGGCCTGTACCCGAACTATTCCTGGTGCTGGCCGGTCAATCGCCGCATCCTGTACAACCGGGCTTCGGTGGACCTGAACGGCAAGCCCTGGAACCCGGCCAAGGCCGTCATCAGCTGGGACGGATCCAAATGGGTCGGCGACGTGCCTGACGGCGGCTGGGCGCCGCTGGCGACGGGCAAGGGCCGGTATCCCTTTATCATGCACAAGGAAGGCCACGGCCAGCTGTTCGGTCCCGGCCGTATGGAAGGCCCCTTCCCCGAGCATTACGAACCCATGGAAACCCCGGTCAAGGACCACCCGTTCTCCAAGCAGCTGCACAACCCGTGCGCCGTGGTCATCGAGAGCGACATGGACAAGCTGGCCGCTGCGGCGGACGAGCGCTTCCCCATCGTCCTGACGACCTACAGCATGACGGAACACTGGTGCGGCGGCGGAGAGACCCGCAACGCTCCAGCCTTGCTTGAAGCGGAACCGCAGCTGTACGTGGAGATGAGTCCGCAGCTGGCCAAGGAAAAGGGTATCCAGAACGGGGACCCGGTCATCGTGGAGAGCATCCGCGGCAAGGTTGAGGCCATTGCCATGGTGACCATCCGCATGCGGCCGTTCACCGTCCAGGGCAAGACCGTGCACGAAGTGGGTATGCCGTTCTGCTTCGGCTGGACGACCAAGGGATGCGGTGACGCGACCAACAGGCTCACGCCTTCGGTCGGTGATCCGAACACGACCATTCCCGAATACAAGGCCTCCCTGGTCAATGTCAGGAAGGCGGACAAGGTCACGGAGCTGGATCTCTAGCTCTCATCCCGAGTGAATTCAGCGCCGGGACCCCCGGCCCCGGCATCACAGGAGAACGCAATGCCCAAAGCTATATTCATCGACACCACCCGCTGCACAGCCTGCCGAGGCTGCCAGGTGGCGTGCAAGGAATGGCATGACCATCCCGCGGTGCCCACGAAGCAGCGCGGGTCGCATCAGAATCCGCCGGATCTGACGCCCTACAACTATAAACTGGTCCGCTTCAGCGAACACATGATCGACGATCGCGTCCACTGGCTGTTCTTCCCGGAACAGTGCCGACACTGTCTGCAGCCCGCCTGCAAGGCCACGGCCGACCTCTATGTCGAGGGCGCCATCATCCAGGACGAGGCCACCGGGATCGTGGTCTGCACCGAAAAGACCAGCAAACTGACCAAGGAACAGGCTCAGGAAGTCATCGACTCCTGTCCCTACAACGTCCCGCGCCGCGACGAGAAGACCGGCACCCTGAACAAGTGCGACATGTGCATCGACCGCGTGAAGGCGGGCCTGATTCCCATGTGCGTCAAGAGTTGCTGCACCGGGACCATGAGCTTCGGCGAGCGCGCCGATATGCTCAAGCTGGCCAAGGAGCGCCTGGCCAAGGCCAAGAAGGAGTTCCCCAAGGCTGAGCTGCTGGATGCCGAAGACCTCGCGGTCATCTATCTGGTCAGCCAGCCCCGGGAGATGTACTCCGACTACGCCCGTCGTGAGGTGCGACCCCTGAACAGGGCCGACTTCCTGGCTGGGCTGGCCAGACCCCTGCGCAACATCATGGGCTGATCGTCACATCAACACGGCCCGCCGGACCTGTCGGCGGGCCTTTTCCCTAAGGAGCGGAAATGTCGAATTCCGGAATTCCGGCCAGCGCAGACCAGGCCGCCAACCATGAGCCCTTTCGTGACATCATCGATCGTTTCAGCCTCCTGCTGGGG
>CAZQYA010000234.1:0-4233 GCA_964597325.1 uncultured Desulfovibrionaceae bacterium
GTGGTCAGAATGGCCCAGACAACGGCCGGGTCCTCTTCGTCGTAGATGTGGCGCATGCGGGCGTTGTCGCGGTCCGTACCCAGGACGAGCTGGGTCATGTCATTGGAGCCGATGGAGAAGCCATCGAACTCCTTGATGAATTCCTTGGCGAGCACCGCGTTGCTCGGAATCTCGGACATGAGGATGATCTTCAGACCCGAATCGCCGGACTGGATGTGATGCACCTGCTGCAGGTAGCGCTTCATGGAGCGCGCTTCTTCCAGGGTGCGCACGAAAGGCAGCATGAGATGCAGGTTCACGCCGCCGAAGGCGCCGCGGGCCAGCTTGAAGGACTCGAGCTCCCAGTCGTGGATGTTGCGGGACACGCCGCGGTAGCCGAGCATCGGGTTGTCTTCGTGCCCCTCGAAGAGCAGGCCGCCCAGCAGGTTGCGGTATTCGTTGGTCTTGTAGTCTGTGGTGCGGTAGACGATGGTCCGGCCGTGGAAGGCCATGGCAAAGAGCGCCAGGCCCTGGGCCAGGGACTGGATGTACAGTTCCTTGCCGCTGCGGTAGCCGCGAGACTTGAGAATTTCACGAATCTTCTCGGGCAGGGTGCGGACCGTGTCCATCTCCTGCTGAAGGCCGACCTTCTTGGCCACGTCCTCGCGCATGGCGGAGATCTTTTCCAGGGTGGCGACGATGACCGGATTGTTCTGGATACGGCTCACGTCGCGGGCGATGGAGTCCTGGATCTCGTGACGACGCCGCTGGGACTGCGGGTCGCCACCGAGAGTCTCCAGTTCGTCCGAGTACCCCATGACCACGGCCACGTGATCTTCGAGCTTGTTGGAGGTCTTGAGGACCTCGAAACGCTGGGTGGCGTACTCGAGGTGTTCGTCGAGCTTCTTGTCCAATTCACGTAATTGGCGATGGATGGCCAAAACTTCGTCGGTGCCCTTGGCGCCCTCGCGCTCGGTCAGCTCCTCCATCTTGCGGCCCAGGCCCGTGACGATGCCCACATAACTGCGCAGCTTGATGTCCAGGGAGATGACGCCGGACGCCATCTGCTCGGAGACGACCTTGGTCAGATCGCTTTCCAGGATGGCCACCTTCCTGTTGACCACGTCCTCCAAGGTGCCCAGGTCGTAAGCCTCCAGGGCCAGAGGATGGACGCCGATGTTGCCGAGCATGAACTCGGCACGCAGCAGACCCACCTCGAAAACCTCGACGTCGCGCAGACGGGAAAGGAACAGGGACTGACCCACGTCGGCCAGGATAAGGCCGATCTTGGTCTTGGTGGCGGGCAGTTTGCTGACATCGACCTCCCCTCCCACGTCCACAAGAGGCAGAAGGCCGCGATAGACTCTGCCGCGGGAACCGTCCACGGTCACTTCATGGGCGTCCAGGGTGCGGAGCTTCTCCAGGCGCTTGATGCCGATGACCGCAGGGATGCCCAGCTCGCGGGAGGTGATGGCCGCGTGGCTGGTGTCGCCGCCGGCGTCGGCCATGATGGCCGAGGCGATGCGCATGCCCGGGACCATGTCCGGATCAGTGCGCTCGGCTGCCAGAATGTTGCCTTTGTTGATCTTGTTCAGTTCCAGGGCGGAGCGCAGGTAGCGCACGGAACCCTGGCCCGCGCCGCGGGACGCGCCGTTGCCTTCCAGAAGGACCTCGGCCTCCTTGACGGCGACGGGGTCCACTTCCTTGCGGCGCATGAAAATGGTGTGGGGATGGAACTCGAGTTCCTCGTTCCAGCGGGTCTCGGGGCGGGCCTGCACGAACCAGAGGCGGTCCCACTGGTCGATGCAGAACTCGGAGTCCATGATCATCCCGCCGTAGCCCTTGCTGATGCAGCGCACGCCCTTGGCCACGGACTCGGCCTGGGCCAGGGACAGGGACCAACGGTAGGCCATATCCTCTTCAACGGTCTCGATCTTGGTCCCCCGGCCCGATTCCTTGTACACGATGCGCTTGTCCTTGCAGCCCATGTACCGGATGACGACCTCCTGGCCGTCCTCGCGCTGGAAGACGTAAAACTTATCCGGAGTGACCAGGCCGCTGACCACGGCCTCGCCCAGGCCGTAGCTGGCATCGACGGATACGAGATCCTTGCTCGCGGTGCCGCGGCAGCCCGTGGACGTGTCCGCGGAAAAGGCCGTACCTGAAATGACCGGATTGATCATACGCATGATGCACACGGAGAGGGACGTGTTCTCGATGGCCCACTCCTGCTTGGCCTTGATGGCGATGTTGTCGTCGCCGGTCTGCTCGGCCTTGGCCACGGCGTCGAGGATAGCCTCGCGGCGGTAGGTCATGGAACGCAGGTTGTAAGCCGACGCGCAGTCCCAATGATAGGCCTGGACCACGTAGTTCTCGCCGACGATGTTCAGGTAGGTGTCCTGAAGACCGGCGAAGGCTTTCTTGCGGCTGTCCTCACCCGCTGCCGAAGAGCGCACGGCCACGGGCTCGTTCTCGAGACCGGCTTCCTTGCAGATGTCGAGATAGGCCCCGCGCACGGCTTCGGCGACATCCTTGGGCAGATCCACGGACAGGATGGCCACCTGTACAAGCACTGAGCGCTTGCGCAGCTGATCAATGCCCTCAGGGGATACGGCGAAACCTTCGACCACGTTGTTGATAAAGGTGCGCAGACGGATGAGGGTTCCTTCCTGCTTCTTGCCCGCTTCCTTGACGTCCAGGGCGATCTTGCGGACGAACTTCTGCAGAAACTCGGAATCCTTGTTGATTTCGGCGTCACTCCAGTCCGTGGAGTCATAGGCTTTGTCGACAGTGCTGCGGACCAGCGTGGCGTTGACCCTGGTCTCGTCGAGCAGCTTATGGAAAGCATTGGAGGATACGGCCCTAAACTGCGGTGCCCTGATGCCCTCGATGGTGCTGATGATAGCGGTATTATAATTCTTGCCGCCGACAAGGAGTTCCGCCTCCTCGCCGATGGTGACAATATCTTTGCCTGTCAGAATGAGCTGTTTCGTTATGAGCTCCACCTGATCCGCTGCAGGCGCCCCTTTCTCCGCCGGCGCAGACTTCTTTTTGGAACTCTTCTTTTCGCTCTCAGCCATCGTCTCCTCCTTCGTGCGCGATACGAACACAATTCTTTAGCCCGAAAAAACTGGGCACGGGGTACATGCCACCCATACGACACGTCAATACAGACGTTCCCTCATGACATGAAAAAAAGAAATACTAAAGTTCTTGACACAAAAAGGACAGGCCCGAGGGCCTGTCCTACACTTTTTGTCCACATGACGGACAGAACTTGAAATCGTCTCTGGTCAGAGGCGCCGCACACGTGGGGCATTTTCGGGGTGCGGGACCCAGGTGGATCAGCAACTCCCCTTCCTTGACCGGGACCATTTTCTTGTCTTCCTGGTAATTGGCATACGTAAGCACTCTTTCAACTATGCCGTCCACCGGCGCAAGCACCGACTTCTCCTGTTTCATAATGGAGATGTTGCAAAGCTCTTCGCCCTTCTTGACCATATCGCCGGGCTTGACGTGCACGACCCAGAGATCTCCGCTGGAGGGTGAGCCCACCTGGTACGGATCATTCACGTCGGCCATCTCCACGCCCATATCCGCCTGTCCGGCCGCCTCGGCCACCTTGACCTGCATGGAGAAGGACTCCGAATCGAGAGAGTAGCTCACCAGGCTCATTCCCAGATCGTCGGGCCGCGAGATATGCTGCATGGACATGACATGGTGCTTGCCGCTCGAATCCTTGAACATGAACTCGTCGCCAGCCTTGATGCCCTCGAACCAGACGTCCAGCGGCAGCCGGTTGCAATCACCGTACTTGCCGACGAACTTGATGGTGTTCAGGGCGTCGCCGGGCTGGCTCAGGTACATGAGCAGCTCCTCTTCCGTAGGCGTACGTCCGATATGCTCGGCCAGGCTCTTCTGCTCAGCAACGATATCCACGTCCTGGAGAGTGGCCAGCGGCGAGGACTCGGTCCGCTTTGCAATGGCGTCCCGGTATTCGGGGCCAAAAGCCGACTCGTAGACCCAGTCCGGCGGAAAGCCCAGCGGAAGACGTCCGAACTTGCCCAGCAGCAGGTCACGGAAGGCGTCATTGGCGTCGCGGTAGATGTCCAGACGCTCGGCCTTGACCTCTCCGGAAAGCTGTTCCTCGGGCACGGTCACCACCTGGTCCAGAACATTGAGCAACCTGCGCACGCTACGCCGCCCGCCGCGCTTGTAGGCGCCGGTCACGGCCAGGAAGGCCGTGTTCCAGGT
>CAZQYA010000235.1:0-4210 GCA_964597325.1 uncultured Desulfovibrionaceae bacterium
TTCCGGCCGGGTCCGGGACGAGGCGGGCGCCATGCGGTTTTATCTGACGACCATCGTTTCTCCATCCTGTACATGAAGGAGAAGCCCAGCATGGACTGCGTCTGGGCGGGCCTGTGCATCCTTGGCGCGGCATTTTTCATGTTCCGCAAGAAGCTCATGGGCGTCTGAGCCATTCGGCGCGCGAAATGAATCGGGCCGCGTTCCTTCCGGAGCGCGGCCCGATGCGTTTTTACCAGGCGCCCTGTTTCCAGATTTCATTCAGAGGCTTGCGCGGGGACGGCGCCTCCCAGTCGACATGGGGCTTGTCGAGCTTTTCCGGCAGGTCCAGCACGCCGATGGTGAAGCCGGCCACGACCTCGTACTCCTCGCGGTCGATGCCGAAGGCCTCGTAGACGGCATCCTTTCTGATGCCGGCCATGCCGTGGGTGTACAGGCCGAGTTTGCGGGCCTGCATGGTCAGGGACATCCAGGCCGAGCCGCAGTCGTACACGGCCCAGTTGTTGGGCTTGCCGTTGTGGGAGAAATTCTTCCTGGCGGCCAGGAAGCCGATCACCGAGGCGTTTTTGGCCCATTTCCGGTTGGCGTCGACCAGGAGCTCCAGGAAGGTTTCGAAGGTCTCGGGGGTGGAGGTCAGGATGCGCCAGGGCTGTTCGTTGTAGGCGGAAGGGGCCCAGCGGGCCGCGTCCAGAATGACGGCCAGATCCTCGGCCGGGATGGGCTGTCCGGCAAAGGATCGGGGCGACCAGCGTCCGGGAAAGTCCTCGGCCACGCCGGGCAGTGGGTCGCGTTTACCGAAGTCGGGCGAGTAGGGGCTCGGGTATTTCATGTGCGTCTCCTCGGGTTGTGGTTCACATGGGACATATCCCGAGGGCGCGGTCGGGTGTCAATGCGCGGCCGTCATTTCCCCGTTTTTTTCATGATGCTTGCGAACTGTTTCCTGAACTGCCCGGCGCCGCCGTTGGCCGGATGGCGCAGGGCAGGGGCGGTTATGCCCATCCCGGCCAGGAGCGAAGCGGACTTCTGCCCTACGGCCAGGATGACGGCCTGGGGTGCGATGCTTCTGAGCGCTTCGAGGACCGGGGTGCCGAGGGCGATCTCCTGGTCCGTCGGGGTGCGATTGCTGAGCAGGCCCTTGTCGGCCTTGTAGGGGTGCCAGGGGAAGGCGTTCCAGAGGATGACCTGGCGTGGGTCGATGCGAAGGTCGTGCATGGCGCCCCAGACAATGGTGGCCGTGGGCTCCGTGAAGCCCAGGGGGCGCACGTCCTCGCGGCTGGTCCGGCGGGGCTGGCGGGTGAAGACCATTTCCGGCCCCAGGCCCTTGTGCCGCAGGTGCCCCAGAAGCAGGCGCTCCGAGGTCATGGCGATGCCCGTGAAGTGTCCGCCCTGGTAGCCCAAGGCCTCGGCCAGGAGAATGACCGTGGCCTTTCGGCGCTCGTCGATGTAGGAGGCGAGCTGTTCCCGCCGCACCTTTGGCGCCGAGTTCGCGGCGTCGTGCAGTGGATCCCGTTGGTGCCAGGGGTTGAAGACCGGCCCGGCAGGAGATTTTTTCAGAAGTTTCAGGAAGGTGTCCATGGGGTGGGGCTACACGCAGGCCGCCCCCGGGGCAAGCCTTCACCGCATGGGGTCGGTCATGTTCGATATCATCCACTATCCGCTCTTCATCCTCACGGCCGTGACGCTGAACCTCTATCCCGGCCCGGACACTCTCTACATCCTCGGACGCAGCCTTTCCCAGGGGCGCGGCGCCGGGGTGGTCTCGGCTCTGGGGATCGCCACGGGCGCCGTCATCCACACCCTGCTCGGAGGCATCGGGCTGACCGCCGTGGTCGCGGCTTCAGCCACGGCGTACCAGGTCGTTAAATGGGCCGGGGCGGTCTATCTGGTCTGGCTCGGCCTGAGCATGCTTGCGGCCGGGCCCCAGGGACGCGAACAGGGCGCCGTCCCCCGGCAGCCTCTCGGCAGGATATATCTGCAGGGCATGGTCACCAATGTCCTCAATCCCAAGGTCGCTCTTTTTTTTCTGGCCCTCATCCCGCAGTTCATCGCGCCGGGCGCGGTTCATCCCGGCACGGCCTTTCTGGCTCTGGGACTGACCTTCGTCACGACCGGCACCATGTGGTGCCTTGTGGTGGCCCTGGCCGCCGGGGCGCTGCATCGCCGCCTGAGCGGCTGCGGCGCCGCAGCCGCGTGGCTCAGACGCCTGGGCGGGGGGCTCCTGGTCGCCCTCGGGGCGCGGCTGGCCTTTTCCGACTAGCCCTTGACGCGGCCCCAGGCGGATTTACCCTGTAAGGCTGTGTCATCAACGGATCAGGTATGAGGAAGGACAGATGAAGGAATCACGTGAATCAAGCGTGAAGATCGGTCTGGCCCTGGGCAGCGGCTCGTCGCGCGGCTGGGCGCACATCGGCGTGATCAGGGCCCTGGCCGAGAGGGGCATCGAGCCGGACATCGTCTGCGGCACCTCCATCGGCGCCCTGGTCGGCGCTTCGCACGTAGCCGGCAATCTGGACAGGCTGGAGGAGTGGATCGGTTCACTCTCCAAGTTCGAGACGGCCCGTTTTTTCGAGATCAACTCCTCCTTCTCAGGCTTCGTGAACACGTCGAGGCTGCGCAGCTTCCTGCATGAGTACGTGGCAGCTTCCGACAGCCTGATCGAGGATTTCCGGGGGCGCTTCGGTGCCGTGGCCACGGATCTGGAATCCGGCCGTGAAGTCTGGTTCACATCGGGGCGGATGATGCAGGCCGTCTGGGCCTCCATGGCCCTGCCGGGCCTGTTCCCGGCCATCCGCCACGGGAACCGCTGGCTGGTGGACGGCGGGCTGGTCAATCCCGTGCCCGTAACTGTCTGCCGCGCCCTGGGCGCCGACGTGGTCATCGCCGTGAACCTCAACGGCGACATCGTGGGCAAGCATTTTCTGAAGCCGGAGAGGAAGAGGAACGGGATGGCCGAGGCCTTTTCAAATTTGGTCAGGGAGTATGCGGGCTCCATTTTCGACCTCGACGCCGAGGAGGACGAGCCGCCCAGTCTTTTCGACGCCATCGCAGGCTCCGTGAATATCGCCCAGGAGCGCATCACCCGCAGCCGTCTGGCCGGGGACCCGCCGGACATTCTGCTTTCGCCGAAGATTTCCCACATAGGCCTTCTGGAGTTCTTCCGGGCCAAGGAAGCCATTGCCGAGGGGCGGATGTGCGTGCAGCGCATGATGCCCGAGATCGAACACGTTCTGGACGGGGTCTAGTCCCGCCCGCCGGGCAGCAGCCCGGATGATGAATTCACCGAGGAGAACCCATGCGCATATTCAGATTCGTCCTTTTCTTCCTGCTTCTGGCCAGCCAGGTCATGGCGGCCCAGGTCCGCGTTTCGGACACGGATTATCGGGCTTACCGGACCCTGACCCTGGACACGGGGCTTGAAGTCCTGCTCGTCCACGACGAACGCGCTTCCAAGGCCGCGGCGGCCCTGGCCGTGCCCGTAGGCAGTATCGACAACCCCGATTCCCAGCCCGGCCTGGCGCATTACCTTGAACACATGCTTTTCCTGGGCTCCGAGTCCTATCCCGGGCCCGAGGAATACCAGTCCTTCATCACCCGCAACGGCGGCCAGACCAACGCGGCCACGGGTTACACCTCCACGACCTACATGATGGAGGTGGATCCCCCGGCTTTTGCCGAGGCCCTGCGCCGCATGGCCGACACCCTGGCCCGGCCCCTGCTGGACCCGGTCTATGCCGACAAGGAGCGAAACGCGGTCAACGCGGAGATGGAGTCCAAGAAGCACAGCGACGGCCGCCGCCTGGCCATGCTGACCCTGTCGACCCTCAATCCGGAGCACCCGGCCACGCGCTTCACGGGCGGCAATATCGAGACCCTTTCGGACAAGCCCGGCAGCCGGCTGCATGACGAACTGGTCCGGTTCCATCGCACGTGGTACTCGGCCAACCTGATGAAGGGCGTGCTCTACGGGCCCCAGGGCCTGGACGAGCTGGAGCGCCTGGCCCGGAGCGAACTGGCCGCCATCCCCGACCGGGGGGCCCAGGTCCGCGAGCCGTCGGTCCCGCCGGTCACGGACGGGGAGCGGGGTCTCATTTTCGGCGTGAAGCCCGTGCGCGAGACCCGCAGCATGACCATGGAGTTCGTGCTTCCCAAGCGCTTCGACGACCCGGCCACCAAGCCGCTGCAAGTCGCGGCCGCCGTGCTGGGCACCGAGACC
>CAZQYA010000236.1:0-4175 GCA_964597325.1 uncultured Desulfovibrionaceae bacterium
GTCCCCGCCGTGCAGGATGTAGGGGCGCAGGTCGACATGCCGGCCTTCGAAATGATCGCCCACGATGACCGGGGCCCGGGAGAGCATGAGCGCCGGCTGGGCGATGTAGTTGCGCGGCCTGGCCACGATGCGCCGGGTGAACTCCTCGCGTTCGGCCTTGGTCGACCCCGGCCCGACGAGCATGCCGTAGCCCCCGGATTCGTTTGCGGCCTTGACGACCATGGTCTCGAGGTTGTCCAGCACGTGGGCCCGGTCTTCGGCCCTCCAGCACAAAAACGTCGGCACGTTGGGCAGGAATGGGTCTTCGCCGAGATAGTAGCGGATGATCTCGGGGACGTAGGCATAGACGACCTTGTCGTCGGCCACGCCCGTGCCCGGGGCGTTGGCCAGGCAGACGTTCCCCGCCCTGTAGGCATTCATGATGCCGGGCACGCCGAGCAGCGAGTCCGGGCGGAAAACGGTGGGGTCGAGGTAGTCGTCGTTCAGGCGGCGGTAGATGACGTCGACCTTCTTGAGCCCTTTGGTCGTGCGCATGTAGACAAAATTGTTCTCCACGACCAGGTCCTGGTTCTGGACCAGTTCGATGCCGGTCTGCAGGGCCAGGAAGGAATGCTCGAAATAGGCCGAGTTGTAGATGCCCGGCGTCAGCAGGGCCACGCAGGGCTGCGGCGTGCCGTGGGGCGCCATGCGCAGCAGCAGGTTCAGGAGCTTGGCCGGGTAGTCGTCCACGGGCCGGACCCGCGAGGCGGCGAAGACCTCGGGCAGGGTGCGTTTCATCAGGCTGCGGTTGGCCAGCACGTAGGAAACCCCCGAGGGGCAGCGCAGGTTGTCCTCCAGGACGAAGAAGGTCCCCTTTTCGTCGCGCACCAGGTCCGTGCCGGTGATGTGGCACCAGACCCCATGGGGCGGGCTGATGCCCATGCAGGCCGGCAGGAAGCCTTCGGCCGTCTCGATGATTTCGCGGGGGATCACTCCGTCCCTGATGATTTTCTGGTCGTGGTAGATGTCGTCCAGGAACAGGTTCAGGGCGAAGATGCGCTGCTTGAGGCCGATTTCGATGCCGTCCCAGTCCTTGGCTTCGATGACGCGCGGAACGACGTCGAAGGGAAAGATCTTTTCCGTGCCCTGTTCATGTCCATAGACCGTGAAGGTTATGCCCAGGTCGTAAAGGGCCTGCTCGGCCTGTTGTTGGCGCCTGAGCAGCTCCCCCTCGGGCAATGACTCGATCTTGCGGACGAGCAGGCGGGTGCCGTCGCGGGGTTCGCCCGGGGCCGAAAACATTTCGTCGTGAAATGGTCCAAGGTCGTAGCCGGAAAATTTCATAAGCAGCCCCAGATTTTTACATCGATGTGAATTTTTTGTCGCAGAGCGTGCGGAGTTTCAACAAGATCGTGCCAAAGCCCCATCCTTTGCGCAAGAGCCGTCCATTGTTTTTCCTCTTGGGCGCGTTGCCTAAGGGCGGGCAATTGCATAGGCTTTTCAGCACTCACCGCACCGTTTTCACCGGAGACAGGCATGTCCCTCAAACCTTCTTTGCAACTTGTGGCCCAGGACTCGGAGTTTCGCAAATTCCACGATCTCATGGCCCGCAAGGTCCAGAACATCCTGCTCGTGTCCACGGCCTACGACGCCTGGGTCATGGAGGAGGACTGCAAGCTCTCCGAGCGCATCGTGTCCGAATACCAGGGGCTGAATCTGAGTCGTCCGCCCCGC
Source organism: uncultured Desulfovibrionaceae bacterium (assembly GCA_964597325.1). Lineage (GTDB taxonomy): Bacteria > Desulfobacterota > Desulfovibrionia > Desulfovibrionales > Desulfomicrobiaceae > Desulfomicrobium. Next base: position 1,714 of record CAZQYA010000236.1, read on the forward strand.
CTGACCTGGGCCTCAAGCGCCGAGGAAGCTTTGGCTTTCCTGGCGCAGCGGCCGTTTGAGCTCATCATCCTCATGCCGCAATTGGCCGAGCGCGAGGCCCTGACCCTGGGGCAGCGGATCAAGGCGCTGAACCTGGGCATCCCGGTCTACCTGCTGACCCACCGCGAGGTCTTCCTGCCCGGTGAGAGCCCCGCCGAGGGCATCGACCGGCAGTTCGTCTGGACCGGCAACGCCGATCTGCTGGTCGCCCTGGTCAAGAATACCGAAGACGCCATGAACGTGGACTTCGACACGAAGAGCGTCGGCATCCGCGTCATCATCATGGTCGAGGACTCGCCCCGCTACCAGTCCTGCCTGCTGCCCATCCTCTACCGCGAGCTGGTGGTCCAGACCCAGGAGGTCATCCGCGAGGGCCTCAACCAGGAGCACCGCCTGCTGACCATGCGCTGTCGGCCCAAGATCCTCCTGGCTTCGTCCTACGAGGACGGCCTGGAGCTTTTCCGGAAGTTCGAACCCTATGTCCTGGGCGTCATTTCCGATGTGCGTTATCCACGTGGCGGACAGCTGGATCCGATGGCAGGCGTGGACCTTCTGTCGTCCATCAAGGCTCAGCGCTTCGACATACCGCTTCTGCTCATGAGCAACGAACCGGAGAACGCCAAGCGTGCGGGCGGCATTCCCGCCAGCTTCGTGGACAAGAATTCGCCGACGCTTCTGGCTGACGTGCGGCAGTTCGTCCTCGAACATCTCGGGTTCGGCGATTTCGTGTTTCGTGACGCCCAGGGTGTGGAGATATCCAGAGCCTCGAATATTTTTTCCCTTGAGGAGCGCCTCAAGGATATCCCCTACGAAGTTCTGGTCAGGCATTCGCGGCACAATGATTTTTCACGCTGGTTCTTCGCACGCACGGAATTCGACCTGGCCGACAGGCTCCGGCCCATGAGCGAGAAGGACTTCACCACCCCGGAATCTCTGCGCGAGGGAGTCATCCGCATGATCCATTCCCGCCGCCAGCAGCGGCAGAAAGGGATCGTCGCCAATTTCAATTCCAAGGATTTTGATCCTGACACGGATTTTTTCAAGATCGGCGAGGGTTCCCTCGGGGGGAAGGCGCGCGGCCTGGCCTTTCTCTTTTCGATCCTGAACCGGCTGCCGGGACTGGAGGAAAAATATCCCGGGGTCGATTTCGCCATGCCCAAGACCCTGGCCATCGCCACCGAGGGGTTCGACGCCTTCGTGCAGATGAACGACCTCGGATACCTCTTCCGCGCGGAGATGTCGGACGAGGACGTGCTCAAGACCGTGGAAAAGGCCAGATTCCCCAAGTGGCTGCGGCACCGGCTGCGGGCGTATCTGGCGCGGGTGCGCCATCCTCTGGCCGTGCGTTCCTCGAGCCTGCTGGAAGACGCCCAATTCCAGGCATACGCCGGGCTCTACTCTACGATCATGGTGCCCAACAATCACCACGATCTGGACATCCGTCTGGAGGAACTCATGCTGGCCATCAAGCAGGTCTGGGCCTCGACCTTTTTTCAGGCGCCCAAGGCCTTTTCCCGCCGTGTGAGCCAGCGCTCCGACGAGGAAAAGATGGGTGTGCTCGTGCAGCAGGTCATCGGCGAGGAGTATGGAGGTTTTTTCTACCCGGCCGTTTCCGGAGTCGCCCAGTCCTATAATTATTACCCCTTCGGCCGGATGAAGTCCGAGGACGGCGTGGCCACCATTGCTCTCGGGTTCGGCAAGATCGTGGTGGACGGCGGCCAGACCCTGCGCTTTTCGCCCAGGCATCCCAATATCCTGCCTCAGTGCCCCACGGTGGAGTTGGCTCTGCGCACGGCCCAGACCGAATTTTACAGCTTGTCCATGGAGCGCTGGGCCTGGCCGCGTACGGATTTCAGCCTGACGCGACGCAATATCGCCGAAGCCGAGGCCGACGGGCCCCTGGACCTCGTGGCCTCGACCTTTCTGCCCGAAGAAGGACGGATACGGGACACCACCTCCATCCCGGACCGTCCGCGGGTGCTGCTTTTTGCGCCGCTTCTCAAACACAAGGTCGTGCCCCTGGCCGAGATTCTTCAGGACGTTATGGGCGTCGCGGAGTCGGCCATGGGCTGCCCCGTGGAGATGGAGTTCGCCTGCAAACTGTATCCCGGCAAGGAACGACGGCCCGTTTTCTCCCTGCTGCAGCTTCGGCCCATGACGGCCCGCGCCGACCTGAACCGCATCAGCATCACGCAGGAGGACCGCGATCAGGCTTTCTGCCTGTCGACCCACGCATTGGGCAACGCCGAGAAGGATGACGTGGAGGACATCGTCTTTGTTCGCCCCGAGACCTTCGAGGTCGAGAAGACCATGCATATCGCTGCACAGATCGGCCGCATCAACGCCAGGCTCATGGACGAGGGGCGCAAGTACCTGCTGGTGGGGCCCGGGCGCTGGGGAACGATGGATCGGTGGCTTGGCAT
>CAZQYA010000237.1:0-4154 GCA_964597325.1 uncultured Desulfovibrionaceae bacterium
CATCTGGCCCATGTTGTGCTCGATGGTCAGGAAGCGCTTGCCCTGTTTGGCCAGGTCCAGCAGCACGTCCGACGGGAACGGGAACAGGGTGATGGGCCGCACCAGCCCGACCTTTTTGCCCTGGGCGCGCAGTTTGCGGATGGTGCTCTTGGTGATGCGCCCGATGGAGCCGAAGGCCACGACGATGAGTTCGGCGTCCTCGGTCAGGAACATCTCCTGGTCGGTCTCGGCCTGCATAGCGTCGTATTTGCCCTGGAGGTTCAGGTTCTGGCCGGCCAGGGCCCCGTCTTCGAGGAAGAGGGATTTGATCAGGCGCGGGGCACGATCCTTGGCGCCCTGCAGGCCCCAGCTCTGCCCTTCCTCGGGATCGCGGTTTTCCGGAACCCACGGCACCACCGGCTCCTTCATCTGGCCGATGATGGCGTCGGCCAGGACCATGACGGGATTTCTGTATTTGAAAGCCAGGTCAAAGGCTTTGATGGTCAGGTCGTAGGCTTCCTGGACGGTGCCGGGAGCCAGGACCAGCAGGCGATAGTCGCCGTGGCCGCCGCCCTTGACCGCCTGGAAATAGTCGCCCTGGGATGGGCCGATGTCGCCCAGGCCGGGGCCGCCGCGGCTGACGTTGACCAGCACGCCGGGGATTTCGCTGCCGGCCATGTAGGAGATGGCCTCCTGCTTGAGGGACATGCCCGGGCTCGACGAAGAGGTCATGGCGCGGATGCCGCAGGCCGCGGCGCCCATGAGCATATTGGCCGCGGCCACCTCGCTCTCGGCCTGTACGAAGTCTCCGCCCGCTTCGATCAGCGCCGACGACAGGAATTCGGGGATGTCGTTCTGGGGGGTGATGGGATAGCCGAAAAAGCACTTCATTCCCGCCGCGATGGCGCCGCGGGAGATGGCTTCGTTGCCTTTGACGAAGATGCGCTTGGGAGTACTCATTTCTTACCTCCTTTGGCTGCCTTCGTCGTGTAGACGTCGATGCAGAAATCAGGGCACATCATGGCGCAGAACGCGCAGCCCTTGCACTCGTTCATTCTTTCGGGGGTGATCTCGGTGACCTTGTACCCCTTCTGGTTGAACCGGCTCGATTGCTGGATGATGCCGGTCGGGCAGACCTCGGTGCAGAGCAGGCAGCCCTTGCAGCGGTCTTCCCGGAACTCGACTCTGCTTGGCATGGAGAACCTCCACGGGGGATGACGTTATCGGGACTTAGGGCGGATCACCGAATGAGCATGGCGTCGCCATAGGAAAAAAAGCGAAAACCCTGCCGTACCGCATGGTTGTATGCGTCGAGAATCTGTCGCCTGCCCGCGAGTGTGCTGACCATAATGATAAGGGATGAGCGGGGCAAGTGGAAGTTGGTGATGAGCTGGTCCACCACCTTGAAGCTGTAGCCGGGCCGGATGAAGATGTCCGTCCAGCCGCGGAAGGGGCCGATGTCTCCCAGGGCCGAGGCCATGCTTTCCAGGGTCCGCGTGGTGGTGGTGCCCACCGCCACCACGGGTCGGCCCAGCGTCTTGGCCTCGGCGATGGCCCGTGCGGTCTTTTCCGGGACCTCTGCGTATTCGGCGTGCATGGCATGGTCGCGGATGTCCTCGGCGCGGACCGGGCTGAAGGTGCCGTAGCCCACGTAGAGGGTGACCTCCGCCGTGCCTATGCCGCGCCCCTTCAGGGCGTCCATGATCGCGGGCGTGAAATGCAGTCCGGCCGTGGGCGCGGCCACGGAGCCGAGTTTGTCCTCTCGCGAGTAGACGGTCTGATAGCGGTCGCGGTCTTCAGTCTTGTCCTCGCGTCGGATGTATGGCGGAAGGGGGATGTGTCCCTGGCGCATGAAGTGTTCGGCCAGCTCTCCCCGCCAGGTCATGCGGACCTTGCTCCGTCCGAATTCGCCCTTTTCCAGGACCAGGAGGTCGAGCCCCTGGAAATGGAGCGTCTCGCCCGGCCTGGGGCCCTTGGATGCCTTGAGCAGCCCCTCGACCTCGGCGACTCTGGTTCCGGCCGGGCCGTCCTCGCTCTCGATCAGGGAGAGGGGAGTCAGAAGCAGAAATTCGGCCTTGCCGCCGGACTGTTTGTGACCGACGAGGCGGGCCGGAAGCACCTTGGTGTTGTTGACGACCAGGAGCGCGTCCCGGGGCAGGAGGTCCGCGATGTCCGAAAACATGCGGTCGTCCAGGCTCCCGGTGGCGCGATCGAGCACCAGGAGCCTCGACGCGCCTCGACTGGCGGCGGGATCCTGGGCGATCTGCGACTCCGGCAGTTCGAAATCGTAGGATTGAAGATTGAATTCAACTGGAATAGCGGTCATGTTTTCCTCGTGTCCGAGTGCTGCTAGCCCAAGCGGGCTGGAAGCGCAATTCTCAACAATAGTCTAAACCCACCCATTGCACCATGACGAACGAACTTCTTGATTTCGACCGCCGGCATATCTGGCACCCCTATACGTCCACTACAGCCCCCCTGCCCGTGCGTCAGGTCGTTTCGGCCTCGGGCGTGCGCCTGAAGCTCTCCGACGGCCGCGAACTCATCGACGGCATGTCCTCGTGGTGGGCGGCCGTGCACGGCTACAACCATCCCGTCCTGAACGCCGCCGTCACGGATCAGCTCTCGCGCATGGCCCATGTCATGTTCGGCGGGTTGACCCACGAACCCGCCGTGGAACTCTGCAGGAAGCTGGTCGCCATGACGCCCGCGCCTCTGAACAGGGTCTTCCTGGCGGATTCCGGTTCCGTGTCCGTCGAAGTCGCCATCAAGATGGCCTTCCAGTACTGGATCTGCCGCGGTCAAAGCCGCAGGAACCGGCTGTTGACCATTCGCGGCGGCTACCACGGCGACACCTTCGCGGCCATGAGCGTCTGCGACCCCGTGAACGGCATGCACGAGGCCTTCGCCAACGTCCTGCCCCACCATCATTTCGTGCCCCGGCCCCGCTGCCGCTTCGGCGACGAGTGGGACGAGGGCGACATCGCGCCCATGCGGGAGACCCTGGAGCGCCATCATGGGGACATCGCCGCCGTGATCCTCGAACCGGTGGTGCAGGGCGCGGGCGGCATGCATTTCTATCACCCCATGTACCTGAAGCGCGTGCGCGAACTGTGCGACGCCTTCGACGTGCTCCTGATTGTCGATGAGATCGCCACCGGGTTCGGAAGGACGGGTCGCCTCTTCGCCTGCGACCATGCGGAGGTCAGCCCGGACATCATGTGCCTGGGCAAGGCCCTGACCGGCGGCTACATGACTCTGGCCGCCACCCTGGCCACGGACCGGGTGGCCGAGGGCGTTTGCGAGGGGACGCCCGGCGTGTTCATGCACGGCCCCACCTTCATGGGCAATCCCCTGGCCTGCGCCGCGGCCAATGCCTCGCTGGAACTGCTGGCCGAAAACGACTGGGCCGCGCAGGTGGCGCGCATCGGGCGTTCTCTGGCGGCCGGCCTTGCCCCGTGTGAAAATTTGTCCTACATTTCGGACGTGCGCATCCTTGGCGCCATCGGGGTGGTGGAGCTCAAGGAGCCGGTGCGCATGGCCGAAATTCAGGACGCTTTTGTGGCAAAGGGCGTCTGGGTTCGTCCCTTTGGCCGTTTGGTGTACGTGATGCCTCCATACATCATGAATGACCAGGACCTGGCCGTATTGACCACTTCCTTGGTGCAGGTGGTGGAGGAGCATTGCAGTTGATCTCCTCCCCCCTGTCCGCAAACGACCGATTGTCGGCCCGCGCGGCAGTCAAAAAGGAGAACATCGGATGCACAAAAGTTTTGCGTGGTTTTTTTTCCTGGCGGCTTTGGGGCTGGGAGTGCTGGGCGCAGCGCCCGAAGTCTGGGCCGCAGGATTGCACACCGCGGCGGACGAGATCGGCAAGCAGATGGGCGTACTGTGGGTTGTGCCCTTTGCCTGCCTGCTCCTGTCCATCGCCATCATGCCGCTGACGATTCCCCAATTCTGGCACCACAACTACGGCAAGGTGGCCGCCTTCTGGGGCCTGGCCTTCATCGTGCCCTACGCCATGGTCTATGGTTTCAGCCTGGCCGTGTACAATGTGCTGCACGTTCTTTTCCTGGAATACATCTCCTTCATCATCCTTCTGTTTTCGCTGTTCACCATTGCCGGCGGCGTGTGCCTGCGCGGCTCCCTGGTGGGCAAGCCGCAGGTCAACACGG
>CAZQYA010000238.1:0-4148 GCA_964597325.1 uncultured Desulfovibrionaceae bacterium
GCCCGCGCCCTGGTCAAGGAGGCACAGCTCCTGCTGCTGGACGAACCGCTGGTCAACCTCGACTACAAGCTCCGTGAGGAGCTGCGCGACGAGCTGCAGCAGATCTTCGGCCAGCGCGACTCGGTGGTCGTCTATACCACTACCGAACCCACCGAAGCCCTCATGCTCGGCGGCAACATCATCATCATGCACGAGGGCAGGGTGCTGCAGACCGGCCCCACGGCCGAGGTCTTCCACAACCCGGCCACAACGCGGGTGGCCGAGGTGTTCAGTGATCCGCCCATCAATTTCGTCACGGCCCAGGTGGACACCGAAAAAGCCAGCCTGCGCATCGGCATCGACTTCCCGCTGACCGGGCATCTCGCGGGCCTTGCACCGGGCGTCTACAAATTCGGAATCCGCTCCCACCACTTCAACCTGAACCGCAAGACGGACGACGACGTGGAGATCAGGACCGTGGTGGAGCTGGCCGAAATCAACGGCTCCGAGACCTTTGTCCATTTCCACTACCGCAACCGGTCCCTGGTGCTCCAGGAACAAGGGGTGCGGTCCTTCAAGGTAGGGCAGGAAATATCCGTCTTCGTGCGGCCCTGCGACGTCTACGTGTTCGGGGAGGACGACCGGCTGGTCAAGTCCCCGTCCTCATCCGCCACCAGCTCCGCAAGCGTCTGACCGAGGTTTCCATGGCACGAATCGAACTTGAGAACATCGCCCACAGCTACCGGGCGAACCCCAAAAGTGAAGACGACTACGCCCTGAAAAAGGTGCAGACCGTCTGGGAGGACGGCGGCGCCTACGCCCTGCTGGGCTCCAGCGGCTGCGGCAAGACAACCATGCTCAACATCATCTCGGGTCTGCTGACTCCGAGTCAGGGCAGGGTCCTCTTCGACGGCCGCGACGTCACCGCTCTGCCGCCCGAGAAACGCAACATCGCCCAGGTCTTCCAGTTCCCGGTGCTCTACGACACCATGACCGTCTTCGACAACCTGGCTTTCCCCCTCCGCAACCGCAAAGTGGCCGAGGCCGAGGTGCGCTCGCGCGTTCATGAAGTTGCCGAGATCCTCGACCTGGCTCCGTTTTTGAACAAGCGCGCCAGCGGCCTGGCAGCCGACGCCAAGCAGAAGATCTCCCTGGGACGCGGTCTGGTGCGCAAGGACGTGGCCGCCATCCTCTTCGACGAGCCCCTGACGGTCATTGATCCGCATCTCAAATGGCAGCTGCGCCGAAAGCTCAAAGAGATCCACAAGCAGTTCGGCCTGACCCTCATCTACGTCACCCATGACCAGACCGAGGCCATGACCTTCGCCGACCAGATCGTCATCATGTACGACGGCGCACTCCTGCAGATCGGCACGCCCGACGAGCTCTTCGAGGACCCGGCCCACACCTTTGTCGGCTACTTCATCGGCAGCCCCGGCATGAACCTCCTGTCCTGCGACGTGGAGGGGAACGAAGCGGTCCTGGACTGCGGCCGCATCCCCCTGGATCCGGACGTGGCCGCCAGGGCGGGGCAGGGCAAGTTCCAGATCGGCATCCGCCCCCTGTACCTGGAACTCTCGCCCGAAGAGCTGCCCGGCACCATCGCCGGACGCGTGGAATCGGTGGAAAACGAAGGCAGCAGCCGCATCGTCACGGTGACCTCCGGGTGTTCCCGACTCAAGGTCCGGGTGCCCGAGGGACGCCCCATTCCGGCCGACAGCTGCTGGGTGGCCTTTCCGCCGCAACGGACCAAGCTTTTTCGCGACCAGGTACTGGTCAAGTAGGAGGTGGGCGTGGAGAAATGGGAAAACAACAGGGCCTGGTTTCTTATCCTGCCCGTCTTCGTCATCGTGGCCTTCAGCGCCATCGTGCCGCTCATGACCGTGGTCAACTACTCGGTCCAGGACATCCTGGGGCCGGGTCAGCGTTTCTTCGTCGGGTCCGAATGGTTTCGCGAGATGCTGACCAACTCAAGGCTGCATGACGCGCTCATCAAACAGCTCATCTTTTCGGGACTGGTGCTCGCCATCGAAATACCCCTGGGCATAGGCATCGCCCTGACCATGCCCGCCAAGGGCTGGACCGCCTCGGCCTGCCTGGTGCTCCTGGCCCTGCCGCTGCTCATCCCCTGGAACGTCATCGGCACCATCTGGATCATCTTCACCCGGCCGGACATCGGCCTGTTCGGCGCAAGCATCAACAGCCTCGGCCTGGCCTTCGACCACACAGCCAATCCGCTCGACGCCTGGATCACGGTCATGCTCATGGAAGTCTGGCACTGGACACCCCTGGTTGTGCTTCTGGCCTACGCCGGGCTGCGCGCCATCCCCGACGCCTATTACCAGGCCGCCAAGATCGACGGCGCCAGCCGCTGGGCCGTGTTCCGGTTCATCCAGCTGCCCAAGATGCGCGGCGTCATGACCATCGCCGTGCTCCTGCGGTTCATGGACAGCTTCCTGATCTACGCCGAGCCCTTCGTCCTCACGGGCGGTGGCCCGGGCAACTCCACGACGTTCCTGTCCATCTACCTGGTCAAGCTGTCCACGGCCATGGACCTGGGTCCGGCCGCGGCCTTCTCCATCATCTACTTTCTCATCGTCCTGCTGTTCTGCTGGCTCTTCTATCAGGCGCTGCAGGCCGTGGGCACGGGGGAAAAATCATGAGAAAACGCCATTTCGTCCTCATTTTCTACCTGGCGCTGCTGCTTCTGCCCATCTACTGGATGCTCAACATGTCCCTGCGCACCAACGCGGACATCATGCGCACCTTCGAATTGTTCCCCAGCTCCATAACCCTGGAGAACTACGCCAAGATCTTCTCGGACCCGTCATGGTACTCGGGCTACATCAACTCCATGATCTACGTGTCCATCAACACGGTCATCTCGCTGGTCACGGCGCTGCCGGCGGCATACGCCTTCTCGCGTTTCCGCTTCATCGGCGACAAGCACGTCTTCTTCTGGCTGCTGACCAACCGCATGGCCCCGCCCGCGGTCTTCCTGCTGCCGTTCTTCCAGCTGTATTCGACCTTCAATCTCATCGACACGCACATCGCCGTGGCCCTGGCCCACTGCCTGTTCAACGTTCCCCTGGCCGTCTGGATTCTGGAAGGGTTCATGTCCGGCGTACCGCGCGAGATCGACGAGACCGCCTTCATCGACGGATACTCCTTTCCGCGGTTCTTCATCGCGGTCTTCATTCCGCTCATCCGCGCCGGCATCGGCGTCACGGCCTTTTTCTGCTTCATGTTCAGCTGGGTCGAACTGCTGCTGGCCCGCACCCTGACCACCACGGTGGCCAAGCCCATCGCCGCGACCATGACCCGCACGGTCAGTGCCTCGGGCCTGGACTGGGGCCTGCTGGCCGCCGCCGGCATCCTGACCATCGTGCCCGGCGCGCTGGTCATCTGGTTTGTACGCAACCATCTGGCCAAGGGCTTCGCCCTGGGCCGGGTCTAGGAGGACGCCATGGATATCGGTTGGATGGCCTGGACACCGGTCACGGCCTCATTCTTCACCTTCATCGCGCTCATGCTCGTATGCATGACCATCTGGCAGGTCGTATCCCCGACCGTCGCGCGCCGGGGCCTCCTGCCCCTCGTCACCACAAGGGGAGACCGTCTGTTCATAAGCCTTCTGGGCAGCGCCTACATCCATCTGGCCTGGCTGGGCCTGACGGACATGGCCGTCTGGATCGCTACAGTGATATCCGTCTTCTTCCTCGTCGCCGTCATGCGCTGGGGCTGAGATCAGGGCACCTGCGCGGCGCAGGGAACGAGGACGGAAACGGCGTTTGGGGTTTATTGGAATAACCGCAATTGGAGGTCCGTATGCACGTTCGACGTTTTCTTTTGACCGGAATGCTCATGGTAGCGTTCCTGGGCGTCACCAGCCTTGGCTTCGCCGATGAGGCGGCCCAGAAGGCTGCGGCGAAAAAATGGATCGAAGAGGAGTTCCAGCCTTCAACGCTCAGCAAAGATGAGCAGATGAAGGAAATGGAATGGTTCATGAAAGCGGCCGCCCCCTTCAAGGGCATGGAGATCAAGGTCGTCTCCGAAACCATCCCGACCCACGAGTACGAATCCAAGACCCTGGCCAAGGCCTTCTACGAGATCACCGGCATCAAGGTCACCCACGACCTGATCCAGGAAGGTGACGTCATCGAGAAGCT
>CAZQYA010000239.1:0-3641 GCA_964597325.1 uncultured Desulfovibrionaceae bacterium
CGGGGGGATTTTTTTGACTGTCGTGAACGGCATGGCTTCCATGGCGAGCGCGGAGTTTCTTCGGTCCGGAACATCAAAGGAGTGGATCCCCGCCTGCGCGGGGATGACGTTGTGGTGCGGACGGTGCGGGCGCTCGCGTCCATAGGTTCCTTGTGCTGGAACGTGACCGTCCGCTTCTGCCGAGTTGATCCTTCCTTCACTCGATCCTTGTGGCACGGAGATGACGTTTGACCAGACGCGAAGCGCGTGCTCGTCATTCCCGCCCAGGCGGGAATCCATGCTCGGCACGAGTACTCAAGCCACGTTGTTGGATATTTGTCATTCCCGCGCAGGCGGGAATCCATGCCTTCGACTTCGCCTGCCCCGTCCTCAGCCCCTGCCCGGCCAGAGGCGTCGGGCGGCCATTTGCAGACCGGAGCGCAGCAGCACCGCGAGCATGGCCAGGGCGGCCAGGATGGCCACAAGGCCGCCCTCTTCCGCGCCGGAGCCCGTCAGCCAGGCGTGCACTTCGAAGTCCAGGGCCAGGTAGAGGGCGTCGGCGGCCACGGCGCAGGCCAGGGTCACGGCGACGATGGAACCGACGTAGATGGCCGCCGACCTTTTGCCCAGCAGTCGGCCGACCATGAGGATCGTGGCCGCGTTGGTGGCCGGCCCGGCCAGCAGGAAGACCAGCAGCGCGCCGGGCGAGAAGCCCTTCAGGGCCAGGGCCGCGGCGATGGGCGTGCTGGCCGTGGCGCAGACGTACATGGGCAGGGCCACGACGAGCATGGCCAGCATGGACGCCGCCCCGCCTCCGGGGATCATCCTCCCCAGGTCGTCGGGCAGGAAGATCGTTATGGCGCCGGCCAGCAGGATGCCCAGTCCGAACCAGGGCGCGATGTCGCCCATCAGGTCGTCGAAGGCGAAGCGCTGTCCGTCCGCGAAGCGCTCCCAGGAGGACTGTGGCCGGTCCGGCGTCCGGGACGCATTGGCGCAGGAGCACGAACCCGAGGAGCAGGTTGCGCCGGGGGCCGGGGCAGACATGTCCGTCAGGGAGACCGGGGGGACGGGAATGCGGGATGCGTCCTCCCTGTCCGCCGCGTCCACGGCCAGGCCCGTGACCAGGGCCGTCACGAAGGCCGACAGGGGCCGCAGCACGGTCATGAGCGGATCCAACAGGGCCCAGCTGACGGCCATGGAGTCGACGCCGGTTTCCGGGGTGGAGATCAGGAACGAGGCCGTGGCTCCCTTGCTCGCCCCCTGCCGCCGCAGGCCCGCCGCCGCCGGGATGACCCCGCAGCTGCACAGGGGCAGGGGGATGCCGAAGACCGCGGCCTTGAAGACGTTGCCCGAACGGTTGCGCCCCAGATGGCGGGCCACGATGTCGGCGGGCACGAAGGCCCGCAGCAGCCCGGCCATGAAAAAGCCGAAAAGCATCCAGACCGATGAGTCCACCAGGATGTCCCAGCAGACCGACAGAAACCCCATCATGACTCCCCCTTCTCCCGGCAATGTTCGAGGGCCATATCCAGCAGGCGCTCCACATGCTCATCCTGCAGGCTGTAGAACACGACCTTGCCTTCCCGGCGCGAACTGACCAGACGGGCCGAACGCAGCAGGCGCAGCTGATGGGATACGGCCGACACGGACATCGTAAGCACCGCGGCCAGGTCACAGACGCACAGTTCGCCCGTGCGCAGGGCATCGAGAATCCTGATCCGGGTCGGATCGGCCATGGCGCCAAGCAGGGCTGCGGCCGCGGCCAGGATGTCGTCCTCGGTTCGGGCCAGATTGGCCCTGGCCACGCTGGCGGGATGGATGCAGCGGATTTCACAGATGTCGTTCATGGTCTTTTATTCCAGAATGTTGCGTTTTTATCTTCATTACAAATGAACAATTGAACACTTATTCAATTATACGCGATAAAAACTTTTTTCAAGTGCATTTTTTTGCACTTTTTCAGATGAAAACACTTCAAAATCGGACCAGAACGTGCCCCCGTGCCCCAAACCGTCCAGGCAACGGGGTAGTCCTGTGCATCGGGGAAAGGCATGAATTGCCGCAAGGGATTGATAAAAACATGGATTGCCGCGTCGAAGACTCCCACGCAGAGCCTGGCTTCGCTCGCAATGACCTGCCGACCCGGCATTCCGAGCGAAGCCTGGCCAAGTCGGGCTTGGCGTGAAATCCATCTTCACTTCGAAGCCCTGCAAGAGGTAAAAAATACACAATATCCGTTAAAACTGCCCATTGCTTTCCAAGCTCGCCCTGACTGACTCCGCAGCGACCCATGACCTCGTGGCCGCTTAAACCCGATGGACCTCAAAAAGCGCAATTTTTTCCAAGACGACCCGCCCCGTCGTGTTCTATGCGTCAGGGCCATGGACAGCCCCAACGTCGAACTCGCCGGCAGCCTGCCCGGACTGGAAGTGTTCCGGGTCACGCGCAGCAGCCACGTCTTTCCAAAGCATTTCCACGACGACCTCTACGCCGTGGGACTCATGCATCATGGGGCCAGCCACTGTCTGGGGCCGGGCCAGGACGACGCCGTGGTCAGCCGGGGACAGACCTGCCTGATCAATCCCGGACAGGTTCATTCCGGGGTGCCCGTGCGGGATTTGGTCATCACGTACACCATGCTCTACCTGGACGTCGGCCTGGTCCAGAGCCTGGCCGAGGACTTGAGCCGCAGGCCCCTGAGCACGCCGGAGTTCACGACCCTGATCTGCCAGCGCAGGGACATGTACGAATCCCTGCGTCGTCTCGCATTGTGCCTGGCCAGGGGAAGCGGCCTGGAGGCCGAGTCCGCCCTGATCCGCGCCCTGGGAGACGTACTGCGCCTCCATGGCGGGGTGTCGCAGGATGCGTGCGGCCGCGACCGCAGCTTCGTCGGCCAAGCCCGGGAAATGCTTGCCGCCGACCTGGACCGCAAGGTCACCATCCGGGACATGGCGGCCGCCCTGGGGGTCAGCCAGTACCATTTTCTACGCGCCTTCAAGCGCCGGACCGGCGTGCCGCCCCACGTCTTCCGGACCCAGCGCCGGGTGGAGATGGCCAGACGGCTGGTGCGCCGCGGCACGCCCCTGTCCGAGGTGGCCCAGGTCACGGGATTTACGGACCAGTCCCACTTCACCAACACCTTCAAACTTTACACGGGGGCCACACCCGGCCAGTATGCGGCCCGTCCCGCGCCCTCGTCCCGGACGTCACGGACATAACTGGCTGCTGAAAAATCACAATCCCGGGCCGTTCAAAAATGGTGAACTGCAAGAAAAGGAAAAAGCCAGGGCGCTTATATATCCGCAAGACCCTGCTTGGCCTGGCTTTTTTCGCTGACGTAACAAATCGCCGTCTTTAAGGCGGCTTCCGAAAAGGAGAAGCCTTCATGAAATCCGATTCGACCGCCACCATGGACGTCCTGACCGTGGGCCTGGCCCCGCGGCTGGCCGTGCTCGGCGCGGTCCTGCTCTGGGGCGGCTCCTTTTCCGCCATGCGCACGGCCCTGGCGGACCTGCATCCCTGGACCGTCATGTGGCTGCGCATGGTCATCGCCCTGGCCTGCATCCTGCCCATGTACCGCACCGTGGACGTGTCCATGTACCGCCGGGGCGACTGGAAACTTCTCATCCCGGCGGTCATCCTGCAACCGTGCCTGTATTTCT
>CAZQYA010000239.1:3651-4121 GCA_964597325.1 uncultured Desulfovibrionaceae bacterium
GAGCCTGACCACGTCGGCCCAGGCAGGGGTCATCTCGGCCTCGGTCCCGCTGCTGGTGGCTGTGGGCGCCTGGATGACTCTGGGCGAACCCGTCCGGACCAAAACCGTGGGCGCTCTGCTGCTGTCTCTGGCCGGAGTGGCGGTACTGAGCTTCGCGGGCGAAGCCACGGAAACAGCCCCCTCCCCCCTCCTGGGCAACGCCCTGGAACTGACGGCCATGGTCTGCGCCGCCGCCAACATGATCCTCATCCGCTTCCTCGGACGGCGCTACGGCGCCTGGACCCTGACGGTCATGCAGGTGGTCACGGGCTGTATCTTCTTCGCACCGGGAGCACTGCGCCTTGCCGAACTCCCGCCCGGAACGTTCGACACACAGCTCGTCCTCATCCTCCTCTTCCTGGGCGCCGGCGTAACTCTGGGCGCCTTCTCCCTCTACAACTGGGCCATCACGCGCATGCCCGCCGGCACGG
>CAZQYA010000240.1:0-4110 GCA_964597325.1 uncultured Desulfovibrionaceae bacterium
TCATCTCTTCCTTGGTGTACTCGTTGTCCAGGAAGACGTCGATATGCGGCAGGCAATTGAAGGCGATGCGGTGCGGGTACACGGTGCTGGTCGCCTCCTGACCGTTGAAGAGCTGACGGATCTGGGACTCGAGTTCGGTAATGGCCTTCTGGCCGGTGCCCGACACGGCCTGATATGTGGACACGACCACGCGCCGTATGCGGGCGGCGTCATGCAGGGGCTTCAGGGCCACGACCATCTGGATGGTGGAACAGTTGGGATTGGCGATGATGCCCTTGTGCCAGGACAGGTCGTCGGGGTTCACCTCAGGCACGACCAGAGGAACGGCCGGATCCATGCGCCAGGCGCTGGAGTTGTCCACCACCACGCAGCCGGCTTTGGCCGCACAGGGGGCGAACTTCTCGGAGGTGGAACCGCCGGCGGAAAACAGAGCCAGGTCCACGCCCTCGAAGGAATCCTCGGTCAGTTCCTGAACCGTCAGCTTTTTCGAGCCAAACTCGACGGTGCTGCCGGCGGAACGGGACGATGCCAGAGCCCGAACTTCCGAATGGGGAAAATCACGGCGGAGAAGGGTATCGAGCATTTCCCTGCCAACGGCGCCTGTCGCGCCAACCACGGCCACTACGGGGTTCTTTTTCATCGTCGCCTCCGAAATATGAGTTACCTTACCGGCCTGCCGGAAAAATCCTTCCAGATTTCCAGGCACGTATCAGCTTTATTGAGAGTGTACAGATGCACGCCAGGGGCGCCCCGGTCAAGGAGATTTCTGATCTGCCCCCTGGCGTAGCCCAGGCCCAGGCCGCGCACGCCGCTGTCCCCGTAGGCCTCCTGCACGTGCTCCAGGTCGCGCATGTAGCCTTCGGGCACACTGGCACCGCAAAAGGCGAGCATGCGCTTCAGGGCGGCCAGGTTCTGCACGGGCAGGATGCCGGGAATGATGGGAACGTCGATACCGACCTGCCTGGCCCGGTCGACAAAATCGAAATACAGGTCGTTGTCAAAGAAGAGCTGGGTGATGACAAAATCCGCCCCGCAGGCGACCTTGTGCCGCAGGTGCTCCAGATCCTCATCCATGCTCGCGGCCTCAGGGTGCCTCTCGGGATACCCGGCCACGCCGATCCCCATCTCCCCGAACCCGCCCCGGATATAGCTCACCAGATCATTGCCGTACCGAAACTCCTCGCTGTCGGGCCTGAACTCCGTCTCGCCCTGAGGGGGGTCGCCGCGCAGGGCCAGCACGTTGTCCACGCCGCCCTCGCGCAGGCCTTCGAGAAAAGATCCGAGCCTGGCGCGATCGGCCCCCACGCAGGTCAGGTGGGCCAGGGGCTCCAGACCGTACTCCTGCTTCATGCGGGTCACGATCTCCAAGGTGTTGTGCTGAGTGCTGCCCCCGGCCCCGTAGGTCACGGAACAGAACAGCGGATCCAGGGCCTTCAGTTGCCTGACGACGTCAAAAAAACCGGGCCACTGCGCCCGGTTCTTGGGAGGAAAGAACTCCAGCGACAGGAAGGGTTCCTGCCGCTGGAGCAGCTCTGCGATGCGCACGAAATCTCCTTAAAGTTAACAGGGCGCCCCAAAACGGCAATCTGCCGCGTCAGCGAAAAAATTCAGGCCGCGCATCTGAGCAATACACTGCGCGCCCTGACTTTTTTTGCTTCCTTGCATCTCACCATTTTGGAACGGCCTGCATATCTTTATTTTTCAGTTAATTAGGCCACCGTCTCGGCGATAGAGAAGATGGGCAGGTACATGCTGATGACCAGGCCACCGACCACAACGCCCAGGAACACGATCATGATGGGCTCGATGAGGGACGTCAAGGCCTCGACGGCCACGTCCACCTCGTCGTCGTAGAAGTCGGCGATCTTGCTGAGCATGGAGTCCAGGGCGCCCGTGGTCTCGCCGATGGAGATCATGTGGATGACCATGGGCGGGAACACGCCCGTCTCCTCCAGAGGCTCGGCCAGGCTCTGGCCCTCGGCGATGGACTTCTTGGCCTCGAGCCCGCCTCGCTCACCGGTCTTGTTGCCCGAAGTGCGCGAGACGATGTCCCGGGCGTTCAGGATGGGCACGCCGCTCGAAACCATGGTGGAGAGGGTGCGGCTGAACTTGGCCACGGCGGCCTTTCTGAGCAGCGGGCCGAACACGGGCAGAAAAAGGATCCAACGGTCCACCAGAACTTTGCCCTTCTCCCATTTATAAAAGAATTTGAACCCGATGAAGAAGGCGATGATGCAGCCGACAAGCAGCAGAAAGTTGTTGATGACGAAATTACTCATGGCGATGACGATCTGCGTCGGCAGGGGCAGTGCGCCGCCCGACTCGCGGAACATCATCTCGAAAGTCGGGATGACGAAGATAAGGATGACCGCGATGACGGCCACGGCCACGGTCACGACCACGCCCGGGTAAATCATGGCGCCCTTGATCTTGGCTTTGAGCTTGGCCGCCTTCTCGATGTAGTCGGCCAGGCGCAGCAGGACCTGGTCCAGAATACCGCCCGTCTCACCCGCATTGACCATATTCGAGTACAGCGCGTCGAACACGTCCGGATGCTTTTTCAGGCCTTCGAAGAGGGAACTGCCGCCCTCGATGTCATTTCGGATATTATAGAGCTTGCGCCTGAGCTTGGGATTCTCGGTCTGCTCGCACATGATCTGCAGGGCCTGCAGGATGGGCACGCCGGCGTTGATCATGGTGGCGAACTGGCGGCTGAAGACGACCATGTCGCGATCTCTGACGCTGCCTTCGAGAAACGTGCCTTCCAGCAAATCCTTGGGCTTGGGCTTGACCCGGATATTGGAGTATCCCTTGCGCCGCAGTACATTCTCGGCAAACTCGATGGCCGGTGCGTCGAGATCGCCCTTGACCGATCTGCCGCTACGCGATTTGGCCTTGTAAATAAAGATAGGCATGAACGTCCTCCGAAAATTGGGTCGGAAAAAAATGCAACCTCGTGCTGTCCTGAATCCGAGTGGGGCTCACCGCGTTTACAGACGGAATGGAAGTTCGGTCAAAACCTCCGCGTCAGCCGGCAGAAAGGCGTAATCCTTTGCCTCTTCGCAGGTGATCCAGGCCAGTTCCTGCCCTTCGCGTGGCGTTGGTGTGCCGGAAAAATCCGTCACCAAATGGAAGAACAGCCGAATTGCGCCACCTGTAACCTTTTTTTCCTTTACTTTCCAGAGGGAAAAAGCATCTATTGCAATAGAAAGTTCCTCATGCAGTTCACGCCTGAGTGCGTCGCCCAGTGTCTCGCCCTCCTCGACCTTCCCGCCGGGGAACTCCCAATACCCTGGCCAGGCCATGGACTGCGACCTCCTGGCCGCCAGAAACCGCCGGCCGCGCAATATGACGCCGGCCACCACGAGGACTGGACCGTCGCTCACGCGTCCCTCTGCACGTCGAGTTCCTGCATCTCCTTTTCCAGATAGGCCAGGTCGGACATAATGTCTTCGGCCCGGGCCTGCAGGGCAGTGAAACGCAGACCGAGCTCCCGGGAGGCGTTCGTGTCGGCGTAGGTGGCGGGATCCGCCAGAAGGGCCTCCACCTCTTCCTGCTCGACGAGGTTGGCCTCGAGCTCTTCCTCAAGCTTATCGTATTTTTTCTTGAGGGGACGTATCTGCCGATAGATGCGGTTGCGCATCTCGGCCTCTTCGCGCTTGCGCTGCTTCTGCTCCTGCCTGACCGCCTTGGACGCATCGGGCTGCTCCCTGTCCGCCTGCGCATCGCGCTCCTTCTTGCGCTCATGGTATTCGTCGAATCCGCACTGGTGCACTTCGATACCGTTCGGAGCAAGCTCCCAGATTTCCGTGACCACTTCCGACAGGAGGTAGCGGTCATGGGCCACCACCAGCATGGTACCCTTGTAGGCCGACAGAGCGTCCATGAGCGCCTCGCGGCTTTCCATGTCCAGATGGTTGGTAGGCTCGTCGAGAATAAGGAAGTTGGCCCGGCTCAGGAACAGGGTGCTCAGAACCAGACGGTTCTTCTCGCCGCCGCTCAGGTCCTCGACCTTTTTTTCCCAGTAGCGTTCTCCGAGCATGAACAAACCCAGAGCACTCTTGAGCTGGAAGTCCGAGGCCTGGGGCGCGGCCAGCCGCCTGATCTCGG
>CAZQYA010000241.1:0-1214 GCA_964597325.1 uncultured Desulfovibrionaceae bacterium
AGAGGTCGTCAGTTCGATCCTGATCAGCTCCACCACTTATAAAACGCTTCAAAATCCACTTGAATGCCGCGAAAAAGCCGTCAGAAATGACGGCTTTTTTGTTTTCCTTTTCATCAAAAATCCTGGGGGCACCATTTTGAAACATGGGCCCTCTTTTGGCCGGCACACATTGCGTATGCGG
The DNA here is from genome assembly GCA_964597325.1 of uncultured Desulfovibrionaceae bacterium. Taxonomy (GTDB): domain Bacteria; phylum Desulfobacterota; class Desulfovibrionia; order Desulfovibrionales; family Desulfomicrobiaceae; genus Desulfomicrobium. Next base: position 182 of record CAZQYA010000241.1, read on the forward strand.
ATGTGGCTCTGTGAAGCCGCCCATTCGCCCCCCTCCTGCCATCGACACACTTTCCGAGCCAATAGGTATGAATGATTGAAATTCCCTGGAATGCAATCTACAAGGACATTTGGAGGAAACATACAACAGAGCAAGGTGGTTTTCACAGGCAATGGACACAAAACTTTTCTTTGCGGACGGCCCCCCGAGCCGTTCCAAAATACGTGCGCCGCAAAACGCTCCGCATTTCGTGAACTTACTCGCGTATGCTCTGCTCGTGTTCATTCTCCAAGCCCCGCTGACCACACTCGCATCCGAACCATCGCCGCCCGTCATCTCGGCCGCCGAAATCGACTACCCGCCTTTCTCCGTTGTCGATGAAACGGGCCAGGCAGGCGGTTTTTCCGTGGAGCTGCTGCGCGCCGCCCTGAACGCCATGGGCCGAGACGTCACCTTTCGCACAGGCCCCTGGTCCGATGTCAGGGGCTGGCTGGAAAAAGGGGAAATCCAGGCCTTGCCCCTGGTCGGGCGCACGCCTGAACGCGAGGATGTCTTCGATTTCTCCGTGCCCTACATGTCCCTGCACGGGGCCATCGTGGTGCGCTCGGAAACGAAAGGCATCCGGAACCTCGATGATCTCAGGGGACGGCGCGTGGCCGTCATGCTGGGTGACAATGCCGAGGAATTCCTTCGGCGGGAAGATCGCGGCATACAGATCCACACCACGCCCACCTTTGAACAGGCCCTGAGCGAATTGTCACAGGGGCGCCATGACGCCGTGATCATGCAGCGGCTTGTGGCGCTGCGCCTTATCCCGGAGGCCGGGCTTACGAATCTGCAGGTCATCGACAGGCCCATCGACGGATTTCGTCAGGATTTCTGCTTCGCCGTCAAGAAAGGCGACAGCCGCATGCTGGCCCTGCTGAACGAGGGGCTCGCCACGGTCATCGCCGACGGGACCTATCGCCGTCTGCACTCACGATGGTTCGCCGCCCTGGAGCTGCCGAAGAACCGCCCCATCGTCGTGGGGGGCGACCATAGCTACCCCCCCTTC
>CAZQYA010000241.1:1224-4065 GCA_964597325.1 uncultured Desulfovibrionaceae bacterium
GACGAATTCGGAAACCCGGCCGGTTTCAACGTCGAACTCACCCGCATGATCGCCAGGGAGATGGGGCTTGATATCGAAATCCGCCTCGGGCCCTGGACGGAGGTGATGCACGACCTGGAACGAGGCGAAATCGACGCGATCCAGGGGATGTTCTATTCCGTGGAACGCGACCGCAAATTCGATTTCACCCAGCCTCACTCCGTCAACAATTACGTCATCGTGACGCGTCGCGGGGAAGTCGATCCACCGGTTTCACTCGACGATCTGAAAGACAGACGCATTGTCGTCCAGAAAGGGGATTTCGGTCACGACTTTCTTCTGGAACGAGGTCTGGCATCCCGGGTTTCCGTCATGGAAACTCAGGAGGACATGTTGAGGGAGCTTTCGGAGGGCAGGTACGACTGCGCGCTGGCCCCTCGTATCACTACCTTGCATATCATCAAGGAACACGGCTGGAAAAACCTGCAGATAAGCCGAAACTCCTTTTTTTCCATGGATTACTGCTATGCCGTGCCCAATGGCCATGAGGCCCTTCTGACGCAATTCAGTGAAGGGCTGCGAGTCCTCAAGGATTCCGGACAATACCGTCGGCTCCATGAAAAATGGATGGGCGTTTACGAGCAGCCGACCCCGTCGTTTATCGCTATCCTGCGCAATCTCGCCATGATCCTTGTGCCGCTGCTTCTCCTCCTGCTCGGATTTTTCCTTTGGTCCTGGATGCTGCGCAGAGAGGTTAAAATGAGGACACGGGAACTGCAGGAAAGCGAAGAGCGATTCAAGATCCTGCACAACGCCTCTTTCGGCGGCATCACCATCCACGACAAGGGTGTCATTCTGGACTGCAATCAAGGGCTCTCCGAAATAACCGGCTACTCCACCGCTGAACTGATCGGGATGGACGGGCTCCTGCTCATTGCCGAAAAATCCCGCGATCTGGTCATGAGCAATATTCTGTCCGGAAGCGAAAGCCCCTATGAGGCATGGGGCCTCCGCAAAAACGGGGAAGAATATCCCATCCGTCTCGAAGCGCGCAACATCCCGTACAAGGGCAAGCATGTGCGGGTCACAGAATTTCGGGACATCACGGGACAAAAACGGGCCGAGAAAGCCCTGCTCCAGGCAAAGACGCAGGCAGAGGCCGCCAACCAGGCCAAAAGCGAATTCCTGGCCAACATGAGCCATGAGATCCGCACCCCCATCAACGGGGTCATGGGAATGCTCCAACTCATGAAAACCACCACGCTTGACGCCGAACAGACCGGCTACATCAACATGGCCACTGAAGCCGGCGACCGCCTGACCAGACTGCTGACGGACATCCTCGACCTCTCCAGGGTGGAGGCGGGCAAGATGGAGGTCCGGGAAGCGCCCTTCAGCATCCAGGACCTGGCCGATTCCGTATCCGGACTCCTGGCCGTCAAGGCCCGGAACAAGAGCGTGGCCCTGGAATGCACCATCGCCCCGGACATGCCCAAAATCCTGGTCGGAGACGAGATGCGCGTGCGCCAGGTGCTCTTCAATCTGGTGGGCAACGCCCTCAAATTCACGGAGCAAGGCAGGGTCGAGCTGAACATTTCGCTTTTGTCCGCAAACGAAGAAGGCTGTCGCGTACAATTTTGCGTCACGGATACAGGCATCGGCATCGCCGAAGACAGGCTCCGCGAGATCTTCGAACCGTTCCGGCAGGTCGAAAACTCCTTTACGCGCACCTATCAGGGAGCCGGGCTGGGCCTGGCCATCGTGCATCGCTTGGTCGAACTCATGAACGGCGCCATCTCCATGGAAAGCACCCCCGGCAAGGGCACGACCGTGCACGTAGTCCTGCCCTTCAGAGAACAGGCGGACGCGTCATCACATGCCGACGGAACATCCAAGGCCGACACAGGCGAAAGGCTGCGCGTGCTCCTTGTCGAAGATGACATGTCCAACCGTCTCGCCACCCAAAAACTGCTGGAAAAAGCAGGACACTCGGTGCTCCTGGCCGAAAATGGCAGGCAGGCCTTTGAACTGCTGGCCGCAAACGACATCGACTGTGTCCTCATGGACATCCAGATGCCCGTCATGGACGGAATCGAAACGACCCGCCTCATCCGCCAATCCGCAGACCTCGGCCCCAAAAGGGACGTCCCCATCATTGCCCTGACGGCCTACGCCATGGACGGCGACAAGGAAAAATTCCTGGCCGCCGGCATGAACGGATACGCGGCCAAGCCCATCAGGATCGAGAGGCTCCTGCAAAAAATGGCTGATGCCATGGCGCGGCCGCGGGGTTAGAGAAAAGCCCCTTGCATGCCTTCCAATCTTCGAAGAGCTTCACATCCAAAACCGATATTTGGGGGCCAGACGATATGATATTGGCAATACCATATCGTGTGAGATAGCTTGAAAAAGCGGCCCATGGTATTTTCCTTGTTCAGTTGTGGGGACAACGGAACATCCGAGATGCCATGGGCCGCTCAACTGGCATAGCCGTTGAATTCTGACCAGGCCCAGAGGACCTGGTTTTCTATACTTTCAATAAAAGACAACAACCATTCACCCTCTAAACCATCACTCTCCACCTGCGCTTTCCCAACGATAGAACACCTTCAAGCTGTTAAGACGCGTCTGGTAGGGAATGAGCCCGTCATGCTGCAGGCGTCCAAGGACGATGCCGGGGGCAATTCCAATTTCTGCGGAAAAGGTTGCGATATCCGATGCCGACAGTTTGTCAGCCATGACAAAACGTCGCATCTCGGCCGGCGGGATGAGTCTGTCCCGGGCAAAGGCGTCGGCTTCCCGTTCTCTCTCGTCATCAAGACCGTTGCCCTCAATGATCACCGTCTTGCGGCCATGCTTGAG
>CAZQYA010000242.1:0-4059 GCA_964597325.1 uncultured Desulfovibrionaceae bacterium
GGTCACCTTGTAGGCCACGGTGTCCATGTAGGGGATGATGATGTTCAGGCCCGGGGCCAGGGAGGTGTGGTATTTGCCCAGGCGCTGGATCACGAATTTGTAGCCCTGGGGCACGAGGCGCACGCCCATGGCGATGGTCACGATGACCAGTGCGAGCAGGAAGACGACGACGATGAGGCCGGGGGTGAGCATGGGGTTCTCCTTGTGCTACTTGGTGCTTTTGGGGGCGACGATGAGGGTGTTGCCCGAGACGTCGCGGATCTGGACACGTTCGCCAAGTTCCACGGGTTCGTCGCAGATGAAGGTCCATTCGTCCGATCCGAGCAGGGGCTTGGTAAAACGCACGAGCCCCCGGCGATCGCCCTCGGGGACCCGGATGACCTGGCCTGTTTCGCCGAGCAGGGCCTCACGGGACATGCCCGCCCGGGTTTTGTCCTGCATGCGCGGTTTCATGAAGAGGAACCAGAAGGCCGTCAGCAGCGAGGAGAACAGGGCCCACAGCAGCAACTGGGCCGTGAGTCCCGTGGCGGGTACGACCCACAACAGAGCGCCTACGGCCAGGGCGCCCAGACCGAACCAGAAGATGGTGAAGCTGGGGATGAAGATTTCGGCGATGATGAGGGCCAGGCCGAATACGAACCAATGCCAGTACTGAAGTTCCATGATGTCTCCTTGGGAGGTGTGACGGGCCAGTGGCCTGAATATGGTGCTAACAGGGACGCTGCCGTTAATCCAGCGTAAGCTTCGGGCCGGGGCGCCTTTCCGGCACGGTGCTGACGCCGTTTTCGGTCGGAGGCATCCTGCGATATGCCGCAGTGTGTCCGATCACGAGGTTGTCTTCAGGAAATATGTATTCTTTTCTTCTGGTCGGTATCGAATTTCCTATATTTTTCATCTCATGTTCTCAGTGGATATCCGGATTCACTTCTTTGCCCAATTCCATATTCTGAGAAGAAATGTCGGAAAAGGAGGGCAATATGACGGAATTCAAGGATCGCTTACTGAATTGCATTTCATCCAGGAACATTGAAACCGACTGGACTTTCGAAGATGCCGCGGAAGCGGACTTGCTGGACATGTCGCCGACTGTCCCCGAGTTCCGGGATCTGCGCGAGACGTCCTGGTGGGGGGTGGACGACCAGGGTGACACGGGCGCCTGCGTGGGATGGGCCGCCGCGAATTCGGTGCTGCGCTGGCATTTCGTCAAGTCCGGTCTGTTGCCCGGTTTCGAGAAGCTCTCGGCTCGGTACATCTGGATGGCCTCCAAGGAGACGGACGACCACACCTCTTTTCCCACCACGTTCATCGAGGCCGCGGGGACAAGCATCAAGACGGCCCTCGATATCGCGCGCAAGTTCGGGGTGGTGCCGGAGTCGGTCCTGCCCTTTGATCACGGCGCGTTGTATCCGGGCAGACCCAATTCCTTCTATGCCCTTGCCGCCCGGTTCAAGATATCCAGCTACTTCTCCCTGGGAATCGATCTGCGGAAATGGCGCGAGTGGCTGGCCTTCAACGGTCCCATCCTGACCCGTCTGGACGTCGACGAGACCTGGTACCTGGCCTCCTCGGCCAATGGCATCCTCGAGGAATACAAGCCCGAGACGGCCAGGGGCGGTCATGCCGTGGCCATTGTCGGTTACACGGCCAAAGGGTTCATCGTGCGTAACAGCTGGGGCCAGGGCTGGGGGGACAAGGGCTTCGGATACGCACGCGACGCCTATGCGCGTGAGGCCTTCACCGAGGCGTACGGTGTAGTGGTCTGACGTTTCCGTGCTCCGGGAGACGCGCTAGTGGTGGCGTCTCCCGCTTCCCCGGCGCTCTCGCTTGGCCGGGGATCGCCGTCCTCCGATCACCCTCCGGCTGGACGGTAGGGTAACATTTTGAAAAATCATGATATTCGTCCACAGGTCGGCGGTCGTCTCAGAGTCCGTTTTCAGCGTAATCGTATTGACAAAAGGCCTCTTTTTGGCATAGCCGCGTTTCGCAGCTTTGGTTTTTTATTCTCTCAGCGGAACGGTCTGGCCACTATTTCGATGTGCCTCATCGATATTCGATTATCTATACGGGAAAAGCGGAACCTCCATGGCAGGCAAGGACAACAGTTCCGAGACATTGGCCAAAGGCCTCCTCATCCTTGACATTTTCGGCGACGACGATGTCGGATACACCCTATCCCAACTCTCCCGCCAGACCGGTATCAACAAGACCTCCATCTACCGGTACGTCAACACGTTCTGCGAACTCGGCTTTCTGAAACGCGACGAACGCACGGGCCTCTACCGTCTGGGTGTCCGAATGCTGGCCCTGGCCCACGCCATGCTCGAAAAGAGCGAGTTGGAGCGCGCCGTCAAGGTCCAGGTGGACGACGCCCACGGGCGACACGGCGTGCATATCGACGTGGGCATTCTTTCGGGCGACTCCATCTATCTTATCTATCGCCGGGAATCCCAGGACACCAAAGCCTTCCGCTCCTTCAGCTACGGCTCGGAGCCCCATTGCCTGGCCGCGGGCAAGGCGGCCCTGGCTTTCATGGATCGGGACGAACTCGACGCCCTTGTCGAACGCCTCGAATTCTCTCCCAAGACAGACAGAACCATCACCACCCCCGCGGAGCTGCTGACCGATCTGAATGAATCGGCCGAGCGCGGCTACACCCGCAATCGCGAGGAGTTTGTGCCCGGCCTCATCGCCATTGGCGCGCCGCTTTACAGCCTGCGCACGGGCAAGGTGGTCGGCGGGGTCAGTTTCGATTCCTCCACGGACCGCTACTCCATGGAGGAGTTCGAATTGCGTTACGCCGGTTACCTGGTGGAACTGGCCAAGAAGATTTCCGCGGTGGTGTCCTGGTAGCTACCGGGGCCGCTGCACAGGAACCGGAGCCGGTTCCGAAGGGTTTTGGAGAACGGGGCCGCGGGCGTTGGGCTGCGCGGTTCATGGCAGGCGCAGGGATTTTTCGGGGCCTTGCGGGCACCGGTATTGTCTCGAGTCATGCCGTATTTCAACATTTACGAAGGAGTTTGTGATGAAAAGGCTTGTAGTCCTGTCTATGGTTTTGGCCATGGTATGCGGCTTTGCCGGCATGTCCTTTGCAGCCGACGATACCGTCCGCATTGGCGTTTTCCTCCCCCTGACCGGACAGAACGCTTTCGGCGGCCAGCTCGAGCTTGAAGGCGTGCAGATGGCCCACAAGGAAATGGGCGAGATCATGGGCAAGAAGGTCGAATTGTTCATTGTCGATAACAAGTCCGACAAGGTCGAGTCTGCCAATGCGGTCAAGCGCCTGATCGAAAAGGAAAAAGTTCAGGCCATCATCGGCACGTACGGCTCCTCCCTGGCCATGGCCGGCGGCGAAGTCGCCGAAAAGGCCGGCATCCCCCAGGTTGGCACCAGCTGCACCAATCCTCTGGTCACCCAGGGCAAGAAGTACATCTTCCGTGTGTGCTTCATCGATCCCTTCCAGGGCGCCGGTGCTGCCACCTATGCCTACCGCGACCTGAATCTGAAGAAGGCCGCCCTGCTGATCGACGTTGCCAACGATTACTCCGTGGGCCTGGCCAGCTTTTTCAAGAAGTCCTTCACCAAGCTCGGCGGCGAGGTCGTCTCCATCCTGAACTACCAGTCCGGTGATCAGGATTTTACCGCCCAGTTGCAGGAGATCATCAGCCAGAAGCCTGACGTCCTGTTCATTCCCTCCTACTTCTCCGAAGGCGCCATCATCATGAAGCAGGCCCAGGAACTGGGCGCCACCTTCCAGATCATGGGCGGCGACGCCATGGACAACCCCGAGATCACCGCCATCGGCGGCAGCGCCGTGGAAGGCTTCATGCACACGACCTTCCCCTACGATCCGTCCATGCCCGACATGAACCCCGTGGCCAAGCAGTTCACCGAAGAGTGGAGCAAGGCCAATCCCGACAAGGATCCCAACGTCAACGCCGCGCTCGGCTATGATTCCTACATGATCATCATGGACGCCATCAAGCGCGCGGGCTCCGCCGAGCCCCAGGCCATCACCGATGCCCTGGCCGCCACCAAGGGCTTCGTCGGCGTGACCGGCAC
>CAZQYA010000243.1:0-2991 GCA_964597325.1 uncultured Desulfovibrionaceae bacterium
CTGGAATCGGAAGCCGGGCGGCGTGACCCGGGGGGGGCGGCAACGGAAGGATTCCATTCGTCTCGTTTCGGTGTCATCCCTGCAAAATATCATAGGCTCCCGGTAGCATGGCGAAAGCGGCGCCACAATGCGGGCAGGTCATGAGAACGGGTCGGCGCATGCGTATGAAATGACGGAGAGCCCGTCGCCCTCGTCTGCGTCCTGTGCGCTTCGTCGCATGGTTCCGTTCCCGGGGATGGACGGAAGAGGTGGCGGCGATGTAGAAGAACTCCATCATCACATAGTACGTTCCGGGAGGAAACATGGGTTTGAAACGCGTAGGCATCCTGACGGGCGGAGGCGACTGTTCCGGCCTCAACGCCGTCATCCGGGCCGTGACCCGCACGGCCGTCATTCAGCACGGCGCCGAGGTGGTGGGACTGGAGGACGGCTTCGACGGGCTGGTCTTCGGCCGCACCATGAAGCTGACCACCGGCAATACCAAGGATATCCTGACCTTGGGCGGGACCATCCTCGGCACGACCAACAAGGGCAATCCCTTTGCCTACCGCGAGTTCGACGAGAATGGCGAGATCACCACCCGCGACCTTTCGGGCCAGGCCATGGACACCTTTCGTTCCCTGGAGCTCGATTGCCTCTTCGTGGTCGGCGGCGAGGGCACCCTTGAACTGGGGTACAAGTTCCAGCAGCTGGGCATGCCCGTCATCGGCATCCCCAAGACTATCGACAACGACCTCGAGGGCACGGACTACACCTTCGGCTTTCAGACGGCCGTGCAGGTGGCCTGCGACGCCATGGACCGGCTGCACTCCACGGGCCGCAGCCACGACCGGGTCATGATCCTGGAGGTCATGGGTCGAAACGCCGGATGGATCGCCCTGGAGGCGGGTCTGGCCGGGGGCGCGCACATCATCCTCATCCCCGAAATCCCCTATGTCCTCGACAACGTGGTGACCAAGATCCGGCACCGGCTGCAGGGCGGCAGCCCCTTCAGCATCGTCATGGTGGCCGAAGGGGCCAGGGAGGAGGGCGGCGAGCGCATCACCCAGGGCACGGCGGCCACGCGCCTGCAGGGCGTGGAGCAGTTGGGCGGCATCGGCTTCCATCTGGCCAACCAGATTCGCGAGAGCATTCCACTGGAGGTGCGCACCACGGTCTTGGGTCACATCCAGCGCGGCGGGTCGCCCACGGCCTTTGACCGGGTGCTGGGCACGCGTCTGGGCGCGGCGGCTGTGGATGCGGCGGCGCGCGGCGAGTTCGGGACCATGGTCGCTCTCAAGACCCCGGACATCGTCCTGGTGCCCCTGGCCGAACTGGCCGGCATCTGCCGCACCGTGCCCCTGGACCACCAGCTCATCCGCACGGCCGAGGCCACGGGGGTGAACCTGGGGCGTGGGGCCATGTAGCCATCCTTCCGGAGACGAGCCCATGGAAACGAATACGCCGGAGCCCATCCGCGAAATCCGCGTCAACCCCATCGTGCCTTCCGAATCCGTGCTCATCGCCACGGCCCGCAGCCTGCGGCCCAAGCATCGGGAGGCGCCCCTGGAACATGACTCCCGTCCCTATGTGGAGGAGTGCCCCTTCTGTCCCGGCAACGAGTCCCGCACGCCGCCGGAGATCATGGTCGCGCCGGGCGACGGGCCGTGGGCGGTGCGTATCGTGAAGAACCTGTACCCCGTGCTGGGGGACGAGGAGCCCAGGCCCGTCCTGAATCTTGGGGTGCAGCAGGCCATCGACGGGTACGGCCGCCATGAGGTCGTCATTGATCACAACCTGCATGGCATCCGATTGCACGAAATGAGTGTGGAGCATCTGACTCTTCTCTTCGGTGTTTATCGCGAGCGAATGCGTCAGCTTTTCGAGCGCGATCCGCGGATCAGATCCGTACTCGTCTTCAAGAATTTCGGGCCGGCCGCCGGGGGGAGCATCCCGCACACGCACAGCCAGATCATCGCCACGCCCATGATCCCGCGCAACATCCATGACGAGGTGCAGGGGGGCCGCGATTACCACGCCAAGCACGGCCGATGCATCTTCTGTGCCCTCATCGATGAGGCCCTGACCTACGAGGCCACCATCTACGACCGCGTGACCGGCGCGATCCGACGCACGATTCGGGTGGGCCAGTATGTGGTGGAGCGGGGCGAGCGTTTTATTGCCGTGAAGCCCTTTGCCAGTCGTTTCGAGTGGGAGGTGCATATTCTGCCCCTGGAACATTGCCACGATTTCCGTCTGGCCGACGACGCCGACCTGGCCGACCTCTCCAGCGTGCTCCGACGAACCATGGCGCGTCTGGAGACCGTGCTTGGCGGGGTGCAGTACAATTTTTTCCTGCATTCGGCTCCCCGGGGCGGTGAAGAAGACAATTCCGTGAGCTATCACTGGCATCTGGAGATCTGTCCGCGTACGAGCATTCCCACGGGGTTCGAGCTCGGGTCAGGTCTCTTCGTCAACTCCATCGCGCCGGAGGACGCGGCCCGCAGGTTGCGCGATGCGGAAATTTCCACTGTTTACAAGGAGAAATCATGATCGGCCAGACAGACCCTCGCGTCCTTTTCGCCGCCGAACGCACCCTTTTCGCCTGGAACCGGACCGGTATCTCCCTGATGGCCTTCGGGTTCGTGGTGGAGCGTTTCGGGCTCTACATGCAAATTCTTGGCGTGCAGGGCGTTCTCGGCGAGCAGCGGCACCTGTCCTTCATCGGCGGCATCGGCTTCATTCTGTTCGGCGCTTTCGTCGAGGTGTATTCCGTGCTGCAGCATCGGCATTTCCTGGCTACCCTGCACGAGATGGACATCCCTGCCGGTTACAACACCAAAGCGGCCATGGTCATCAACGCCGTGGTGGGCTTCATGGGCGTGATGCTTTGTCTGTATCTCGTGCTGGGCGTGCTCTGAACGGGTATTTTTTCAAATAGGGGACGATGTGGCGGCGGGATGGGGCATTGAACGGAACGCCCCGGATTTGGACAGAATCCGGGGCGTTTTT
>CAZQYA010000243.1:3001-4033 GCA_964597325.1 uncultured Desulfovibrionaceae bacterium
CAGGCTGCTGGAGACGATTGTTGCAAGGCGTCGGCTATACCGGGAATTTTCGCACCAGGTACTCCATGAACCGCGATTTGACCTGCTCGGTGGCCATGGCCTGTTTGATGGGCGGAAGCTTCAGGATGACGCCCAGGACCGCGGCCAGGGCGCGGTGGTTCCAGAGCACGCGGTTGTCGAAGAACAGGTTCTGAAGCTTGCCGCGTTCCAGGGCCATGACCACGGTGCGGTGCACGGAATTGAGGGGCGTGATGACGCGTTTTTCCCTGGACTTGAGGGACAGGGCGTTGTCTGGGCAGGCTCGGACGCATACGCCGCAGCCCAGGCAGATATTCTCGTCCACGCGGGCTTTCTTCCGCTTGGGCTGCTGAGGGTCGTTGGCCGAGACGATGCCCATGGCCTCCACGGGGCAGGCCGCCGCGCACTTGCCGCAGCCCGTGCAGGCGTCCTCGTCCACCTGGGGCAGGAAGTTGGTGGTGTGCACGGGGTGGAGATTGCCGAATTTGCGGGCCGCAATCATGGCCTCGCAGCAGCAGCCGCAGCAGTTGCAGATGAAGTTGACCCGCTCTCGCACGTTCTCGCCGAACTGCACCAGCCCGTGCCCCTGGGCCACGTCCAGCAGGTCCAGGCATTCGGCCGTGTCCACGAGCCGGGCATGACCGTGGCGGGACAGGGAGGCGGCCGAGGTGTTGAAGGTCATGCAGATGTCCTTGGGCGCGTCGCAGTCCCGGCCCATGTGTTCCATCTTGTGGCGGCAGTAGCAGGTGCTGATGGCGCGGTGCGAGGCCGTGCGGATAACCTCGCTGGCCCGCTCGTAGTCCAGGACGTGCACGGCGTTCTCGCGCGAGAGCATGGATTCCTGCACGAAGACGCGGCCCAGCTGGGTCTCGCCGTCCACGAACAGGGCTTTGATGAAGTCTTCCTCGACGTTCAGGTACTGGTAGAAGAGTTCGCCCAGAGCCTTCTGGTCGATGTCGCCGCGCGTGCGCATCATGGAGAACTCGAAGAATCCGGCCATGGGCGGCGGCAGGA
>CAZQYA010000244.1:0-4014 GCA_964597325.1 uncultured Desulfovibrionaceae bacterium
CTGCGCTCCAAACGCTGCCACGACCTGGCCACCTGCAACCTCATCCAGCGCGCCCTGCGGGACTACGTGTCCGTGGGGCGCTACCACGCCCATCTGCAGCGCTCCTGCACCGTCTATCGGCGGCGTCGTGACGCCATGCTCGCGACCCTTAAGCGGCATATGCCCAGGGGCGCGACCTGGGTACGGCCCAGGGGCGGGCTCTTTGTCTGGGTGGGCTTGCCGGATGGCGTGCGTTCTTCGGAATTGCTGCCCGCAGCGTGCGCGGCGGGCATGGCCTTTGCGCCGGGAGGCAATTTCTTTGCGGACCCGGCCGCGGGCGAAGGGTGTTTGCGGCTCAATTTCGCCTCCAGCACCGAGGAGGTCATCGAGGAAGGGATCAGGCGGCTCGGTACGGCCGTGCGCGGGTTATGCGGGGAGCGGGAAGGCCGGGGAAGCGATTAGCCTTCCCGGCCCTTGGCGATGCGCACGATCCGTTTCATCTGCCGGCACAGTCCCATGAGCTGGTTGTACTCGTTCAGACGCGGGTCGAGCCGGTTCAGGAAGCGCTTGATGGAGAGCATGAAATAGTCGGGATTGTCGGGCTTGAGATAGTCGATGTCGATAAGGGTCTCACGCAGTTCCGTGAACAGGAGTTCACGCTCGGCGTGGTTGATAAAGCGGTCCTTGGGCTGCCCGGCCGTCCTGAAGGGCTTGCCCAGGGATTTCTTGAAGCACTCGTAGAGGACGACCATGACTGCCTGGCTCAGGTTCAGGGAGGTCAGGTTTTCGGTGGTGGGGATGGTCAGCAGGTGGTTGCACTGCTCGGTCTCGTCGTTGGTCAGCCCCCTGTCCTCGGGGCCGAAGACGATGGCCACGGAGCCGCCCGTGTCGCGCTGTTCGATGATCTGGGGCGCTGCTTCCTCGGGCGTCTGCAGGGCCTTGCGCCAGCCGCCCGTGCGGGCCGTGGTCCCGTAGGAGAAGGAGTAGGGTGCCAGGGCCTCGGCCAGGGTGTCGTGGATGCGGATGTCGTCCAGCAGATGCCTTGCGTGGTGCGTGGCCAGGGGCAGGGCCCTGTCGATATCCCAGTTCCACGGGTCCACCAGCACGATCCGGCCGCAGCCCATGTTCAGGCAGGCCCGGGCCACGGAGCCGATGTTTTCGGGGTACTTGGGGCGGAAGAGAATGACGTCGATGTTGTCGAGCATCGTGCCTCTCCTAGACGTTGAAGAGGAAGTGGACCACGTCGCCGTCCTTGAGCACGTATTCCTTGCCTTCCACTCGCAGCACGCCGGCTGCGCGGCATTTGGCCTCGGAGCCGTGCTGCACGTAGTCGTCGAAGGCGATGACCTCGGCCCGGATGAAGCCGCGTTCGAAGTCCGTATGGATGACGCCTGCGCCCTGGGGGGCCTTCCAGCCTTTGCGGATGGTCCAGGCGCGCACTTCCTTGGGCCCGGCCGTGAAGTAGGAGCACAGGCCGAGCATTTCGTAGCCGGTGCGGATGACCAGATCCAGGCCGGATTCGCTCACGCCGTAGGACGCCAGGAATTCCTGGGCCTCCTCGGGCGTCAGGCCGACCAGCTCCTCCTCGATGCGGGCCGAGATCTTCACGGCGCGCGCGCCGCGTGATTCGGCCAGCTCGCGTACCTTGAGCACGTATTCGTTGTCCTCGGCCAGGGCTTCTTCGTCCACGTTCATGCCGAAGATGACGGGCTTGAAGGTGATGAGCAGCAGGTCCTTGCGCACCTCCCGCCCGAGGTCGCTTTTCAGGTCCTCGAATTCCGAGGCTGGGTGCCCGGCGTTCAGGTGGGCGGTGAGCTTCTGCAGCAGGTCCAGCTGCGGGCCCAGCTTTTTGTCGCCTTTGAGCTGCTTGGACAGACGTTCGGTCTTGCGCTCCACGGCCTGCAGGTCGGCCAGGATGAGCTCCGTGTCGATGACGCCGATGTCGCGGACGGGGTCCACGGAGCCGTCAACGTGCACCACGTCGTCGTTCTCGAAGCAGCGCACCACGTGCAGGATGGCGTCGCATTCGCGGATGTTGGCCAGGAACTGGTTGCCCAGACCCTCGCCCTGGCTCGCGCCTTTGACCAGCCCGGCGATGTCGATGAAGTCCACCGTGGCCTGAATGAGCTTCTGGGATTTGGCCAGCTCCTGGAGCTTGTCCAGGCGCGCGTCGGGCACCGGGACCACGGCCTTGTTGGGCTCGATGGTGCAGAAGGGGTAGTTGGCGCTCTCGGCGTTCTGTGCCTTGGTCAGCGCGTTGAAGAGGGTGGATTTGCCCACGTTGGGCAGGCCCACGATGCCGATGCTCAGTCCCATGATATCTCCTTCGTTCCTTTTCCTGTCCTGTGTTGCCCAGGCGCCGTCATGCGGCGGGAAGGGCTTTTCCGGCCCGGACCCCGCAGGGTCGTAGCTGAGAAGGAAAGGGGGGGAACGGTGTGCTTTGGAATTGCCCGGTGTCCGGTGTCCCGGAATCGGGTGGCGAAGCCATAATATGATCGTCCCCGGGAAGCAAGCCGCGGATGCGCGCACTTTTTCCGAAGGCTGGAAGGCCGTATCCCTGGTTCGGCAACGTCCCCTACTGTGCGAAGAAGAGGACGTTTGCCAGGGATGCGGTCAGGCACATGGCCAGGGCGTAGCGGAGGTTGCCTGCGATGATCGTCCGGGGCGGGATGTGGAATCTCCCCACCAGGGTCAGCCCGACGCCGGAAAGAGGGCTGCTGCATGTGGAGATGGCCCAGCAGGACAGGAACAGGAAGGCCAGCTGCGAATGATCCGGGTGCATGGGCAGGAGCAGAGGGCTGAGCACAGAGACGCTGACCACGGGATGCACGCCCACGATGCCCGCGGCGATCATGCCGGCCAAAAGGAGCGTGAACATGGTCGGGGTCAGCGCGGTCGCATCCAGAGAGAATACATCCGGGCAGGCCAGAATCACGGCTTTGATGCCGCTTGAGAACACGCCCGCGGTCAGGAACAGGGCAAAGGCGCTGCTGACCGAGGAGAGGCGGGTGTTCACGAATTCCAGCAGGGCCGGCCCCCGCGGCCGCGCGCGCATGAACAGGAGCGTTCCCACCGGAGCCAGCATGCAGATCACGGCCAGCACTTTCAGTTCCGGCAGCCATGCATGCACCGCCAGCACCATGACCGCCAGAAAGAGGGGCATGGCCAGGCTTTCCACGCCCAGCGGGTACCCTTCGAATCGTTTCCGGCTGAAGACGCTTGTTTCAAGGGCTGAAAAACCGATGGCGATGCATGCCATGAGCATTCCCGGCACCAGGGTGCGGACCCAGACGAGGTCCGGGGCGTAGGTGAAGGCCACGCCGGTGGCCATGAAGAACGGCGACCACCACGCCGCCGCGGTGAAGGATCTGGTTATCAGGAAGGCCTGTTCGCGGCCCAGGGGATGGTTTCTGCTCAGGCGGTCGCCGAAGATAAAGAGCGCCGAAATGTTGATGACCGCGCCGAGCAGGTGAATGCCGACACCCGTGGAAAGTGCGGCCCGCCTGCCGTGCGGCGGGGCTGCGCCTTCGGCGTCGGGCGTGGCCAGGGCCAGGAAGGACACGGCCACAAACATGGCCAAAAGCGGGATGTTCATGGCCAGCATGTCCCGCCAGGGCAGCAGGATGCCGTTTACGGCCCCGAAGGACAGCCCTGCCACGCCGGGCCTGCCTGCGGGCGCTCCTGCCAAGATCCTGCCAGTTCATGACCGGCACCAGCCAGGCCGGGAGCACGGCCAGAGGAAACAGTTCCGGCACGGGTATGCTTGCCAGGTAGAAAATGAGTGTGCCGAGAATGACCCAGCCGTTGTGTTTTTGGATATTCATGCCGCTGTAGTCTTTTTCAGGTTGAAAGCCGGAGTGATCATTCATTTTGCTCAGGCTGTCTATTTTTATTTAACTATTTGAAAACGGACAGTTATTCTCTTGAGAGAGGTGTTCATTTTTTGAAAGTGGATATAAATTTTGTCGATAAATTGTCTGTCTGGAAAAAAATACAGCCAGTTTGATATGAAAATGCCGAGAATTTTGTCTGTCG
>CAZQYA010000245.1:0-3966 GCA_964597325.1 uncultured Desulfovibrionaceae bacterium
AAGATGCTCTGCTTTATATGTAAATATTTTGTCTTACTTAAATGTAAGACGTTTTCGAATATGTATTCGCTGGCTAAGTGATATGCTTTGAATCAGTCTGTTATTACTGGCGGAATTTTCCGGACACAAGAATAAAAAAAACGTCGCCCCGTCCTCGAGGACAGGGCGACGCGGGTTCGCATAGGGTTCATGGGTCTGGCGCCGTGGCTTATGTCATGATTCGGCTTTCTTTTCCCGTCTCCTGGCGTGCAGGATCGGTTCCGTATAGCCGCTGGGCTGCTGGATGCCCTTGAAGATCAGGTCGCTGGCGGCCTGGAAGGCCACGCTGGCGTCGAAGTTCGGGGCCATGGGGGTGTAGGCGGGATCGGCCTGGTTCTGCCGGTCGACCACGGCAGCCATGCGTTCCAGGGTTTCGCGGACCTGCTGCGGGGTGCACAGGCCATGGTGCAGCCAGTTGGCCAGGTACTGGCTGGAGATGCGCAGGGTGGCCCGGTCTTCCATGAGGCCCGTGTCCGTGATGTCGGGCACTTTGGAGCAGCCGATGCCCTGGTCGATCCAGCGCACCACGTAGCCCAGGATGCCCTGGCAGTTGTTGTCCAGCTCGCGCTGAATTTCTTCGGGAGTCAGTTCACGGTTCAGCAGGGGCAGGGTCAGCAAGTCGTCCAGGGTGGCGCGGCTCTGTCCGGCCAACTCGGCCTGGCGGGCGAAGACGTCCACCTCGTGGTAGTGCATGGCGTGCAGGGTTGCCGCCGTGGGCGAGGGCACCCAGGCGCAGTTGGCGCCGGCCAGGGGATGGCCCTGCTTGGTCTCGACCATCTGGCGCATGAGATCGGGCATGGCCCACATGCCCTTGCCGATCTGGGCCTTGCCCGAGAAGCCGCAGGCCAGACCCGTGTCCACGTTCCAGTCCTCGTAGGCCAAAATCCAGCGCTGGGCCTTCATGTCGGCCTTGGGCACCATGGGGCCGGCTTCCATGCTCGTATGGATCTCGTCGCCCGTGCGGTCCAGGAAGCCGGTGTTGATGAAGATGACGCGCTCAAGGGCTGCGCGGATGCACTCCCCGAGATTGACCGAGGTCCGGCGCTCCTCGTCCATGATGCCGATTTTCATGGTGTTGCGGCCCAGGCCCAGGGCGTCTTCGACGCGGCCAAAGAGTTCGCAGGCGAAGGCGACTTCCTCGGGACCGTGCATCTTGGGCTTGACGATGTACACGTTGCCCGTGCGGCTGTTGCGCAGGGAGCCCAGTTCCTTCAGGTCGTGCAGGGCCATGAGCCCTGTGACCATGGCGTCGAGGATGCCTTCCTGGACTTCCTCGCCATCCAGAAGGACCGCGTCCGTGGTCATGAGGTGCCCGACATTGCGCACGAGCAGCAGGCTGCGGCCCGGCAAAGTCAGGGGCGAGCCGTCCGGCGCGGTGTATTCGCGGTCGGGATGCAGGCTGCGCTCCACGGTCCTGTCACCCTTGGGGAAGGTGGCCGTGAGGTCGCCGCGCAGCAGGCCCAGCCAGTTGGCGTAGGTCTGGGCCTTGTCCTCGCCGTCCACGGCGGCGATGGAGTCCTCGAAATCAACGATGGTGGTCACGGCCGCTTCCAGGACTACATCCTTAAGGCCCGCCGGATGCGCGGAGCCGATGGGGTGGGCGCGGTCGATATGCAGTTCGATGTGCAGGGCGTGGTTGCGGAAGAGCAGCACGCCCGGGGTAAAGCCGGCAAAGGCGTTCGGATCGGCGAGACCTGCTGTCCGGCTACCCGCGGAAGCCTCGAAGATCCACTTTCCGCCGTCCTCGCGGCAGCCGTACTCCGTCACATCGGCGTGGCTGCCCTCGGCCAGGGGCAGGATCTTGTCCAGGAAGGAGGCGGCGTATTTCATCACCGCGGCCCCACGCACCGGATTGTACGCCCCGGAGCGCGTCGCGCCGTCGTCCTCGGGCAGCACATCCGTGCCGTAGAGGGCGTCGTAGAGGCTGCCCCAGCGTGCGTTGGCCGCGTTCAGCGCGTAGCGGGCATTGGTGGCGGGTACCACCAGCTGCGGCCCGGCGATGGTCGATATTTCGGGATCCACGCCCGAGGTGGTGATGGAGAAGGGCTCCCCTTCGGGCACAATGTAGCCGATGCTTTCGAGAAACGCCTTATAGGCTGCCGGGTCATGCGTGCTGCCGGCCCTTTCGCGGTGCCACGCGTCGATTTTTTTCTGAAGCTCCTCGCGCCGTGCCAGCAGTTCGCGGTTGCGCGGGGTCAACTCGCGCAGAACGCTTTCCAGGGAGGCCCAGAATTCTTCTGCCGTCACACCGGTTCCGGGCGTGGCTTTTTCGCTGATCAGGTCGTACAGGGGCTTGGCGACGCGCAATCCGCCGAAGGGAATGTAGGTCATGGGCTCCTCCTTGGGTGTGTTGAAATTGGTCCTACCAATATCCGGGAACAGTGTTGGGGTCAATGTCGAAAGGTTTCTGTCCATTGGTCTGTGCTCCTCTTGAAGCCGGGTCCGGCGGGCGGTACACAGTGTCGAGCCAAGGAGGATTCATGAAGAGCTATCGCAAGGAACTGTGGTTTCAGGCGCCCACGCGCAGGGCCTTCATCAACATCACGGGCGAAGTTGAGGACTGCCTGCGCGAGAGCGGCATCCGCGAGGGTCTGGTGCTGGTCAACGCCATGCACATCACGGCCTCGGTCTTTATCAACGACGACGAGTCCGGCCTGCACCATGACTACGAGAAGTGGCTGGAGAAGCTCGCGCCCCATGAGCCTGTCAGCCAGTACAGGCACAACGTCGGTGAGGACAATGCCGATGCACACATGAAGCGCCAGATCATGGGCCGCGAGGTGGTTGTGGCCGTGACCGAGGGGCGCCTCGATTTCGGCACCTGGGAGCGGATCTTCTACGGGGAGTTCGACGGGCGCAGGCGAAAGCGCGTGCTGGTCAAGATCATCGGCGAGTGAGCATCCGCCGCCCGTGAAGGCGCCTTTTCCTTCATCGGGAGAAGGCGCTTTTTTCCGTGCTCGGTCGGTTTTCAGCCCAGGTTGGCGGCCGCGAATTCCCAGTTGACGAGTTTTTCCAGGACCGCCTTGACGTAGTCGGCCCGGCGGTTCTGGTAGTCCAGGTAGTAGGCGTGCTCCCAGACATCGATGGTCAAGAGGGGGGTAAGGCCCAGGCTCAGGGGCGTGTCCGCGTTCATGGTGTTCATGACTTTGAGAACCCCTCCGTCCGCCACCAACCAGGCCCAGCCGCTGGCAAAGCGGCCCGTGGCAGCGGCGGTCAGTTCCTTGAGACAGTTTTCCACATCGCCGAAGGAGTCGGCCATCCTGTCCTTGAGTCCCGCCGGAGGCGTGCCGCCGCCCTTGGGCGTGAGGCTGTTCCAGTAGAAGGTATGGTTCCAGGTCTGGGCCGCGTTGTTGAAGACTGCCACCATGTCGGCCTTGCCCGCCGTGGCCGTCACGACCTGTTCCAGGGGCATGTCAGCATACTCCGTGCCTGCCGTGAGCCTGTTCAGGTTGTTGAGATAGCCCTGATGGTGCTTGCCGTAGTGAAAACCGATGGTGCGCGCGGAGATGACCGGGTCCAGCGCGTTTTCCGCCCAGGGAAGGGGGGGAAGCTCGAAGGCCGCCGACCAGGCCGTGCCGCGCAGGCCGCCGAGGGCGAAGAACAGGGCCGCGCCGGATGTCGCGGCCAGAAATTTTCTGCGGGTCATGCCGCATGTCCAGGTACTGTCTTCCATGGTTGTTCCTCTCATGTCGGATCGGGTTCCTGAAGGTCCGGAAAACCGGATGTCGATAGGGTTAGGTTCGTACGTACCCTCTTACGGGCTTCATGGCAAAGCAAAGTCCGGGTTTTCCGGCAGTGAACGAAAAGGGCCGCGACCCGTTGTTCCCGGTATCGCGGCCCATATGGGGGAGGTGAGGATGGTCTATTTTTTTTCGTGCACTTCCCAGTCGGCCACCTCGCCTTCCTCCACCTCTTCCCAGCCGCTGA
>CAZQYA010000246.1:0-3934 GCA_964597325.1 uncultured Desulfovibrionaceae bacterium
GGCCAGGCGCAGCACTCTGGCGCGGGCGAAAAGGGCCAGTGCGGCGTAGGCCGGGCATGCCGTGGCCAGGGCGTAGGCGTCGCCCGGGTGGGTGAGCAGGCCGAAGAGCGGGGCCATGCCGGCCAGGGCGGCCAGGGCCAGGGCCCACAGGCGCGGGATGGCGCGCCGCGAGAAGGGGGAGAAGCTGTTGGCCGGCACCGGGAAGCCCGCGGCCGCGTAGTCTTCGGCGTTGGTCTCGGCCAGCATCCAGAAATGGGGCATCTGCCAGACGAAGTAGAGAGCGAAAAGGTAGACCGGTGTCAAAGCCAGCGCTCCCCCACCGCCGGCGACCCAGCCGATCCACGGCGGCAGCGCGCCGCAGGCCGCGCCCGGGATCATGGCCCAGGCCGTGACGGGCTTCAGGGGCGTGTACACGCCGTTGTAAAGGCCAAGCACCACGACAAGCACCAGGCCCGCGCCCCAGCCCAGAGCGGGCCACAGGCACAGGGCCGAAACCAGAAGCAGGGCCGCGAACACGCGCCGCCCCTGCTCCGGGCTCATACGCCCGCTGGCCAGGGGACGCTCCCGGGTGCGTTCCATGAGGGCGTCGCGGCGACGCTCCTGGATCTGGTTCAGCACGGACACGGCCGCGGACAGGGCGAAGGTCCCGGCGAAAACCGGCACGCCGCCGGGCACCGCGTCCAGGCCGCCGCCCACGCCTCCCGGCCCGTCCAGTCCTCCGGCGGCCAGCACGTAGCCGGCCAGGGCCGAAAACCCCACGGCCAGAGACACGCCCGGCCGGATCAGGCATGAGGTTTTTCTAATCATGACTCTCCCCCAGAGTCCGCAGATAGTCTATCATTGGGTCCACATCCTCTCCCTGGTCTCCGTGCCCGTCGTGCTCCCCGACAGGCTCCCGGACGCCGCGGCACCCGGAGCACTTTCATCGACCGGACCTGTCATACTCTGGTCCTGGTGCCCGGCATGATCGCCCCCATGGCCGCCGTCGCGCACGGCCTCCCCGGCCTGCTCCGCAGTGGCGTGGTCATGGGCCGTCACGGCCCGCGAGGCGTCCAGGGCCCGCTGGACCGCGGTCTGGGCCCAAAGCGGGGATACGGCCAGCACAAGGGCCAGGGTCAACATGCGGATGCGCACCGATACCTCCCGGTCTAGGGGCGTTCAGCCAGAAAAAAAAGCCGGAAGCAAGGCACCCCAGCTTCCGGCACGATGATCACAGACCGTCGATGTGGGCGGCCAGGGCCTCGATATCCTCTTCGGACAAGGGCTTGACCACGTGTTCCATCATGCCCTTCTTGGCCCCGCCGTAGGTCCCGGCCTTGTAGCCGTCCAGGGCGGCCTTGACCTCGTCCTTGGTCAGGGAATTGAGGGACCGGGTCATGCCCATGGCCACCTTGGACCCGTCAATGCCGTGGCAGCTCTTGCAGGACCTGGCGTACAACTCGGCCGAAGAGTCGGCGAAGGCCGCCGAGGCGAACATCAGGCAGGCGGCGAGACAGATGATGACATATTTCATGAAATTTCTCCGAAGTTGCGGTTTCATTCCTTGACGCAGACCGTGGCCCGCGTCTCGCTGTTCGCCAGAAAGGCGGACATGGCTACGGCCTCGTCATTCGTAAGCAGGTCATTGTCGTACTCGACCATGCGCAGCACCGCGGTCTTCCACCACTGCGGGTCGTTCGTCTCCACGTCGCAGACCCTGTCCATCTCGTGACAGCCCAGGCAACGTTCCTGGACCAGGTTCCCCATGCCCATGTCCTGCGCCAGGACAAGAGATGCGACCGGCAGCAGGACGGCCAGGACGGCAGGGATGACGCTTCGCTTCAACCACAATGCACGGATAACGGAAAAATTCACGGTGTCCCCCCTCACAAATTCAAGATTACCGAACACGGCCTGCAGCGTCGCCCCCTGATCCGGACGGACGACAGTGACCAAGTATTTTCAATTCTAGCGGGTTCAAGCCAAAAAAGCCAGACCGAAGAAAATCCGGCGTTCTCACCTGTTCGTTTCCTTGCGGGAACAGAAAGCCCGTCTTGCTTTTCCGGACAAAATCCGACAAAAGCGGACCCGAGATCACATTCCGGAGACACACGTGGCCGACATACTCATCATTGACGACGACAGGGACTTTTCCAGATCCTTCCAGCGCATCATCGAACGCATGGGTCACGGCTGCGCCGTGGCCGGCAACATCAGGGAGGCGTTCGAGAGACTGGACAACAGCCCCTGCGACCTCATCTTCCTGGACGTGAACCTGCCCGACGGCAACGGCCTGGCCTACATCCGCCAGTTTCAGTCCGTGTCCTCCCTGCCAGAAGTGGTCATCCTCACGGGCGACGGTGACTCGGACGGCGCGGCCCTGGCCATCGCCAACGGCGCCTGGGACTACGTGGGCAAGCCCATTTCCGTAAACAACATCGCTCTCATCCTCCAACGGGCCGTGGCCTACCGTGCCACCAAAAGCGCGGGTGCCAGGCCCCTGGTCAAGCGCAGCGCCATCATCGGTGAGGGGCCGGGGATCATGTCCTGCCTGGAGACCATGGGCAAGGCCGCGGGCAGCAAGGCCAACGTCGTCATCACCGGCGAGACGGGCACGGGCAAGGAGCTCTTTGCCCGCGGTATCCACGAGAACAGCGACACCAAAGGCAAGCTGGTGGTCATTGACTGCGCCAACCTGCCGACCAACCTGACTGAGAGCATCCTCTTCGGCCACACCAAAGGCTCCTTCACCAGCGCCCACGAATCGCGGGACGGCCTCTTCAGGCTGGCCGACAACGGCACCGTGTTCCTGGACGAGATCGCCGAACTCGGCCTCGACCTGCAAAAAACCCTGCTGCGCGTCCTCCAGGAACACAAATTCAGGCCCATCGGCTCTGAAAAGGAAATCACCAGCAATTTCCGCGTCATCGCCGCCACCAACCGTGACCTGCGCAAAATGGTCGAGGACGGCCAGTTCCGCAGCGACCTGTTCTACCGGCTGAACGGCCACCATATCCAGATCCCGCCCCTGCGCGAACGCAAGGAGGACATCCCGCTGCTGGCCGAATACTACGCCGCCAAAACCTGCCGGGAAAACCAGACGGCGCGCAAGCAGCTCACCTCGGAATTCCTCGATGCCCTGAACGCATACCAGTGGCCCGGCAACGTGCGCGAATTCGTGAACACCGTGGCCGTGGCCGTGGACAACGCCGCGGACGAACCGAGCCTCTACAGCCACCATCTGCCCATCGACATCCGCATCGCCATCGCCAGGAACGCCTTCCGCCCCAAACCGGAAAAGCAGCAGCCAGCCCTGCTCGAACCCCTGAAAAAAAGCTCTGCCGCACTCCCCCTGGATTTCGACAAAGAGCTCCCAAAATTCCGCGATGCCCGCGAAGCCGTGGTCGGCCACCTCGAGAAAACCTACCTCACGCGCCTCGCACAGCATTGCGGCAGCGACGTGGCAGAGGCCTGCCGCCTCTCGGGACTGTCCCGGGCCCGGCTCTACGAGCTTCTCAAAAAACACTCCGTAAGGCTCAAATGATAAAGCGTGGCCGTTGCGAACACACCGCACCTTGACGAACGCGGCTCCGCGATACACAAACACCCATCATCCAATCGGGAGTTCGTCATGTCCAAGATCTCACGCTATTCGATACTCGCTTTTCTCTTTCTCTGCGCCGCCTTTCTCTCGGCCGAAGTCTGGATGCAGGCCATCCGGCACACCTCCTTCTGCACCACCTCGTCCTGCGACGTCGTGGGCGAATACGTGCGCTTCGGCGAAGGCAACCTCATCAAGATGGGCGCGGCCTTCTTCTGGTTCCTGTGGACCCTGGTCTTCTTCGGCGGCAGGTACGACCGAAAGTGGATCTGGGGTTCGGCCGCCCTGCTGCTCTTCGGCGCCCTGGCCTTCGACGGCGCCATCCTGGGCTTCCAGTTCATGGGCCTCAAGGAG
>CAZQYA010000247.1:0-3905 GCA_964597325.1 uncultured Desulfovibrionaceae bacterium
CCGGGGCGCGGGCTTCTTCAGGCCCATCCTGCTGGCCGTGTCCCTGCTGCTGGCGGGTCCGGCCTGGTGCAGCCGCCTGTGCTACATCGGCGCCTGGGACGACCGGCTCTCCCGCCTGCATTCCGGCAGGCGGGGGGCCCTGCCCGCCTGGGCCCCCCGCCTGCGCGACGCCCTGCTGGCCGCGGCCGTGGCCGCCCCGCTCGGCCTGCGCGCTGCGGGCATCTCCTGGGACTGGGGGCTGGGACTGGCCGCCCTGTTCGGACTGGCCGGAGTAGGTGTCATGATCGCGGCGTCACGACGCAGCGGCGCCATGGTCCACTGCACGGCATGGTGCCCCATCGGCCTGATCAACAACCTGGCCGGACGCATCCTGCCCTGGCGCGTGACCATCGACAGTTCCTGCACGGGCTGCGGCCTGTGCTCCGGGGCCTGCCGCTACAACGCCCTGACCCGGGCCGACCTGAACGCCAAACGCCCCGGCCTGACCTGCTCCCTGTGCGGGGACTGCCTGCCGCGCTGCCCCCACGGACACATCGGCTACACGTTTCCCGGCCTGAACCGGGTCCGCGCGCGGCAGGTTTTCATCACCCTGGTGGCAAGCCTGCACGCCGTGTTCCTGGCCGTGGCCAGGATCTAGTACCTGTCGAGAATGCGTTCCCGCTCAGTATAATCCCATTCCTTGAGATTCAGGTCCACAAGGATGTCATCCACCAGCTGCTCCACCGTGCGGTGGGCCTGGAGCATGTGGTCCATACAAACCATGTACAAGGGCTCGCGTTCGGTCATGACCGAGGCTACCTCATCATGCAGGTCCAGGGTAGTCAGGGCCGGACGCTGGGCCGCGTCCGGATCACGCATGAGCCGCTCTGTCAGAAGGGCCGCGTCAGCGCCCAGGTAGAAGCACACGCCCGTGCGCCCCAACAGATCGCGGTTGGCGTCGGACAGAACAATGCCGCCTCCCGTGGACACGACCTTGCCCGGGAGCTCCGCAGCCCGGGCCAGGGCCTCGGATTCCAAACGCCGGAACTCTTCCCAGCCTCCCTGGGCCACGATGGCGTCCACGGGCCTGCCGGCCGCCTCCACCACCATGGCGTCGGTGTCCACGAAGGCGCAGCCCAGTGCATCGGCCAGGGCCCGGCCCACGGTGGTCTTGCCGCTGGCGCGCATGCCCAGCAGGTAGATGTTCTTGTCTTCCAGGGAAAAGGGCGCGCGGCGGAACTGTCCGGAACGAAAGGTCATGCTGGCGTCCGCATCCTCAATCTCGACTTTCTTTCTGATAAATGTGGTCATGGTCCTACTCCTTGCTTCATGCGGGTCTCCACATCCTTTAAATTCGTGAAAAAAGCAACGAACCCGTATCTGCGCGCCCGCGCATTGACGGCGAATCGCAACTCGGGCTAGCATTCAAACTGCAACCTTTCACCTCAACAAGGATTCTCAATGAAGGCCCTGAAAACCCTGCTTCTGCTCATCCTCCTCTGCCCCCTGACCGCCCTGGCCCAGGACGTCGAAAAGATCGACGTCAAGGGGCTGCGCAACATCGTCGACTCGAGCATAGGCCGGGTCCTTATCATCAACTACTGGGCCACCTGGTGCAACCCCTGCGTCAGGGAGTTTCCGGGCCTGATCAACGTGCGCAAGGAATTCGCCGAAAGCGACCTCCATGTCGTAGGCATCTCCGTGGACTACAACCCGCGGCCCGTGGGCAACTTCGTCAAGCAGAACGAAATCAACTTCCCCATATTCCTTGACGACGGGTCCATCGCCTCCATGCTGGACATCGGCTCCATACCCAGAACCATCATCTACGATCGGCAGGGCAAAAAGGTCCTGGACCATCTCGGCTTCATCTCCGAAAAAAGCTTCCGGCATGTGGTGGCGAGGCTTGTGGAGGCCCCGTGAAAGTCCTCTTCGAGCTGGCGGAACGGGCGATTCTCGAAGCCCAGAAGCGTGGCGACTTCGAAGGGCTGAACGGCCAGGGCAAACCCCTGCCCGTGGACTCGGACCCATTCATGCCCGAATCCCTGCGCATGGCTTACAAGATGCTCAAAAATGCCGGCTTCGTGCCCGAGGAAATCCAGTCCCAGCGGGAAATTCGTTCCCTCATCGAGTGTCTTGAACAGGAAACGGACGAATCCGTGAAGATGCGCCAGATCCAGAAGGTGCAGCTTTTCCTGGCCCGGGCCAAACTCCGGCACGGAGGACTGCTGCAGGAAGAAAACGAGGCGTATTTCCGCAAGGTGGTCTCCCGCACCAGCCTGAACAGGAGACAACAGACGTGAACAGGCGAGGTATCCTCAAGGCCGCCCTGGCCCCCCTTCTCCTGCCCCTGTTGCGCGGCGAGGCCCTGGCCGTACCCCTGTCCGACGTGTCCGAGATCAGGGTCATCCAGACCAAGGACCCCGCCCGCACCCTGGATCGCGTGTCCGCCCCCGGATACGCCCACGCCCTGGCACAGGCGGTGCTGGCCTTCGTCATCGAGGGGTATCCCAAAGGCAACCTGCCCGTCTGGAAAAAGCCCCTCTCCCAAGTGGACCTGCACAGCCGCATACCCCGCATCTGCGAACACGTCGTGCAGGGCGTCATCCGTCACGCGTCCATCCACCCCGTGGACCCATGCTGGATCATGGGCCAGATGATGGCTGAATCCTTTTTCTGTGAGTTCGCCGTGTCCCCGGCCCTGGCCGTGGGCCCCTGCCAGTTCATGGCCGCCACGGCCAGGGGCTACGGCATGGTCTGTGCCGACGAGCACGGCCAGCCCCAGGGCTTTGCGCGGCGCTCGGAGCTGGAAGGAGAATTCGACCGCATGTCCGAGGAACGCTCGCGCATGCGCGCCCTGCGCCGGGAGCACTCGGACCTCTTCAACAACCCCGCCAAGGTCCTGCGCGACCTGCTCAACGCCCAGGCCGCCGGAAGGCCCCTCAATTCCGCTGGATCCTACACCCTGGCCCTGGACACCATGGAGCTGCTGCGAGCCCGCTACGTCCAGGCCCGTGACAACTGCCGCGAGTACCTTGAGGAGAACTTCCGGGACCGCTCCATCTTCACCCCAAGGGACGTGACCTTTCTGGAAAAATTCGACCAGCGCGTTCTTTATCCCTATTGCGTCGACGCCATGGTCCGGATGATGGCCGAGAACCTGCGCGCCCGCAGCGGCAACATCCTGGCTGCCACGGCCGGATACAACGCAGGCCTCGGCAATACCGTCTATTCCGGTTCGGACATCTACGAGCCCTACGGCCGTATCCCGAACTTCTCGGAGACCGTGACGTACGTCAGCAGAATCCTCGTCAACCACCACGAAATCTCCAGCCGCTTGGGCTGAGGGAGCCGACCGTGAATCCGTCCAAGGTCCGCCGCGACCGCCTCGAACAGCTTACGGATCTGCCCAACATCGGCCCCGCCATGGCCCGCGACCTGCGACTGCTTGGCTTCGACCATCCGGCCGACCTCGCAGGCCAGGATCCTACGGCGCTCTACGACCGCCTGTGCGAACTGACGGGGACACGCCATGACCCGTGCGTGCTGGACGTCTTCGTTTCCGTGACCAGGTTCATGGACGGCGAGGAGCCCAGGCCGTGGTGGTTGTATACACCCGAACGCAAAGAGGGCACTGCCGGAAATGACGGACGGACGCCCGACGCCGATGGATTCCCGCCTTCGCGGGAATGACATGGAGGCTGGGCGGCAGGCAGGCGGCTTCTTCTGCGCCGATGGATTCCCGCCTTCGCGGAAATGACATGGAGGCTGGGCGGCAGGCAGGCGCCCTTCTTCTGCGCCGGTGGATTCCCGCCTTCGCAGGAATGACATGGAGGCTGGGCGGCAGGCAGGTGTCCTTCTTCTGCGCCGGTGGATTCCCGCCTTCGCGGGAATGACATGGAGGCTGGGCGGCAGGCAGGCGGCTT
>CAZQYA010000248.1:0-3885 GCA_964597325.1 uncultured Desulfovibrionaceae bacterium
TTGAGGCTTACGCCATGCGGATGACAAGAAACAAATGTCTTGATTTTAAAAGAATTAACTCGATATTGCTGTCAAAATTGGAGAATGATCCATTTATCGCGGCAGAACCAATTTGACTTTTGCCTTCTCTCTTCCTGACAGACGGTCACTCAAGGAGAATCTATGCCCCCCCATTTTCTCGACCGTCTCACCCCCCGTGTCTATCCACGTACACGCCTTTTTTCAGCGGCAATAGTATGGACCTGCGTAGGGACATTTCTGAGCCTCAAAGGGGTGTATCTTTCCTCGGACGCGTCACGGACGGTTGTTCTGGCCACGATTCTGGCCGGGCTGTGTCTTGGGGTGGTCAAAAGCAGGATCGTCTTTGACCGGGTCGCGGGGAAAATCATCGCGCACATCGGCTCGCGCCCCAGCCGGGCCTGTCTGGGCGGGCTTTTTTCCGTGCGCAACTGGGCGCTCATTCTGGTCATGGCCGTGTTCGGAAGGGCTCTCGGGGCGCTGCCCATGCATCCGGGTCTGAAGACGGGGCTCTATGTCATGGTCGGCAGCGGCCTGGGCTATTCCAGCCGATTGCTCTGGAAAGCCTGGCGGAACTCACCAGCAGGCGCGTTGCAGAACCCCTGATCCAGCCTCCAGCGGTTCCGGCATCCCATTGGATTCCAGCACCGCTTCCACCGCATCAAATCCGCATCCCACATCCGAAGCCCCATGCGCGTCATCCCCGTATGCCGCCGGAATTCCGATGGCTGCCGCCGCATCCAGAACAGGTTCGCAGACGTACGGTTCCGACTGCCCCTTCAAAAGCGCTCTCGCATTAATATCCAGCACAGCGCCGATTTCTCGCACCCGATCCAGATTTCGCATGACGCGGCTCCAAACGTCAGGGCCAGCCAAGGTTTGGCGATAATCCGGGTCGTGGAGCCGGATGAGGTCGAAATGGCCGACGACCTCCGGCCGTAACGTCACCAGCATTTCGAATTGTGCGTCGAAATAGGCGGCGTACATGGCTGTGAGGCCGCCGAAGGTCCCGGCAATCCGGCCATAGGATTCCCTCGAAAAATCAAAGCACTCGCCGCCAACATGGTGAACCGAGCCCACCACGTAATCGAGCCCGTATTTTTCCCGCAACTGCGCCACCCAGGGGGCGCAGCCCGGATACCACTCGCTCTCCATGCCGACCAGAATCCGCATCCGTCCCCGGTATTCCCGCTCCAGCCGTCTTGCCTCGGTCACGTAGTCCGCAAAGCGCGCCTGCATCCACTCAGCGGTCCTGCCCAACTCCACTTCATCAGGATACAGCCCCGTGTCCTCAAAAGGCGGCATGTGCTCCGTCAGGCCCACGCACTCAAACCCTGCGGCATGATAGGCCGCGACAATCTCCGCCAGCGTGTCCCTGGCATGGTCGCAGAACTGGCCGCTGTGGCCGCCGTGCAGGCTGATGCGTTTCATTGGGGGCGGCCCATGCAGTCGCAGAGTTCGCGTACCGTTTTAGGGATGGCGCTGCTCAACACGTCCGCGCCGTCACCGGTGACTAGCACATCGTCCTCTATGCGGATGCCGCCGAAATCGCGATATGCGGCAAACGCCTCGTAATTGATGAATTCCTCGTGCCGACCCTCGGACCGCCACAGGTCCATGAGGGCGGGGATGAAATAGATGCCCGGCTCCACGGTCACGACAAAGCCGGGTTGCAGCCTGCGCGCCATGCGCAGGCCGGACAGGCCGAACTGGCCGCTGCGGCGGAACTCCGCGTCATAGCCGACATGGTCTTCGCCCAGGCTCTCCATGTCGTGCACGTCAAGACCCAGCATATGTCCCAGGCCGTGAGGAAAGAACAGGGCATGGGCCCCCGCGGCAACGGCCACGGCCGGGTCGCCGCGCATGAGGCCCAAGGCGCCGAGCCCCTCGACGACCACGCGGGCCGCGGCCAGATGGCACTCCAGAAAGGGCACGCCCGGCGCCATGCACCCGATGGCCGCGGCCTGGGCGTGCAGAACGATCTCGTAGATATCGCGCTGCCGTGAAGAAAAAGCGCCGCTCACCGGCAGGGTGCGCGTGATGTCCGAGGCATACCCACCGGGCGAGCAGACCCCGGAATCCACCAACAGCAAGTCGCCGTCTTCCAGAATCTGATTGCGGGAATGATTGTGCAGCACCTCGCCGCGTTTTGAAAGGATCATGGGAAACGCCTCCCGACTCCCGCGGGAATACATCCATCCCTGCATCCGGCCGTACAACTCGGCTTCGCGGGCCCCTGGACGGCAGCCGGACATGAGCTCCCGGTACATGCCGGCAGACAAATCCACGGCCTGGCGTATCTCCGCAACCTCTTCCGGGCCCTTGACGCTGCGCAGCTCGACCACAGCATCGATCAAGCTCCGGGACACGCCCGCCTCGACCTTGTCGACGGCCATGACGAGAAGCCCGGACAGCAGCAGCACCCCATTCCCCCGATACGGCGGAAGATAGTGAACGCGCCGCCCTGCGGCCCCGGCATCCCGGCACAGCTCCGCGAGCATCTCCATATCCCCGTGCCCGACGATCCCGGCCCGTTCTGCCAACTCCGAGAGACCGGGGGCCGGGCCGCTCCAGACCGTGTCCATGATGCCGGGCTCAGTCCCGAACAGCCGCTCCTCGCCGCTGTCGCAGTCGATCCAGAGGCACAGACCCGGGGTGTCCAGGCCGCAGAAATACATGAACGAACCATCCTGGCGGAAAGGATATTCATTGGCGCGGTAATTCATGCCCACCAGATCGTTGCCCGGGAGCAGGATGCAGCCCGAGGCGATACGACGGGCTAGGGCCGACCGGCGCGCGGCGAAAAGGGACGCATCAAACATCCGCTCCCTCCGCAATCGCATCACCAAGGGCCGCGACCAGTCTGTTGCGGCCCGAAGCCTTGGCCTCGTAGAGCAGATCGTCGGCCCTGCGGATCATGCTTTCGATATCCTCTTCGCTGGACACGCAAAGTCCGATGCTGACGGTATAGGCAATGCTGCTTCCGCCCGCGATGACGGGTGAAGACGAAACACTGCTCCGGAACTGCTCCAGGACATCGGCGATATCCTCGCCGGCCCCATCCAGAAGCAGACAGAACTCCTCGCCGCCAAGGCGAACGGCGATGCCCATGCCGTCGAAATTGCGGCGCAGCTTCTCCCCCAACTCCTGCAGAACAGCGTCACCCTTCTCGTGCCCATAGCGATCATTGATGGCTTTGAAATGATCGATGTCGATCATGGCCACATATACCTTGCCGCCTCGCCGCTGCTTCTTGCGCAGCCGTGAAGCACCCTGCGAAAACAAGTAACGACGGTTGTACAGGCCCGTGAGGAAGTCCTTCTCCGAAAAATCCTTGATGGTGCTGATGTACTCGAGAAGATCCATGTTCTGGGACACGCGGCAATAAAATTCCTCGCTGGAGAAGGGCTTGATAAGAAAATCGTTGGCGCCGCTCTTGAGAAACCTGGCCGACAGATTCTCCATCTCGTAGCTGGAGATGCCGATGACGGCCACCTCCTCCTTGGGATGCCGGGCACGCACCACCCGCACGAAACGGATACCGTCCATCTCCGGCATCTCATAATCCGTGATGATAAGCTGAATATCCGGGTTCGCGTTCAGCACCTTCAGGGCCTCGCGCCCGTTTTCGGCCTCGAAGACCTGGAACCGGTGCACGCGCAGCAACCCGGCGAGCATGGTTCGGACCGTCTCGGAATCTTCGACCACCAGGGCCTTGACCCCGCTGTTCCTGATGACGCGCCGGGCCTGGCGCACGGCATAGCTCAGGCTCTCCCCGCCCTCCTTGACCACGTAATCGACAATTTTCTTGGACCACAGACGATCCCGGGTGTCGTCGGCGCAGTCGCCGGCAAAGACGATGACGGG
>CAZQYA010000249.1:0-3878 GCA_964597325.1 uncultured Desulfovibrionaceae bacterium
CGGAAGACGCGATAGCCTCAACACACCTGCCTGCCGTCCTGCCGTCCCAGAGCGCAGGGCGCTGGGGGATTCTGCCGGCCTGTAGGGCGCTGCGGTATTCCGTGCGGATGCGCTCCACGTTGTTGCCGACGAGCACGCTTGCGCCGCCGTGCTCCTTCAGGGTCACGGGGCGTTCGGTGTTCCAGCGCAAGGTCAGGCAGGGCGTGCCCAGGACGCAGCATTCCTCCTGCAGTCCGCCGCTGTCGGTCAGCATGATGGCGGCCTGCATGTTGAGGCGCAGCATTTCGTGGTAGCCGATGGGGTGCAGGAGAAAAAGGGACGTGCAGGCCAGGGCTTTGTCCCAGAGGCCGAATTCCTGGAGCATCTTGCGTGCGCGGGGATGGATGGGCCAGACAAGGGGCATGTCGGCCGCGACCTCGGTGGTCAGGAATTCGAGAATTGGGGCCAGGATTGCCTTTTCGTCGACATTGGAAGGGCGGTGCATGGTCATGACCGCGAACCGCTCTAGGGACGCGGCCAGGGGCTGTCCGGGATGGAGCAGGTTGTCCTCGATGATCTTGCCTGTCTCAAGCGCTTCGGCTTTGGTCCGGTTGGTCTCCAGGGTGTCGATCATGATGTTGCCCACGAAACGGATCCGGTCTTCCGTGACGCCTTCGCTGCGCAGGTTGGCGCTGGACAGTTCGTCGGGCGTCAGGAGCAGGTCGTTCAGGCGGTCCGTGACCAGGCGGTTGATCTCCTCGGGCATGGTCATGTCGCCGCTCCTCAAGCCCGCCTCGATGTGGCAGACCCTTATGCACAGCTTTTTGGCGGCCACGGAGCAGGCCAGGAGGGGAACAGAGTACCTGTCCCCTGGTGCCCACTGGTGCTGGATGCGGGCCGGGGAATTCAGCGGCGCAGATTGCGGATGGAGTAGGTCGCTTTGCAGGCTTGGGCCATGACGACGTGGTAGATCATGAATACGGCCAGGAAAAGCCAGAAGCTGATCCATTGGGGGATGTCAAGGAAGAGGCCCGTACAGGCGAAGGCGATGGCGGCGGCCTGGAGGCCGTAGATTTTCAGGACCGTTGCGTTCACTTCAGAACCCGACTGCATGAAGATGTGGTGCAGGTGCTCGCAGTCCGGCTTGAAGGGCGAGTGGCCCCGGAAGATGCGGCGGAGCATGACTGCGACAGTGTCCATGATGGGTACGGCAAAGAGCCACAGGGCCGCGACCGGGGTGATGACGGCCTCTGGGCCCTGGGAAAGGCGGATGAGATAGATGGCCAGGATGAACCCGAGCACCATGGTGCCGGCGTCGCCCATGAAGACCGAGGCGCGTTTGCGGCCGGGGAAACGGAAGTTGAAGACAAGGAAGCCGAGCAGTGCCGCGGCCACGGTGAAAGCTTGCCAGCCCGTGGCCGCGTCGGTGCCCAGGGTAAGCAGGCCCAGGGCCGAGAACGTCATGACGCCCAGTCCCCCGGACAGACCATCCACGCCGTCGACCATGTTGAAGGCGTTCATGACCCCGACCATGCCGAAGATGGTTACCGGCAGCGCGAACCAGTTGAGTCGGGCATCCACTCCGGGAAAGAGTTCGCCCAAAGTTTCGAGGCGGATGCCGAAGTAGTCCGCGGCGACGAGGCAGCAGAGGATTTCCACCAGCAGGCGTCCGCGGACCGAGACGCTGTTGTGGTCGTCCACGATGCCGACGATGAGGATGGGCAGGCCCAGGAGCATGAGGTTCACCCCCCCGTGGGCTTTCCAGAACGGAAAGAGCAGGGCCGTGACGAGAATGGCGGCATAGACGGCCAGGCCACCTACCAGGGGGATGGCCCCGACGTGCTGTTTGCGTGACGAGGGCGTGTCCAGCAGGTCGATGGATTTCGCCACGGGCCTGAGTACCAGTATCAGGACGAGGGTGGCGAGGAATGCCGTCGGCAGTGCGTAGATCATGGCGCTGTTCTTTGTTCCGTGTGGTCGTTTGGTGATGACGTCTTGCGCTTCGGGCCGACGGTGTCTGATGCGCTGCAACATCGGAGGACTGGCCGTTGTTTCATGTCCTCGAACCATATGGCGTTTCCGAGCCCGCCGCATGCACGCGCCTTGGACGAAGCTCCGGTTTGCCTAGTACGTGTTGCTGGCGAACTCTATACGTAAATACAATGTAGTGCAAAAAAACACTTTGGTGGAGGTTTTTTGCAACACCCAGGAAATGCAGGTTTTTTAGTGTGTACGGAAGACTTGGGTAGTTGTGGCAGGGTATGGGGTGATGTCACCTGACCCTGCAGGCCAGGGTGACGATGCGCGAATACACGGCGAACACGCCCAGGAACAGGGCAAAGCTGATCCATTGCGGGATGTTCAGCCGCAGGCTGAGCACGGCGTAGGCGATGCAGGCCGCCTGCAAGCCCACGATGCTCAACACCGTCAGGTTCACGTGGACGCCGCGCATGAGCAGGATGTGGTGCAGGTGTTCGCAGTCCGCCTCGAAGGGGGATCGGCCGCGCCTGATGCGGCGGATCATGATGGCGACGGTATCCAGGAGGGGTACGGCAAAGAGCCACAGGGCCGAAACCGGGGTTATGGAAGCGCCTGGGCCCTGGGACATGAGGATCATGTACCAGGCGAGGATGAAGCCGATGACCATGGTCCCGGCATCGCCCATGAAGATGGCTGCCTTGGAGCGCCCCAAAAGTCTGGAGTTGAAGAACAGAAAACCGACCAGGGCCGCGGCTACGGTCAGCAACTGCAGGGATATGTCCGCATCGCCGGCCAGCAGTGCCAGGGAGGTGACGGTCATGGCGGCCAGGCAGCCCGAGAGGCCGTCCACGCCATCGACCATGTTGAAGGCGTTCATGACCCCGACCATGCCGAAGACGGTCACGGGCACGGCCAGAAAATCCAGGGATAGTTCCACGCCGGGAATGAGGCGGCCCAGGGTCTCCAGACGGATGTCGAAGAACAGGGCAGCAGCCAGGCAGCAGCAGATCTCCACGAGAAGGCGTCCGCGCACAGACAGGTCGCTGCGGTCGTCGCTTACGCCGATGATCAGGATGGGCAGGCAGAGCATGATCAGCGTTACGCCGTGGTTCGCCGTCCAGAAGGGGAAGATCAGGGCGGAAAGACCCAGGGCTGCGTAGATGGCCACGCCTCCGATGAGGGGGATGGCGCCCTGATGGTTCTTGCGGTCCGAGGGCGTGTCCAGAAGTCCGATGGAAACGGCAACGGGTTTGAGCAGCAGAACCATGACGACGGTGAGGAAGAGGGCGACTGCGGCCGCGTAGAACATATGTGAATCCTTAGAATGTCGGAGTCTTTGGTTTTTTTTCGGAACGCAAAGTCTGGTTTATGATTTTGCCGTCGTTGTCAACATACTCATGGAATTCATACCCGAAAATGTAACAAAGGCTCGGGCGCTGCGTTTCATTCTGAAAATGTAACAACAGGAGGTTCGACGGCGCGGTTCAGTGAAGTAATGGGCTGTATAAAAGCAAGAATCACGCCTGGTTGTGCTGACTTGTCGCCCATATGTTCAGATGTCCCGGAAGCCCGGCCGTGTGGACATTCCCGGCAATTTCCGACCTCGCGTCTTGGTACAGGCCGCGCAGGCTGTGTCCGGAAATACAGGACACGGCCTGGGCGATGCGGGTGAAAGATGCGGGGCAGTCCGATTTGTCCGGACACCCCTAAGGGCGGGGCGCTGCGCACGAAACGCATGTTTCTTTGAGCTCTTCTTTCTCGTGTGATCGCAAAGCTTTCTGCCACATCCGCCTTCCTCGGAATGTCAGGTCATGTCTGTGTGTCGAAAGCAGTAATGGGCGCAGAGTATCTGGCCTTTTGCGTCCCTTTGAGCCGTGTCGAGGCTCAGGCTACCGTAATTTCCCGAGTCAGATATACGT
>CAZQYA010000250.1:0-3865 GCA_964597325.1 uncultured Desulfovibrionaceae bacterium
GCGTCGGGGTTCTTGATGCGCTTGTCCAGGAAGGTCGGCAGGATGTAGTTCAGGGTCACATCCGCCCGGTACTTCTGAATGGATGACAGGCTCTTCAGAAATTCCACCAGCCCCTGCAGGGTCATGACTTCCAGGGAGACCGGGGTGATGAGCTCGTAAACGTAGAAAAGCACGTTGACGGTCAGGGGGTCCCAGCCCGGCGAGGTGTCGACGATGACGTAGTCGAAGTCTTTCTCGATGGGCTCCAGGGCTTCGCACAGGGTCAGTTCGCCGCCGAAATCCTTACGGTCGATGAGGCGCTTGATGCCCGCCAGGGAACGTCCGCCCGCCAGCAGCCAGAGGTTTTCCCTGGCCTGGACGATGGTGTCCGAAGGCGGCAGTTCGCCTGTGACGAGTTCCGTCAGGCCGGCCTTGGGCTTCATGCCCAGGAGGTAAGCTGCCTGGCCCTGGGTGTCGGTGTCCACCAGGAGCACTTTGAACCCTGCCAGGGCCAGGCCCGAAGCCAGGCTGACGGACGTCGTTGTCTTGCCCACGCCGCCCTTGCTCAGGGTCACTCCGATCCTGCGGGTCTTGGCCTTGGGGGGCGTTTCGTCCGCCACCTGTTCGAACAGGGGGAAGCGGCGCCCGCATGACCGGCACTGGGCAACCTTGGCCCCCGCCGGAATCTTGGATTCATCGATATTGTGCTCTTTATGACACTGCGGACAGATCACCTTCATGAACAGCCTCCGCCGTTATTCGATTTTGCCGAGTATGTTTTTGACCAGGGGACTGTCGAGGCCTTTCTCCTCGATTTCCCGCAGCAACTGGTTCACCGCGTGGTTGACCAGATTGGACTTGGACGCCTTGGACTTGGAGCCGTTGGGCAGAAGCCGCAGGAGGATCTGTTTGGCCTGGGTGAGTCCGTCGAAAACGTCTTCGCGCAGATAATGCGTCGTTTTTTTCTTGCTGGCCGCCTGCTTGCGTTTGAGGGGCAGAAGGTTCACGTCCCGCCCCCCGGTCTTCTTGCGCGGCAGGCAGGCGTGGATGAGGGAATCGAGTTCCTCCAGGCCAGCCACCTGGCCGGTGGCGCTGTCGCCCCGGAAGAGTTCGCCCAGGATATCGCGCTGCTCGCTTGAGTTCATGGCCGTCCCCTAGGTGTTCTGCTTCACGGCTCCGAGCACGGAGGTCTTGATCTCGGAAATAACCCGCGTCATCCAGTCGATGTACCCGGAGTCGTGGGTATGGATGATCTCCATGCCGCAGATCAGGGAGTCGCCCCCATTGCCAGAGATATGCACGACCCTGACGTCCACCAGTAACGTTCTGTCCGGGAACGTGATCCGGACGCTTTCGAGGACCGTGCCGATGCTGAAATCGTCGGGGCTTGTCACGGACAGGCCAACCCCGTACATGGACAGGTCCTTGACCTGATGTTGCCGGCCGCCATGGTCAAGAGTGACAAGACCGGGCGGTATCGGAACGCGAAAGGACTTGCGCACGATGTGCTTCCCCTCTTTTTCGCAGGCGATCAACAGGCTTGAGTCGTCTCCGTTGCTGGTGTTCGGGTCGACCTGCCCATCTTGTCCTACCTTGTTGTTCATGCGACACCTCCAGAGACCGGGTGGAAAATTGTCCGTGAACCGCCGACATGCGGCAGTACCGGAAGTACGGGCAACGAGTGACAACATCTCATCATTGCCCTTGATTTCATTGAAAATCAATCCCTCGGAGCGTCCAATGAAAATTCGGAGCAGGACGCCGAGCTACGTAGCAAACTTGGAAATACGGGCTAAAAATGTACAGAATTAAGATTATTTGCGTAGGAAAAATAAAAAAAAAATATTGGATTGAAGCCATCGGACATTACGCAAAAATGCTAGGTCCCCTGCTGCGCATTGATACGTACAACGTGAAGGACTGCGCCCATGCGGAAGGCGACGAGAGGAAGCGTCTCGAATCCGAGCGCATCCTGGCCAAGGTGGCTCCGAAGGATACCATCATTGCCATGCACGAGGCCGGCCGGCTCATGACTTCCAGGGAGTTCGCGAATTTCGCCCGCCCGCTCTTCGAAAATCCGCAGGGTGAATGCTGTTTCGTCATCGGTGGCGCCCTTGGGCTTTCGCCCGAACTCCTGTCCCGGGCCGCTTTCACCCTGAGCCTGAGCCCCATGACCATGCCCCACGAACTGGCTCAGGTGGTGCTCTATGAGCAGCTGTTCCGGGCCATGACCATCATGCAGAACAGGACGTATCATTACTGAACGGAATTGGTCTGCCTGGGTTCCATGAAGATAGATTGGCGTGTTGAAGATTGCTCGAAACTATGCATTGCGACATAAGTCATGGCGAGCGCAGCGCGGCAATCCATGCCTTCGCATTTTTCCAGATGAAGTCGGTAAGATGGATTGCCACGTCGAAAACTCCTCGCAATGTCGTGTTACTACAGAAGTTATTCCGAGCGGAGCGCGACAATCTATGCATTTACTGCGTTTGCACCATCTCCCTGAACCCGATCCCGTGCTCTTCCAGCCCCCGGCAGAGGTCCACAAATGCCGCGTCCAGCTGCGCCTTCCTCTCCCCTTCCCCACCACCGGTGACCGTCATGGTGATGTCCAGTTCCGGGGATTCCCCCACGGTGGTGGCCAGGGACTTGACGTAGACCCGTGGGTGCTTCGGCACCACCTGGCCCAGGACCGGCTCCAGCAGGGACTCGTCGTTGCAGCGCACGCGCAGGGTCCTGGCCGCGGAGCCGCCCGCGCCGAAGGTCTCGTCCATGAAGTCCTTCAGGGACGCCTCAATGATGCCTTTGAGCTCCGAGGGCACGCCCGGCAGGGAGATGATGCTGGTTTTGCCGATCTTGAGCAGCACCCCCGGCGCGGTCCCGCCGGGATTGTACAGGGGCGTTGCGCCACGGGGCAGCCAGGCCATTTTCTCCCGGCCCGAATTCAGGCCGCCCTGGGCCATGATGCCCATGGCGTGGAACCGGTCGTACTGGTTTCTGACCATCTCCAGGGCCTGATCGTCGAGCTCAAGCGGGAGTCCTGCGCCCCGGGCCACGGCGGCCAGGGTCAGGTCGTCGGCCGTGGGGCCCAGGCCGCCCGAGGTGAAGATCACGTCCGGGGCTCGGTCCAGGGACAGGCGGATTTCCGCGGCGATCACGTCCATCTCGTCGCGCAGCATGGCGGCCCGGCTGACATGTCCGCCCCGGGAGTTGATCAGCCGGCACAGCCAGCTCGTGTTGGTGTCCTGGATGTCGCCGATGAGGATTTCATTGCCGATGACCAGGAGTTCCGCGATGGCCGAATACGTCATGTCGCCTCCGATGTTGTTGATGTCCGGTGCGGGCCGGCGTCCGTGATTCCCGTCTGTATGCCGGCCGCAGGGCCGTCCCGCCGAACTCTGCCCTTACCTGCCCGCCCCCTTCCACGACAACAAAAAAGGAGCGCCCGGAGGCGCCCCTTTGCTGAATCGGTCGGTTTTTGTTGGTCTTATTTGACCTTGCCGGCTTTCCAGGCCTCGAGGAGATCGTCGTAGTTGACGGTCTGGCCCTGGGGTTTTTCGTTGGCCAGCTTGGCCTTGGGAGAACCGGGCTGGTCGAGCCAGTACTTTTCGTCGCGGGGCTCGTTCAGCTTGGGACCACATTCGCCCTGGACGCCTGCGCGTTCCAGGCGCTGCAGGATCTTGTCCTGTTCAGCGGCGAGGTTGTCCATGGCGGTTTCGGGGGTGACTTCGCCGGCAACGGCTTCACCGATGTTCTGCCACCACAGCTGGGCCAGTTTCGGGTAATCGGGCACGTTGGTGCCGGTGGGCGTCCAGGCCACGCGGGCCGGGCTGCGGTAGAACTCCACCAGGCCGCCGAGCTTCGGGGCGCGCTCGGTGAAGGA
>CAZQYA010000251.1:0-3772 GCA_964597325.1 uncultured Desulfovibrionaceae bacterium
CATCAAGATCGCCTGCTACTACGGCTGCATCATGAACCGGCCGCCCGAGGTCATGCGTTTCGATCACCACGAGAATCCCATGGCCATGGACAACATCATGACGCTGCTGGGCGCCGAAGTGGTGCCGTTTCCCCTGAAGGTCGAATGCTGCGGCGCTTCCTACGGCATTCCCCGGGGAGATATCGTGCACCGTCTGTCGGGCAAGCTGCTGGACGCCGGACGCGATGTGGGCGCGGACGCCTTCGTGACCGCCTGCCCGCTGTGCCAGATGAATCTGGACCTGCGTCAGGGTCAGATCAACGACGCTCTGCACGAGAATTTCAGGATTCCGGTTTTCTACTACACCCAGCTTCTTGGCTACGCTCTGGGACTCGATCGCGCCGAGCTCGGCTTCGAGAAGCTCTGTGTGGACCCGAGGCTCGCCCTGGGCAGGATCAAACAACCGGCTCAGGCCATGTAGGGAGGACGCGATGCGAATTGGTGTTTTCATCTGCCATTGCGGCAGCAACATTGCCGGAACCGTGGACTGCCCGTCCGTGGCGGCCACGGCCCTGACATATCCCGACGTGGTGTTCTCCACGGACACGATGTACGCCTGCTCCGAACCGGGCCAGGACGCCATTATCGAGGCCGTCAAGGAAAAGAACCTCGACGGCGTGGTGGTCGCCTCCTGCTCCCCGCGCATGCACGAACAGACCTTCCGCCGCGCCGTGGAGCGCGCCGGTTTGAACCGTTACATGTTTGAAATGGCCAACATCCGCGAGCATGTCTCCTGGATCGGCAAGACCAAGGATCTGAACACGAAGAAGGCCGCCGATCTGGTGCACATGGCCGTGGAGAAACTGCGCCGCGACCGCCCGCTGGTGGCCAAGCGTTTCGAGACGACCAAACGCGTGCTCGTCATCGGCGGCGGCGTGGCCGGCATCCAGGCGGCCCTGGACTGCGCCGACGGCGGTCAGGAAGTTGTCCTGATCGACCGTGAGCAGAGCATTGGCGGCAAGATGGCCAAGCTGGACAAGACCTTCCCCACCGTGGACTGCTCCTCCTGCGTCCTTGGCCCCAAGATGGTCGACATCGCCCAGCATTCCAACATCACCCTCTACACCTGTTCCGAGGTGGAGAGCGTGGGCGGCTACGTCGGCAATTTCCAGGTCACCATCCGGCGCAAGGCCCGGTACGTGGACTGGGACAAATGCACGGGTTGCGGCCTTTGCGTTGAGAAATGTCCCAGCCGCAAGTTGCCCGATCCCTTCAACGAAGGACTGTGCAACGCCCCGTCCATCAACATTCCGTTTCCCCAGGCCATTCCCAAGAAGGCGGCCATCAACCCCGAATCCTGCATTATGCTGACCAAGGGCAAATGCGGCCTGTGCGCCAAGGTCTGTCCGACCAAGTGCATCGATTTCGAACAGCAGGATGAGCTGATCAACGTGGACGTTGGCGCCATTGTCGTGGCCACGGGCTACGATCTTTTCGACTGGCACAAGTATCCGCAGTACGGCGAAGGCCGCTACAAAGACGTCATCACGTCCATGCAGTACGAGCGCCTGCTCTCGGCTTCCGGCCCCACGGGTGGGCACGTCAAGCGCCCTTCCGACGGCAAGGAGCCCAAGAACGTGGTCTTCATCCAGTGTGTGGGTTCGCGTGACCGTTCCGTGGACCGGCCATACTGCTCAGGCTTCTGCTGCATGTACACGGCCAAGCAGACCATCCTGACCAAGGACCACATCCCGGATTCCCAGTCCTACGTTTTCTATATGGACATCCGTTCGCCGGGCAAGCTGTACGACGAGTTCGTGCGTCGGGCCATGGAGGAATACGGGGCACAATACGTGCGCGGCCGCGTGGCCATGGTCTATCCCAAGGGCGACAAGCTCATTGTGCGCGGCGCGGATACCCTGGCCGGCACGCAGGTGGAAGTGCCCGCCGACCTGGTCGTGCTGGCCGTGGGTGCCGAATCCGCCAGGGGCGCGGTGCAGTTGGGCGAAAAACTGCGCGTGGCCCCCGACCAGTACGGCTTCTTCTCGGAGAGCCACCCCAAGCTCAAGCCCGTCGAGACCAACACCGCCGGCGTGTTCCTGGCCGGCTCCTGTCAGGGCCCCAAGGACATCCCGGCCTCCGTCGGTCAGGGCAGTGCCGCTGCGGCCAAGGTGCTGGGGCTTCTGTCCAAGGACATGCTCGAGTCCGACCCCGCGGTCTCCCGGGTCAATCCGGCCCGCTGCGTGGGCTGCGGCAAGTGCATCCAGACATGCCCCTTCGGTGCCATCAAGGCCGTCGAGGATCGTTTCGGCAACCCCAAGGCCGAGGTCATCGACACGGTTTGCCAGGGTTGCGGCA
The DNA here is from genome assembly GCA_964597325.1 of uncultured Desulfovibrionaceae bacterium. Classification (GTDB taxonomy): domain Bacteria; phylum Desulfobacterota; class Desulfovibrionia; order Desulfovibrionales; family Desulfomicrobiaceae; genus Desulfomicrobium. The sequence continues at coordinate 2,338 of CAZQYA010000251.1, forward strand.
TCTGCACGGTGACCTGTCCGCAGGGCGCCATCCAGCTTGAACACTTCACAGATAACCAGATCCTCGCGGAGGTGAATGCATTATGCCCGCCCAAGATGTTCGCGAACTTCGAATAGTAGGCTTCTTATGTAACTGGTGCTCCTACGGCGGCGCGGACACGGCAGGGGTGGGGCGGTTCGCGCAGCCCACGGACCTGCGCATCATCCGCGTCCCCTGTTCGGGCCGCATTGACCCACTCTTCGTCATCCGCTCCCTGCTGAACGGAGCTGACGGGGTGCTGGTCTCCGGCTGCCATCCCCGCGACTGCCATTATGCCGAAGGCAACTTCTACGCCCGTCGTCGGCTCGAACTGATCAAACGCTTCCTGCCCATCACGGGCATCGACGAGCGCCGCTTCGAGTATACCTGGGTTTCGGCCTCGGAAGGGCAGCGCTGGCAGCATGTGGTCACGGAGTTCACGCGTCGCATCCACGAACTTGGCCCCGCGCCGAGCTTCAACCCGGTGAGCGAGGCGGATTGGAACACTCTGGCCGCGCAGGCCAGCCAGGGGCAGGCATGCCCGTGTCACGGTTAATCGCATAGGAGGACACATGTCCCAGTTGGACGATCTCAAAACAGCCATTCAAAGCCGCCTGGGCGAGCTCGAGTGCGTCATCGGCTGGGAGCAGGGCTACGACCCGCTCCACGCCACGCCGCTGTTCATCCGCTCCGAGGCCGACCTGGACCGGCTTATCATAGGCCCTCTGGCCGTGCACAACCTGGCCACCTACCTGACCGGCCTCAAGGGCAAGAAGGTCGGCGTGGTGGTCAAGGGCTGCGACAGCCGCAGCGTGATCCAGCTTCTTAATGAAAACCTTATCAACCGCGACGATGTGGTCATCTTCGGACTGTGCTGCGACGGTGTGGTCAGCCAGCGCAAGATCCGCGCGGCTCTGCCGGATGATCCCGGTTTCGTGGAGGCCGTCGAAGCGGGCTCCGACGAGCTCAAGGTCACCGTGGGCGGCCAGACCGCCAGCCTGAAGCTCGCCGACGTGATGGCCGACAAGTGCGCCACCTGTGTCGCGCCCGACGCCATCATCTCCGACGTCCTCGTCGGTGCGCCCCACACGCCGGCTCCGGCCGCGAGCCTGGCTTGTCAGGATGAGTTCGAGGCCAAGTCCGACGCTGAGAAGCTCGCGTTCTGGCAGGACACAATGAGCCGCTGCATCCGCTGCTACGCCTGCCGCAACGCCTGTCCCATGTGCGTCTGCCGCGACTACTGCATTGCCACCAGCCGCGATCCCCTGTGGATCAGCCAGGAAAACTCCCCGGCCGAGAACATGATGTTCCAGGTGGTGCACGTGTCCCATCTGGCCGGGCGGTGCACCGAGTGCGGTGAATGCGAGCGGGCCTGCCCCGTGGACATCCCGCTCATGCTGCTGAGGCGCTACATGAA
>CAZQYA010000252.1:0-1533 GCA_964597325.1 uncultured Desulfovibrionaceae bacterium
CGGGGCCGATGCGGAGGGTATGCCTGGTGTCGAGGGCCTTTCCGTCCCTGACGTGAGCGTTCAGCCCCGCCTGGAGCAGGTTCTCGATTTCCTCGGTGACGTGACCGCCATACAGTTCGAAACAGAGGGTGAAGTCCTTGAGGCGGCAGACGAAGATGGCGAGCGCGTGTTGCGAGTCCAGGATCTTGTTGGTTTCGAAAAAGGATTGCGACGCGTCCTGGGCGGCCTCGGAGCGGGTTTGATACATCGTGTACTCCTCAAGGGCGAAAAAGGGAGGGATATTGTCTGACATGTGTTCGGGTCTCATGACGCGCAAATGTTTCGGGAATGCGACAAGTGCGCGACAGCGCCGGGACGATCCGGTTGAGCCCGGACCGCGCGGGTGTTACAAATATTTCATACGGCTGTCACAATTCTGTCACGACAGCGGGATAACCCAGCCGAGGTAGGACTGCGCAGGGCCACCTGGCCCAATGCGCCATCAAGGGGGGAAGTATGGCTCATAAGATCGTCGTCATCGAAGACGAACCCGATATCGCCAACCTGCTGGCGTTCCATCTCAAGTCGAACGGGTACGATTGTTTCGTGGCTCGTGACGGAAAGAAGGGGCTGCAGCTGGTCCAGAGCGAAAGACCGGACCTGGTGCTTCTGGACCTGATGCTGCCCGGAATGAGCGGCATCGATGTGTGCAAGGCCGTCAAGGGCAGCGCGGACTGCGCGCACATACCCATTATCATGCTGACCGCCCGGGGGGATGAGGTCGACCGGATTCTCGGATTCGAACTCGGAGCCGATGATTACGTGGTCAAGCCTTTCAGCCCGAGGGAGCTTATGCTGCGCATCAAAACGGTGCTGCGGCGAAACGTCAACGCCATGCCCAAGGTCGCGCACTGGAAGCGGGACGGGCTTGTAGCCGATTTCGAGGCCTATACGCTCATGGTGGACGGGGAGGATGCGCACCTGACGCCCACGGAGTTCAACCTCTTCGGGGAGTTCGTTCGCAACGAGGGCAAGGTCCTTTCCCGCGAACAGCTGCTCAGCAACGCCTGGGGATACGAGTTCGAAGGCTATTCGCGCACCGTGGACACCCATGTCCGGCGTCTGCGGAAGAAACTCGGTCCCTATGCCGACTGGCTCGAAACGGTCCGCGGCATCGGATACCGCATGAAACGAGAAAACCAGGTCGATTAGGAAGAGCATGATTACCACAACCATTTCCCTGCGTCTGCGCCTGCTTCTCGCTTTTGCGCTTATCCTGCTTCTGGCCCTGGCGTTGCCGGCGTATCATCTGCATCAGAATCTGGGCCAGACCATCGAGCGTGAGGCCAAGGATGAGGCCCTGCGCAGTCTGCATACCGTCGAGTGGCTGCTCACGGGCCCCGTGGCGGCCCAGGAGGGCGAGATGGGCGCTGCCCTGCGCGATCTCGCTTCGCGTCTGGAGATACGCATCACCTACATTGCCCTGGACGGCACGGTGCTGGCCGATTCGGGCATGGCCCAGGGGCAGGTCTCCCGGATGGAGAACCATTCTGC
>CAZQYA010000252.1:1543-3713 GCA_964597325.1 uncultured Desulfovibrionaceae bacterium
GCTGTCCGACAACTCGGTGACCTCGGAGGCGACCAGGTGTTTGTCAGTGGACAGTGCATCGAGCACGCGCTGCTTTGCATTCGCCTCGAAGGCGCTACGGGCATGTCCCTGCGGTACAGCGACACGCTGGATCAGGATCTCCTTTACGTCGCCCGCAAGGTGTCCGGATCCGGGGTCTTTCCTGCCGGCATCCTGCGTGTGGCCAGCCCGCAGAGTCAGATCAGCAAGACCGTGGACCGGCTCTACGGCCGGACGGGCTGGGTGTACGCCCTGAGCATCCTGCTGGCCTTTGGTCTCGTTTCCCTGGCGACGCGCCAGGTATCGCGTTCCATAAACAGCGTTGCCCAGGCCGCCGCGGATATCGGCCAGGGCGGTCCCGGCAAGCGTATCAGGTTTTCGCCGAGCACCGAGCTGACACCCCTGGTCCTGGCCTTCAACAACATGCTCGAGCGCATCGAGTCCAACATGGAGACCATCGTCAAGCAGAAGATGGAGTCCGAGGCGGTCCTGAACGGCATGAAGGCCGGGCTCATCGTCCTGGACGGACGGGGGCACATCCTGCGCGGCAATTACGCCGCCCAGGAGATCTTTCCCGGGCTCTCGACCTTCGCCGGCCGCAAGCCCATGGAACTCTGTCTGATCCAGGAGTTGCAGGACGCCTGCGACATGGCCCTGGAGAAACGCGATCTCGGCGATTTCTCCCAGGTCAACCTGGTGGTCACCATCCAGAACTCGAAGAGCTTCGACGTGTCCATCGTTCCCATCAAGGGCGATGCCGAGCTAGGCGCCATCATGGTTTTCCACGACATAACGGAAATCAAGCGAGTGGAACAGATTCGTCGTGATTTCGTGGCCAACGTGTCGCATGAGTTGCGTACGCCTCTGACGTCCATCAAGGGCTACGCCGAGACCCTCATGGGACTGAAGACGTACGACCCTGAGCAGACCCGGATGTTCCTCGAAGTCATCCAGAGAAATGCGAACCACATGAACACCATGCTGGACGAGCTGCTTCAGCTTTCGAGGCTCGAGCACGGCAAGCGGCGCATCGATCTGGTGTCCGTGGACGCTTCGTCGGCTCTGTATTCGGCCTGGAAAAGCTGCCATCCGCTGCTCAAGAAGGTTGATTTCGTCAATGATATCGAGGAGTCGACGCCGGCAGTGAAGGCCAATTTCGAGCAGTTGGTGCAGGTATTCCGCAATGTGCTCGAAAACGCCCTGAAGTATGTCCCCGCGGACACGGCCAGGATACACGTCCATGCCGAGCGCCAGGGGGATGAACTCGCGATCAGCATCGACGACAACGGTTCTGGCATCCCAGCTGAGGATCAGGACAGGATTTTCGAAAGGTTCTACCGGGTTGAGAAGGACCGCAACAGCGCCGTCGGCGGCACCGGCCTTGGGCTGGCCATCTGCCGGCACATCATGGTCAACCACGGAGGACGGATAACGGTTGAGAGCCCCGTGCCCGAGACCGGGACCGGATCACGATTCATCATCACGCTGCCCCTGGCGGGGTAGGCACCAGAGGTTTCAACATGTCAGAAACGGTCAAGATTTCATCCAGAAATCTGAATTTCTATTATTCCGAGTTCCATGCGCTGCAGGACATCTCCTTCGATATGCTCCAGCATCAGGCCACGGCCCTGATCGGGCCTTCGGGGTGCGGCAAGTCCACGTTCCTGCGCTGCATCAACCGCATGAATGACCTCATCGACGGTACGCGCGTCGAGGGTTCCCTGACCATGGACGGACAGGATCTCAACGATTCGTCCCACGACGTGGTTGTTCTGCGCCGGCGGGTGGGCATGGTCTTTCAGAAGCCCAACCCCTTTCCCAAGAGCATCTACGAGAATGTGGCCTACGGTCTGCGCGTCAATGGCGTGCGTGATCGCGACTTCATCGACGCTCGCGTCGAGGAGAGCCTCAAGCTCGCGGCCTTGTGGGACGAGGTCAAGGACCGTATGGACAAGTCGGGCCTGAGCCTGTCGGGCGGCCAGCAGCAGCGCCTGTGCATCGCACGGGCCATGGCCGTGGAGCCCGAGGTTCTGCTCATGGACGAGCCCGCCTCGGCCCTCGATCCGATCGCGACGCAGAAGATCGAGGAACTCATCCACGAACTCAAGAGCAAGTTCACCATCGTCATCGTCACGCACTCCATGCAGCAGGC
>CAZQYA010000253.1:0-3680 GCA_964597325.1 uncultured Desulfovibrionaceae bacterium
GCAGTGCATGTCGACCATGAGCCCGCGCTTGGCCGCGATCTCGCACAGCACCCGCACCGACTCCCGCCCCTGGTCCATGGTCCGCTCGAAGTGCGGAATCCCCCCGACCACGTCCACCCCCTTGTCCAGGGCGCGCTCCAGCAGTTCAACCCCCTTCGGCGCCCGCAGTACCCCGTCCTGGGGAAAGGCCACGAGCTGGATGTCCACGAAATCCTTCATCTCCTCGCGCACTTCCAGCAGCACGTCCACGGCCATGAGGCTTGGGTCCGTCGTATCCACATGCGTACGGATGGCCAGGTTGCCCTTGGCCACACTCCTGCGCAGCAGCCTGAGCGCCCGATCCTTCAACCCCTGCGGCGTCAGATCCGGCTTGAGCTCCCCCCAGATCCTGATGCCCTCCAGCAGCGTGCCGCTCTCGTTGCGCCTCGGCATCCCCGCCGAAAGCGTCGCGTCCATATGAAAATGGCTGTCCACGAACGGCGGCGTGACAAGAAACCCCTCGGCGTCAATGACCTGCGCAGCCTCGGCCTTGATGCCCGGCTCGACCATCACGATGCGTCCACCCTTGCACCCGATCTCAGTCAGCGCCTCCTGCCCAGGCAGGGCCGCGTTGATGATCAGCAGATCCAGCATGTCGATAACCTCGTTTTTAAGAGTGCCTCCGGCGGGCAGGGGACGCGTCCCCTGCACCCCAATAATCGGGTCAAGGGGCGAGCCCCTTGCGGGGTGCGGGGCGGCGCCCCGCGTCTCTTCATCCCACTACCTCTCACCCTTGCGGAAGGGAATGAGCAGGGCCTTGGGGTAGGCGGCTTTGCGGGACATGATGATGAGGGCGAGGATGGAGCAGAGGTAGGGGAGCATGAGGTAGAACTGGTATGGGATATCGGACATGGATTGTTGTTGCACGCGCATCTGGATGGCGTCGAAGGCGGCGAAGAGGAGTGCGCCGAGGAGCGCCTTGCCGGGTTTCCAGGAGGAGAAGACGACGAGGGCGATGCAGATCCAGCCGCGTCCGTTGACCATGCCGATGTAGTAGGCGTCGAAGGCGGCGAGGGTGAGGAACGCGCCGCCCACGGCCATGAGTGCGGAGCCGGCCATGACGGCGCCGGTGCGCAGGCCCAGGACCGAGAGGCCTTGTGCTTCGGCGGCCAGGGGGTTTTCGCCGACCATGCGCAGGGCCAGGCCCAGGGGCGTGCGCAGGAGGATGTAGGCGGTGATGCCGACGAGGGCGAAGGCCAGGAGCGTGAGGGCGGTCTGGCTGAAGAGCACGGGCCCGAGGAAGGGCAGGTCCGAGAGGACGGGCAGGTCCAGGGGCGCGAAGGGCGTGATTTTTGGCGGGGTGGTGACCTGGGGGAGGATCATGCGGAAGGCGAAGGAGCTCAGGCTTGCGCCGAGCATGGTGATGCCGAGACCCGAGACGTGCTGGGAGAGGCCGAGGTGCACGGTGAAGACGGCGTGCAGCAGGCCCAGGGCGGCGCCGACGGTGGCGGCGAAGAGGACGCCGCCCCAGAGGGTGCCGCCGAGGTAGACCCAGGTCCAGCCGGACATGCATCCGGCGGCCATGATGCCTTCGATGCCGAGGTTCAGGACGCCGGCGCGTTCGCAGATGAGTTCGCCCATGGTGCCGAAGATGAGCGGGGTGGCCATGCGCACGGTGGCGAGCCAGAAGCCGGTTTCGAGAACGAAGGAGAGGATGTCCATATCATTTCCAGCGGATGCGGTAGCGTGTCAGGAACATGGCCAGGAGCACCATGAGCAGGCTGACGGCGGTGGTGACGTCGGCGATGTAGTTGGAGATGTCGATGGCGCGGCTCATGGAGTCGGCGCCGATGTAGACGACGGCGATGAACATGGCCGAGAGCACGACGCCGAGCGGGTGCAGGCCTGCGAGCATGGCCACCACGATGCCGGAGTAGCCGAAGCCGGGCGAGAGATCGAGGGTCAGGTAGCCTTTGACGCCGCAGAGTTCGCTGACGCCGGCCATGGCGGCCAGGCCGCCGCTTATGAGGGCGGTGCGGACGATGGTGCCTGTGACGGGCATGCCTGCGAAGGTGCTGGCCTTGATGTTCGCTCCCACGGCGCGGATTTCGAAGCCCCAGATGGTGAAGCGCATCATCCACCAGACCGCGAGGGCGCAGGCGAGGGCGAGGAGGAAGCCCGCGTGCAGGCTCGATCTGGGCACGAGGGTGGGCAGCATGGCCTGGTCGATGACGGGCGCGGCCTGGGACCAGCCCATGGCCATGGGGTCTTTCCAGGGCCCGAAGACGAGCCAGTTGACCACGAGCAGCACCACGAAATTGAGGAGCAGGGTGGTGACGACCTCGTCGACCTTGAGGCGCGTTTTGAGCCAGGTGGGCAGGAGCAGGAACAGGCCGCCGGCCAGGGCGCCGGAGAGGAAGAGGAACGGGATCATGAGCCAGGCGGGCAGGGTGATCATGCCGGTGCCGAGCCAGGTGGCCACGCAGGCGCCGACGTAGAGCTGTCCTTCGCCGCCGATGTTCCAGAGCTTGGCGCGGAAGGCCACGGCGGCGGCCAGGCCCGTGAAGATGAGCGGGGTGGCGCGGGTCAGGGTTTCGGTCAGGGCGAAGGTGGAGCCCAGGGCGCCTTTGACGAGGAGCCCCCAGGCGGCCAGGGGCGAGGCTCCGGCCCAGAGGATGAGGACCGAGCAGACGAGCATGGAGGCGGCCACGGCCAGGACTGGCGCGGTGATGCGCAGGAGGGTGCTGGCGGATTCGCGGGCTTCGAGTCTCATGCGGCCCCCTGCATGTTCTGGCCGCTCATCATCAGGCCGAGCCGGGCGCGGTCCACGGTGGCCGTGTCCTGGGCCGGGGAGAGGCGTCCGTGGTACATGACCTGGATGCGGTCCGTGAGCTGGAAGAGCTCGTCGAGGTCTTCGGAGATGAGGACCACGCCTGCGCCGCGGCGGGCGGCGTCGAGGAGGTGCTGGTGCACGGCGGCGGTGGCGCCCACGTCCAGGCCCCAGGTGGGCTGGTTGGCGAGGATGAGGTGCGGCCCTTGGGAGAGGATGCGGGCGAGGATGAGTTTCTGCATGTTGCCGCCGGAGAGTTTGCGCACGGGCGCGTCCGGACCCTGGCAGCGGATGTCGAAGACGTCCATGAGTTGTGCTGCGCGGGAGGCCAGGGCGCGGAAATTGAGCATGCCGCGTCTGGAGAAGCCGGGCAGGCGGTAGATTTCCGTGGACAGGTTCTCCATGACGGTCATGTCGGCCACCAGGCCCGTGCCGGTGCGGTCGTCGGGCACGCGGCCGACGCCGGCGCGGATCATGGAAGCGGGGGTGGGCCGTTCCACGGCCTCGCCGCGCAGGACCACTGCGCCGCTGCGGGGCGCGACCAGCCCGGACAGCAGGTCGGCCAGGAGCGCCTGGCCGTTGCCGGAGACGCCTGCGATGCCCAGGATTTCGTGGGCGCGCACGGACAGGCAGATGTCGTCGAGGGCCGGGCCGCGGTCGGGTGCGGACAGGTGGACGCGGTCCAGAAACAGGACTTCGTCCCCGGGCGCGTGCGGAGTGCGGGTGGCCTGGGGGATATTGGTCCCGACCATGGCCCGCGCGAGGTCCTCGGCGGTGGTGCGGGCGGTGCGCTCTTCCATGACCACGCGTCCGTGGTCCATCAAAAATAAGATGACCTTCATTCATCACTAGAACTCTATTAAAGTACTGA
>CAZQYA010000254.1:0-3649 GCA_964597325.1 uncultured Desulfovibrionaceae bacterium
CGACCGCTACTAGTCGCTCACTGCACGTGGCCCTGGGGTGTCCTGACCGCGGTTGCTCCTACAGCAACTACGGTGCGAGCCTGGCGGCCAACGTGCTGCGCGTCCGGCCGGGCGATGCCCACGCCGTCATCGAAGCCGGCGTCGACGGGCCGGGGCCCATGGCGCAGTACGCCGAAATGATCCGGCCGGACATCGTCGTGGTGACATCCATCAAGAGTGAGCACAACCGCTCCTTCGCGACTCTGGAAGACACCAGGGCCGAAAAGGTCAGGATGGTCAGCGCCCTCCCAGAGCATGGGCTGGACGTCCTGAACGGGGATGACCCTCACGTGCTGTGGATGGCCTCACGGACCCGGGCCCGGGTGCTGACCGTGGGGACGGGCGCGGACAACGACGTCCGTGCGACCGGAATCAGGGAACTGCCGGACGGAACCAGCTTTACCGCCGTGCTCCCGGAGGGGGCTTTCGACGTGGTGACGAGGTTTTCCGGGCGACACATGGTCTTTCCGTTTCTTGCCGCCCTGGCCGTGGCGGTGCGCGAAGGCGTGCCTCCGGAGAAGGCCCTGGCGCGCCTGGCCGCAGTGGCGCCGGCCGAGTCGCGCATGCAGCGTATCGAGCTGCCGGGCGGCGCGACCCTCATCGACGACAGCTACAAGGGGAATGCCGAGTCCCTGCATGCGGCTCTCGATGCCCTGGCCGCCCTGCCGGCCACCAGGAAGATCGTCGTGTTCGGTGGGGTGGATGAGCCGCCTGGCAGGCAAGGGGATGTCAACCGGGAGGTCGGGCGACGTATCGGCGAGGTTGCCGACGAGGTGCTGTGCCTGGGAACGGGCATGTCCGGCGTACGCTCCGGGGCCGTGTCCGCCGGGATGAACAGGGACGCCGTGCAGTTGCTGGCCCCCGATTTCCGGCTCGCCGTGCGCTGGCTTGAAGAAAATCTTCGCCCGGGCGACGTCGTGCTGGTCAAAGGCATGAGCATGCTCAGCCTGCGCCGCGTGGCCCTTTGTCTGACCGGGCATCGCGTGTCCTGCCACGCGTCCTCGTGCAAGGTGAAGGTGCCGTCCTGCCGGGAATGTCCCCTGCTGGAAGCGGACGGGGAGTTGCTGAGCAACCGTTACGTGGCGCGTTACGTGCGCGAGTGATCCTGCTCCGCGCCTTGGATCGCCCTGTGTTCCGTGGCGGGGTGCGCCTCCAGATCGAGTTCGAGAAGCGTCCACTCGGTGCGCGCGCTGTCGCCGAAGACGTGGCGTTTGGGAATGGTCCCTGTCCTGCGGTATCCGAATTTCTCCATGTACCAGCGGATGACGTTTGGCCGGTCCGCCTCGGTGCGCACGTGGCGCACACCCCGGGCGCGCATCTCTTCGAGGCGCCGCTCCTGCGGGCGGTAGCCGATGCCGCAGCCCAGCAGGTCCGGCGATACGGCCGGGCTGGCCGTTTCCGCAGGAACGGCGTCGATCATGAGAAAGCTCCCCACCCCGACCAGCCTTTCCCCGAGGATGGCCACGAAGGTATTCTCGACCGCGATGTGGTCCCGTTCGGGGCGCACGCCTGTCCTGGTGGCGCTCTTGGGCTCCATGTTCCATTGCGCCAGGAGGCCGCGCACATCTGCCATGTCCTCTTCGCGCATGGGCCTGATGAGAATTTCCGTGGCCCTCCAGTTCTCCGTGCTGCCGATGCCGAGGCGTGCGCGGGTTTGCGCCGGTGAGGATACAGATCGGCCCAACTCCCTGGCGATGCGGGAGATGCGGGCCACCAGGGCCGGGTTGTCGGCCGGCTCCATGTCCCGGTAGTCCATGAACGGGCTGTCCTCCAGCCCCACACGCACATTGCCTCCCAGCAGGATCGCCGCGGTGTTCACGGCCAATTGGTAGCGGCCGATGCCAGCCGCCGCCCATGTCCATGAAGCCGGAATTTCCCTGGTCAGGTTGCAGAGGTCGAGGATCCGGCCCGGCACGCCCCCCAGGGACCCGAGCAGCAGGTTCACGTAGCAGTTCATGGGCAGCATGCCCTTGCGTCGCAGGTAGAAGGCGTAATTGAGCATGCCCAGGTCGAAGACTTCCAGCTCAGGCAGGATGTTCTGCTCCTTCATGCGCGCTGCCAGCCGCTGGATCGTCTCCGGGGCGTTGACCGAAGCCGTCTGCGGGAAGTTCATGGACCCCATGGTCAGGGATGCCATGTCCGGGCGCGAGTCTCCGTCCAGTTCCAGCACTGCCGAGCGTTTTTCGAAGCTTCCGTATTCGCGTCCGCTGGTCGTGGCGATGAGCACCGCGTCCGGGGCATGTCTGCGGATGCCCTCGAAGATCCGGGCATAGGGCTCCGGACGCCATTGCGGGCGGCCCTGCCCGTCGCGGGCGTGGATGTGCAGCATGCTGGCGCCGTTCTCCACGGCTTCGAGGCCGTTCTCGACGATCTGTTCCACGCTCATGGGCAGATGCGGGGCGGTGTCCCGGTGCAGAACGTTGCCCGTCAGACAGGCGTTGATGATGAGTGGGGTGTCGGCGATCCCGGAAGGGGGGACGCCGTCGTAAAGGGACATGAAGCTTGCTTCCGAAAACACGGTCGCTCCTTGGGCGGTTAGAGAATCCATTTTTCACCGAGCCACGAGTCCAGTTCCGCAGGCCTCTGCGCCAGTCCGTTGGCTGGCGAGAACGTCAGTTCGATCAGGTATATGCCCCCGTCCTTGCCGACCACGAAATCGACCCTGACAAAGGGGGCGTCCGCGCCGATCCGGGCGGCGCAGTGTTTCATGCGATCCTTCACGTCGTCGGGCAGGCCAAAGTCCCTGACCGGGGGCCTGAAGGATTGCTGCGAGGGCGGGAGGGGACGAAAATCCGCGTCAAGGCGCGTCAATTCGTCGAGTTCCCCTTTTTTGGCGTCCCCCTTACGGTGCAGCATGATGTGCTCGACCTTTCCCCGGAAGACAAAGAAGTTCCAGGCGATGGACCTGTCGTCGTCGGCCATGTCCTCGTCGATGATGAGTTCCCGGTCGAAGACATTGTACCACCACTCGCCCTTCTCGATGCCGTAGGGTGTCCGCAGCCATTTGGCGCATTTGCGTTCCAGGTCCGTGACGGCCTTTTCGTCGAGAGGGTAGCGCACGCGTTTGAACAGGCCCGAGCCATGCGTGGCCTTGATGTAGCAGGCGCCGGGCTTGATCTCGTGATTGCGCGGCAGCCTTGGTTCGGCTGATCGCCAGAGTATGGGCGGGCAGTTGACCAGACCCTGTAGGTCGTCCGGGATGAACGTTGAGGTCAGGAGCTTGTTCCCGCTTTCCGGAATCTTGATGTCGCCAAAGAATTTCATCCACAGAATTTTTTCGTTGAACCCCCGGGGATTGGTCAGGTCGGGGAGGGCGCCGTGAACCTTGCGGTATTTGGCCATGCACAGCGTCAGGATGCGGATCAGGTCCGAGTCATTGTAAAAATCTATGCCCCGCATGTAGCCTGTGGGGCAGGGATTTCGGAATGGAGAGTCAGGGCGGTTTCTGATTGCATTGATTTGGGAAGTCGCCACGTTTTTGAACGCTGCGATGTAATAGAGCGTTCTTGCCGTGCGTATCAGTTTTCTGAGTGGCTTGAAGCGTATCATATTTGCAAGATGCTCTGCTTTATATGTAAATATTTTGTCTTACTTAAATGTAAGACGTTTT
>CAZQYA010000255.1:0-3635 GCA_964597325.1 uncultured Desulfovibrionaceae bacterium
TGCTCTCCGTGCCCGGACGCACCCCGGACCTTCTCGACTCGATCCTGACCCGCGTACGCGAGACCCATCCCGCCGCCCAGGCCGTGCACCGGCTGGACCTGGGCACCTCCGGTGTGCTCGTGGTGGCCACGCGGCGCAAGGCCGAGGCCGCGCTGCGTCGACAGTTCCAGGAGCGCCTGACGCGCAAGGCCTATCTGGCCCTCGTACGCGGCGTCATGGCCCATGATTCGGGAACCGTCGACCTGCCCCTGATCTGCGACTGGCCCAACCGGCCACGTCAGATGGTCTGCTTCGACACGGGCAAGCCCGCCCTGACGCACTTCCAGGTCCTGGAACGCACGCAGGGGCGCACCCTGGTCCTGCTCATGCCCCGCACGGGCCGTTCGCACCAGCTTCGCGTGCACATGGCAAGCCTTGGACACCCCATCGTGGGCGACAACCTTTACGGCTCCGAAGATCTGGACGCCAACCCGGCAGGACTGCACCTGCACGCGGCCCAGCTTGGCCTCTTCCATCCCTACGGCGGCCAATGGATGGTCTTCAGCGCCCCCTGCGCATTCGCTCCCGGCTTCACCCCGGTCCGCCTGGACCCGCCCGAAAAGGCGTCTGCCGCAGCATCATGATATTCGATCGCATATCGCGATTTGCATTCAAAATAACGATTTGACCAAAAAAGGGACAGCGGACAGAACCTGAACCCATGTTCCCCATGTCCTGGAAATCCCTCACCTACAGCGCGCTCCGCATTGTACTGGCTATGGCCTTCCTGGTGGCCGGAACCCTGAAACTCCATGACCCCATGACCTTCGCCGCCACCGTGGACGCCTTCGGCATCCTGCCGGCCCCACTGGTCATGCCCGTGGCCGTCATCCTGCCCGCCGTGGAAGTCCTGGGCGCCCTGGCCCTGATCTTCGACATCCGCGGCAGCCTTGGCCTCATCACCCTCATGCTCCTCGTCTTCATGGCCGTGCTGGGTTGGGGCATGCACATGGGCCTGGACATCGACTGCGGCTGCTACGGCCCCGGCGACCCCGAGGCCGAAGCCTACGCCGGCATCCGCGGCGCCCTGCAGCGGGACATGATTCTGTTCGCCTGTGTCGTCCTCCTGTACTCGTGCCGGAAATTCCTGGGCGTTCGACCGCACTCCCTGGCCCGGCGATTTCAATCCGTCAAAACCTGTATCCGCAAGGAAGAAAACGCATGAAGAAAGCCCTCGTCCCCGTTCTGATTCTCGTCTGCACCCTTTTGGCCAGCCCCTCTTTCGCCCTCTTCGACTCCAAGTTCGAGGTCGAGGCCACCAAGGAAGCCGAAGCCGTCAAGCTCCACCGCGACGCCCTCGCCGGCGAGTACGACCTGGTCACGGGCACGGAACTGAAAAAAATGATGGATGAAGGAAAGGACATGATCGTCATCGACACCATGCCCTACGAGGCCAGCTTCAAGAAGGAGCACGTGCCGGGCGCGAAGCAGTTCCTCTTCCCGATCCCGGACATGAAGGAATGGGACGCCAAGGAAACCGACGGGAAATCCCAGGCCGACTTCGAAGCCCTTCTCGGCCCGGACAAGGACAAACCCATCGTGGTCTACTGCGGTTTCGTGAAATGCACCCGCAGCCACAACGGCGCCATGTGGGCCAAAAAGCTCGGCTACACCAACGTCTACCGCTACCCCGGCGGCATCTTCGGCTGGAAGGGACTGGATTACCCCGTAGAATCGGTGAAGTGACCTTCGCCTGCGGCTGAGCGCAACCTGCAAAAAACACAAAGCCCCCGGTCTTCAGGACTGGGGGCTTTGTGTTTCCGCATCCAGGATGGGACGCGGCACGGGCACAAGGCTACCTGTTTCAGATTTTCGATATCGGCCGGATCCTGGAATCTGCCTGTCGGCATGGACAGACCCGCAACCTCCTGCACCCCGTGTCCTTCAGGAGAAGGATGCCCGGCACCTTTCCCTTACCCCACCACGTCATAACGACTGAAGACCAGCGAATAGAACGCCTTGCCCTTGGTGCGCGACCTGAGCTCCGTGGAGAAGCCGAAGAGCTGGCGCATGGGGGCCATGGCCGTAATGCCAGAGTCGAAATCCCCGGTGCGCACGTCGAGAATCCGGGCATTCTTTGCCCCCAGGAGGTTGACGCAGTCCCCCACGTATTCGGAAGGCATGCGCATTTCCAGGTCCATGATGGGCTCAAGCAGAACGGGAGAGGCATCGCCCAGGGCCGATCTCATGGCCTCCAGGGTCGCCATGCGAACGCCGAGTTCCGTCATGCCGTCCTCGAATTGGGCGACCTCCAGCAGCCTGGCCTCCACGTCGGCCACCAGGCAGCCGTGGGACGCACCGGCCTGCAGGGCATCCTCCATGGCCCTCAGGGCAATGTTCACCATGTTGCCCTGCGGAACATCCGAGAACAGGGCATTGCCGGTGCCGCGCTCCCGCGGACGCACGGCCACGCGCACCAGGGCCCGGTGCAGGGTGTCGGCGATGAGCCTGCGACAAGTCCCCTCGCCCTCGGCCTCGCCTTCCAGGGTCTCCCGGAAAATGACCTGCGGATTGCCGTAGCGGAAGGGCACGCCACTCTCGCGCCTGAGGCGCTCCAGAACGATCTCAAGGTGCAATTCACCAAGCCCTGAAACAATGAGCTGGTCCGTCTCTTCATCCGTGAAGGACCTCAGGGTCGGATCCTCAATGCAATATCTTTCCAGCAGCGCCTGAAGTTTGTCCGTATCACGGGCGCTGCCTGGAACCAGAGCCACATTGAGGACGGGCTGCAGCACATCGATATTTTCGAGCCGGAGATCGGATTTGCCCGTGAACAGCGTGTCGCCCGTGACGCACTCCTTGAGGCCCGTGGCCAGCACGATCTCGCCGGCCCCGGCCTCGGCAATGGGCTCGTAACGGTTGGCGTGGACGGTATAGAGCTTGTGGATCTTCTCGAAGCGTTCGAGCCTGGAATTCCAGACGGCGCTGTTCTCGGCGATGCGGCCATTGTAGACGCGCAGATAGATCTTCTTGTGGGCGCCCTCGAACATGACCTTGAAGACGAAGCCCAGGAACTGGTCTTCCCTGACCCCGGCCTCCTCCATGCGGCCGCGCACCCGCGCCCTGGAAGCGGACTCCTCGGGAGACGGCAGAAAGTGGCTGATGCCGTTCATGAGCGGCTGGATGCCCACGTTCTTCAGGGCGCTGCCGCAATAGACGGGCACGGCCTGGCCCGAGAGGGTCGCGCGCCGCAGGGCCTCGCGCATATCGGTTTCCCCGATCTCCTCGTCGCCCAGATACTTCTCCATGATCGCGTCATCCAGGTCGGCGAGGGTCTCCACGAATTCACGCCGGCGCGATTCGAGCTGTTCAAGGTCAGCCCCTGTCGGCTCCGCCTCGCTGACCGTATTGCCGTGATCGGCCGTGTCGAAAGCCAGGACCTTGCCGCGCAGCAAGTGCAGCACCGCCCCTTCCGCCTCCAAGCACGGCACCGTCACGGGCACGGGGCGGACCGCGAGACGGGCCTCGATGTCGGCAGCCACACGCCAATAGTCGGCGCCGGGGCGGTCCGTCTTGTTGATGAAGACCAGGCGCGGCAGCCCGTACTTGCGGGCCTGGCGCCAGACCGTCTCGCTCTGGGACTCGATGCCGTTCAC
>CAZQYA010000256.1:0-3605 GCA_964597325.1 uncultured Desulfovibrionaceae bacterium
CTTCAAGCATTCCTCAACGGCCGGCGCCGTTACCGGACGACCTTCTCCGACAGCGGCACGCCCTTGGCTCCGGCGTAGAACACGACCAGCCTGACGGTTTCCTCGCCGACGTTGCGGCCGTTATGGACCACGCCCACGACCTCGGCGAGCATGTCTCCGGTCTTGAGCAACTTCGTTGCGCCGTCTTCCGTCCTGACCTCGAGTTCCCCGGAGAGGATGTAGGCGAAGGAGGGAATCTCGTGCCGGTGCCAACCTGTCTCCATGCCCGGGTCGACCTCGATGACCAGCCCCGTCACCTCGGCATCTCCGCGGGGATATTTGATCTGCCCCCCGTCCCAACTCGAATCGGTCTTCAGGCCCGTCTCAACCCTAATTCCCGCCCCAGGATCGAGGCAGTAGGCCGGAGTCCCGGCCACAAGCGCCACCAGCAACATCATCCAGAATTTCATCGCGTTCATGCTCCTTCTTACGCTACAGGTTTGCAGATGCGCCGGGCCTAGAGCCGGCTTTCCCCGTCCGCCAGGGAGCGGAGACGATCCATGTCCAGGATGCTGATCTCCTTGCCCTGGACCTCGACGATCCCCTCCTGCCCCATCTTCCCGAGCACCCGCGACAGGGTCTCCTGGGACGTGCCCAGGATGTTGGAAAGCACGCCCTTGGTCACGCTCAACTTGACCCGCGACGACACGGGCTTCAGGGACTGCTGGTGCACGAGGTAGGTGGCCAGGCGCTGGGGAATCTCCTTCAGGGACAGGTTCTCGATGAGCACCGTGAACTCGCGCAGGCGCCGCGACAGCACGGCCAGCATGTTCATGGCCAGGGACGGGCTCTCGCGGTAGAGTTCGATGAGCTTTCTACGCGGGAAGAAATAGAGGCCGGCCCTGCCCATGGCCTGGGCGTTGGCCGGATAGGTCGTGCCCGCGAAGACCGGGACTTCGCCCAGAGGGTCGCCGGGCCCGAGGATATGGAGAATCTGCTCGCGCCCGTCGAAGGACATTTTGTAGACCTTCACCCTTCCGTCGGCCACGACGTAAAAGCCCGTGCCCTCGGCGCCCTCGTGGAAGAGGATGTCCCCCTTGTCGTATTCGCGGACCTCGCTGATGCGCTCCAACTGCCGCAACTCCCCTTCGGGCAGGCCCCGGAAAAGGGAACTCTGCCCCATGGTGGACATGAAATCCATGGAAACCGTCCTTATCTGGTGAAAACGAAGATGTTGGCGGAAAACACTTCGGGATCGAAGCCGCTGCCGGCATAGTCCGAGACGTGCTCGACCAGCCGGAAGCCCCGCGCTTCGTGCCCGCTGACGATCTCGGCCGACGGCAGGGGGTGCAGGCGGACCTCGTCGTCGAAAACGCGCTCGCCCTCGATGTCGAGCCCCGTGCTGAATGTGAGCCCCTCGGGCGTGATGTCCTCGTAGGCGCGGTGAAAAACGGCCCCATCCATGACCTTGGGCGGAAATACGAAATTCTTCAGGCCCAGCACGTAATCCCAGTTCATGACCTGCACGATCCAGACCCCGCCCGGCAACAGCCGCTCGGCCACACCCTCTACGCAGGACCAGAACCGGCCCGGCGTCAGGTGGGCGGCCGTATTGCCGATGCAGTAGATCATGCTCCAGGGCCCACCCAGAGTGGGGAACTCCGTCATGTCCAGAACATGAAACTCCGTTTCCGGCCCACGTGTGCGGGCCTGGGAGATCATGGCCTGATCCAGGTCCAGCCCCACGGCCGAGATCCCGTCGCGCGTAAAAGAGGCGCAGTAGTCCCCCGTGCCGCAGCCCAGGTCGAGGATCGGGCCGCCGCGGTCCCCCAGATGGTGGTTCAGATAGGCGTAGACGCCGGGGCTGAAAGGAAAGATGCGGTCGTACCAGGCGGCAAAACGGGAATACATCGACATATCGGCCTCCTTGCGTGGGCGTGAATCCGAACAGGCAGGTTATGTTCTCCCCGCGCCGAGGTCCAGCGCGAATGACGCGGATGTCGAATCCGCACGATACGGCCGGGCGAGCATCCAATGAGCGCACGGTGTGAAAATCGTCCACAAAATGGTTGAAAATCATCCATTCAATGGACGAAAATCATCCACGAGATGGTTGATTTTCAACCAAAGAGCCCCTACATTTCCCACATGTACAAACGCCATATCGCATCCGGCATACGTGAATCGCTGGCCGACACGCCCGTAATACTGGTCCGGGGGGCCCGCCAGACCGGCAAGACCACCCTGGTCCGCGACCTCATGTCGGACAGCCTCGCATCCGAGTACGTGACCCTCGACAACGCCGTGGTCCTCTCGGCCGCCCAGGCCGACCCTGGGGGCTTTGTCGGCGGGGTGCGCAAGCCGGTGGTCATCGACGAGATCCAGAAAGCCCCGGAACTGCTCCCGGCCATCAAGGAACACGTAGACCGCCTCCGCACGCCCGGCCAGTTCATCCTAACGGGCTCCGCGGACATCATGTCCGGCCTGCGCGTCTCCGACTCCCTGGCGGGGCGCATGGAGATCTTCGACCTCTGGCCCCTGTCGCGCGCGGAAATCGCGGGGTCGGACGTCAACCTCGTCGACTCCCTGTTCGACGCCGAGCTGAGGTGGCCTGCCGCGGCGGGCGGCGACATCATGGCCGCCGTCGTCTCCGGCGGGTATCCCGAAGTCCTGACCCGGACCAGCGAGAAACGCCGGCAGGCCTGGTTTTCGTCATATGTCACGACCATCGTGGAGCGGGACGTGCGGGACCTGTCCAGCATCCAGGACCTCGCCGCCATGCCCCGGCTGCTGCAACTTCTGGCCTCGCGCACAGGCCAGCTCCTGTCCTACGCCGACATCTCGCGCAGCCTGACCATCCCCCAGACGACGCTCAAGCGCTACATGGCGCTCCTCGCGGCCACCTTTCTCATCCGCGAGCTCCCGGCCTGGGCCGTGAATATCGGCAAGAGGGTCACCAAGGCCCCGAAACTCATGTTCACGGACACGGGCCTGGCCGCCCACCTGGCCGGCCTGAGCTCCGAACGCCTGGCGCAGGACCGTCAGGTCTTCGGACATCTGCTCGAAAACCACGTGTTCTGCGAGCTGTACAAGCACGCGACATGGTCCCGGAACCGAGTCGCCCTGAGCCATTTCAGATCTCACACGGGCCAGGAGGTCGACCTGATCCTGGAAGACCCCTCGGGTACCCTGGTCGGCGTGGAAGTCAAAGCCTCGACCTCGCCGACGGCATCGGACTTCAAGGGCCTGCGCCTGCTGGCGCAGTCGAGCCCCGATAAATTTCTGCGAGGCATCGTCCTGCACCTCGGCACGGAAGCGGTCCCCTTCGGGGAGAACCTCCTGGCCCTGCCAATGGCCGGCATGTAGGACGAGCCTCTGTCACGGCAACACCGCAATCACCACAGGACCCATATGAACCCGACCCAACAACTGCTTATCAAGAACATCCTTCAGGCCCCCATCCAGGACGATCCGGACCAGGAAATCGTCTACGCCGGGACCATCCGCTTCACCTATGCGCAGTTCCGGGAACGCGTGGCCCGGCTGGCCGCCGCCCTCATGGCCCAAGGGGTTAAGCCCGGTGACACCGTGGCGGTCATGGACTACGACAGCCACCGCTACCTGGA
>CAZQYA010000257.1:0-3593 GCA_964597325.1 uncultured Desulfovibrionaceae bacterium
CAGCAGGACGCGGTAGCCGCGGCTGGCCGCGTCCACGCCGCAGCCCAGTCCCGTGGCCCCGCCGCCGATGATGATCATGTCCCACGTGGTGGGCGTGTCGAGTTGTTCGAGGATGTCGGATCTGAGCATGGCGGCCTCCTTTGCTTCCGGTGCCGGATGCATAGCATGGGGAAGCGGGAAGGGCCAGCCGGGAACACGTCCCGCCCTTGACCTTGGCCGCGCCTGTTCATAGACCCTGACAGTCAGCCCGCATTCATGGAGAACCCGATGACGCAGCCCTCAGTCGGCACTGTCCGCACCCAGTCTTTCACCTTCGCCCATCCGCCCGGTCCCATGACCCTGGACAGCGGAGTGGGCCTTGGGCCCGTGTCCCTGGCCTACGAGACCTACGGCGAGCTGAACGCCGAAAAGTCCAACGCCGTGCTCATCTGCCACGCCCTGACGGGCGACGCCCATGTGGCCGGCTATCACGATGGCGACGACAGGCCCGGTTGGTGGGAGCATTACGTGGGGCCCGGCAAGCCCATCGACACGGACCGGCATTTCGTCATCTGCTCCAACGTCATCGGCAGTTGCATGGGCTCCTGTGGCCCGGCCTCCGTCAACCCGGTCACGGGCCGCTTCTGGGGTCTGGATTTTCCCCTGGTGACCATCCCGGACATGGTCCGGGCCCAGCGCGAATTGGTCCGGCATCTGGGCATCGAGCGTCTGCGGGCCGTGGTCGGCGGCTCCCTGGGGGGCATGCAGACCCTGCAGTGGGCGGCCGCCTATCCCGAGATGGTGGACGGGATCATCGCCTTGGCCACCACGAGTCGCCATTCGCCCCAGGCCATCGCCTTCAACGAGGTGGCCCGGCAGTCCATCATGAGCGATCCCAACTGGAAGAACGGCGACTACTACGACGGCGTGCGCCCGGACCTGGGCCTGGCCGTGGCGCGCATGATCGGGCACATCACCTATCTTTCCGACGAGTCCATGCACGTGAAGTTCGGCCGCGAGCTGCGCCACGGCGGCCTGGCCTTCAACTTCGAGGGCGATTTCCAGGTGGAGAGCTACCTGCACCACCAGGGCAAAAAGTTCGTGGAGCGTTTCGACGCCAACGCCTTTCTGTACGTGACCAAGGCCGCGGACTACTTCGACCTGGACCTGGCCAACGCGGACAGCCCGGCGCGGCGCGCCCTGGCCGTCACGGACGCCCGGTTTCTCCTCGTCTCCTTCACGTCGGACTGGCTGTACCCTACGTACCAGTCCCGCCAGATCGTCGACGTCCTCAAGGCCCTGGGCAGGGACGTCAGCTTCTGCGAGATCACCGCACCCTGGGGACACGACGCCTTCCTGCTGCCGGACCAGCGGCTGGAAACCGTGATCCGGGGGTTTCTGGGAGGGCTTCATGGCTGCTGAGACCTGCGCCGATACCGGCCACGACCTGCGCTTCGATCTGAGGATCGTGGCCTCCTGGATCGAACCGGGCAGCCGCGTTCTGGATCTGGGCTGCGCCGACGGCCGGCTGCTGCGTTTTCTACGCGACACCAAGGACGTCAAGGGCCTGGGCATCGAGCATGACGAGGACGAGGTCGTGGCCTGCGTGGCCCAGGGCCTGTCCGTCATTCACGGGGATATCAACACGGAACTGCCGGGCTTTCCGGACAAAGCCTTCGACTACGTGGTCGTGTCCCAGACCCTGCAGCAGGCCTACGAGCCCACGGGGCTCCTGCACCAGCTGCTGCGTGTGGGGCGGCGGGGCATCGTCAGCTTCCCGAATTTCTGCTGCCTGCAGGTGCGCCTGCAGATGGCCTTTTCCGGTCATGTGCCCGTCACGCCGGAGCTGCCTTTCCAGTGGTACAACACGCCCAACATCCGCGTGTTGAGCCTGGAGGATTTCAAGACGTACTCGCGGGCCGTGCCCTTCGCCATCGTCCGCTCCCTGGCCGTGAACCCGGCTCCAGACGGCAGCGCGCGTGAGGTGCGCTTCTGGCCGAACCTTCTGGCATCCTACGGACTTTTCATGATCACCTCCGCGTAACACGCGGCTCGCCGGGCCCGGCCCGGACAGGAGGACATATGCAACGCTTCGAAACCAGGGCCCTGCACGCGGGATACGCGCCCGACGCCACCGGTTCCCGCGCCGTGCCCGTGCATCGCACCTCGGCCTACCTGTTCAAGGACGCGGATCACGCCGCCGATCTCTTTGCCCTGCGACAGCCCGGGCACATCTACACGCGTCTGGGCAGTCCCACCCAGGAGGTCCTGGAGACACGCCTGGCCCAGCTCGAAGGCGGCAAGGCGGCCCTGGCCCTGGCTTCGGGCACGGCGGCCATCCATTACACGGTCATTAACATCTGCCGCCAGGGCGACGAGCTGGTCTCGTCCTCGACCCTCTACGGCGGCACCCACACCATGTTCGCCTCCATCCTGCCCGAGGCCGGTATCACCACGCGCTTCGTGGACATCCACGACCCCGATGCGGTGCGGGCCGCCATCAACGAGCGCACCCGTCTCGTGTACACCGAGGTCATCGGCAACCCGGCCCTGGATGTGGCCAACATCGAGGCGCTGGCGGCCATCGCCCACGAGCGCGGGCTCCCTCTGGTGGTGGACGCGACCTTTACCACGCCCTACCTCTTCCGGCCCCTGGAGTACGGGGCGGATATCGTTATTCATTCGTTGACCAAGTGGATCGGCGGGCACGGCACGGCCATCGGCGGGGCCGTGATCGACGGCGGGACCTTCGACTGGACCGACCCGAAATTCGCTCTCTACAACGAGCCCGACCCGTCCTACCATGGCCTGCGCTACGCCCACGACTTGGGCGAGCTGAACCCCCTGGCCTTCATCATGCGCCTGCGGCTGGTGCCGCTCAGAAACCTCGGCGCGTGCCTGTCGCCCGACAACTGCTGGATCTTCCTGCAGGGCCTGGAGACCCTGGCCCTGCGCATGGAGCGCCACAGCGAGAACGCCCTGCAGACGGCCGAGTTCCTGGCCGGGCACCCCAGGGTCGCCTGGGTGCGCTACCCCGGCCTGCCCGGCGACCCCTCCTACGAACTGGCCCGGACCATGTTCCCGCGCGGCTTCGGCGGCATGGTGGTTTTCGGCGTGAAGGGCGGCCTTGACGCGGGGCGGCGTTTCATCGACCGCCTGAAGCTGGTCTCGCACCTGGCCAACGTGGGCGACGCCCGGAGCCTGGCCATCCACCCGGCCAGCACCACCCACTCCCAGTTGTCCGAGGCCGAACAGGCCGCGGGCGGCATTACTCCGGATCTGGTGCGCCTGTCCGTGGGCATCGAGCACATCGACGACATCCTGGCGGACCTGGACCAGGCGCTGGAGTGAGGGGGGCTGCCTTTTCCAAGAATCACCGGAGGGAAAGGGACGGCCTGTCCGTCCGGATTTACCCGGTGGCTGTTTTGTGGATCTTTTTGATACGAAAATAGATCCACATTGTGTCAAGATGGACCTGCGAGGGATGTCAGTCACGCGCCGGGAAATGCGCAACGTCCCGATTTTCCGGGCATGATTTCTGTTGGCCGTGTTTTTGATAGGGTTATCTTTGCGGGATGATCCTGTGGCGGAACGTCCTGCACCACCCGCTGCGG
>CAZQYA010000258.1:0-3575 GCA_964597325.1 uncultured Desulfovibrionaceae bacterium
GCCCCGGACCAGGGATCGGAGCTTGAATCCATCTGCTCGTCCATTCTCGGGCGCGACGCCCGTACAGACAACATCCTGAAACAGGTCGACCTGCCCGGCATCGAGCCCTCGCGACTGGCCGAACTGACTGCCTCGCCAAGGCACTACGGGCTGCACGGCACCCTCAAGCCCCCCTTCTTCCTGGCAGACGGAACGTCCGAGGCTGAGGTACTCGAAGCCACGGCTCTTCTGGCTTCCAGCATCAAGGCTTTTGAACTACCGCCTCTGCGCCTGGCGACCATCGGCTCCTTCCTGGCCCTTACGCCATCGGACCCATGCCCCGAACTTGAAAACCTGGCCCGGACCTGCGTCACGGAACTGGACCGTTACCGCCGCCCCCCGTCATCCGGGGAACTGGCCCGCCGACGTGCGGGAGGTCTCACGCCGAACCAGGACAGACTCCTGGAACAATGGGGCTACCCTTACGTTTTTGATGAATTTCGCTTTCACCTCACCCTCACGGGCAGCATTTCAGACCCCGAAGAACGTCACCGGATATATTCATCCCTTGCCCCGCTGCTTGAGCCCTTTGCCCACCAGCCGCTCCCGGCGGCCGCCATCAGCGTTTTCCTTCAACCGCATCCAGACGAACCATTCACGCTCATGCGGGATTTCCCACTCGCCCGATCCGCGCAAGACGGTCCACAACAGTTCCGCAAATGAACGATCAGGAACCATAAGAGCTCGAATTTTGGACAAAAAAAAGCCCGTCAGGGACGGGCTTTTTTTGTGCTTTTCTTGCAGGCTTAGTAGCGCGGGCGGCTCTCGCGGGGCTGCGCTTCGTTGACCTTCAGGGTGCGACCCTGACAGTCGGAGCCGTTCAAGGCTTCGATGGCCTTGCGGGCGCCTTCGTCATCCATTTCGACGAAGCCGAAGCCGCGGGAACGACCGGTGTCGCGGTCCTCAATGACATGGGCGGAAGTGACCTGACCATACTGGGAAAACATGGTGTTCAGATCGGCAGTGGAAGTGGACCAGGACAGATTACCAACATAGATGTTCTTAGACAAAAGAATAACTCCAGAAGAAAAAAAGGAATAAAAAAGCTCACTTTCTGATGAAAACAGCTATCATCAGAAATGCAAAAACCGTATTCAATTCTTGTGGGATTTAAACAAGGAATTTTGCGAAGCCAGATACAACTATGGGTGCGGCATGACATTGTCAACCATTATTTGTAATTTAGCCGGCAACAATTTCGTTATTATTACTCAACAAGCTCTATTTTATCGGATAATTTAATATATAAATTTGATCCGTATTTTCATATTTCTTGATTCAATTTCTGCATCGGACCATATTGGAACTCAACGGTTTGAATACGAACCCGCCGACCGCCATGACATGGCCCAGGCACCATGCCAGATCCCCTCTCCCACGCAACAGGAAGCTCGCCATTCCAGTCAGGGCCTGCGGTTCATCAAAACCGGAAATATCCACTTTACCGGATACTCAGTGTCGCGGTTGACGATTCGAAGTCATGGCTCAAATCAGCCTGTCTTCCTCCTGCCCCACCGGATTATACGGATTTGTCACCATTGACGCCTCATTCTCTGGCAGCCAATGTAATCGATAAATCCTCGACATGCAGGATTGCTCCGAATAACTCGGCAATCCAATCAAGAACCTGTTTGCCCCTGGGATGAAAACGAGATGAATCAGCCACGCAAAGCCGTCGCCATCGTCAAAGGAACCGAAGTCAGCCTGCTCATCCACCAGGAGTGGGATTTCATCTCGCTTACAGACATCGCACGGTACAAGAGTCCTGGACGAACTGATTATCTGATCTCGAACTGGCTAAGAAACCGCAACACATTGGAATTTATAGGTATGTGGGAAGCATTGAATAACCCGGCTTTCAATTCCACCGAATTCGATGGGATTAAAAAAAATGCCGGCCTCAACAGCTTCGTCCTGACGGTCAAGCAATGGGTCAAACAGACGGGCGCAATCGGATTGATGGCCAAGGCAGGGAGATACGGCGGTACATTCGCCCATAAGGATATCGCCTTCGAATTCGCATCGTGGGTTTCCGTGGAGTTCAAACTGTACCTCATCAAGGAATTCCAACGACTCAAGGAGGATGAAAATCGGCGTCTATCGCAGGCCTGGGACCTGAACCGAACGCTGGCCAAACTCAACTACCGTATCCACACAGACGCCATTCAGACCCATCTCATTCCGCCCGCAGTAACCCACGCCCAGGCGGCCATGACCTACGCGAATGAAGCGGACCTTCTGAACGTCGCTCTCTACGGACATACCGCCGCCGAATGGCGCAACGCCAATCCTGACAGGAAGGGAAACGTCCGTGATCATTCCACGCTTGAGCAACTTCTGGTTCTGGCCAACATCGAGGGAATCAATGCCGAACTGATTCACATGGGACTTGAACAGGGAGAGCGCCTGAAGCGTTTGAACGAAATAGCGATTCGCCAGATGCAGATCCTGACGCGGACGCCTTCCTTAAACCAGCGGCAAGAATGACCCCGCAAGCCAGGAGGGCTCTTGCAATCAACCGCTGTATTGCTCCACAAACGCCTCCACCCCCAGATTCCGGAAATCGGCCATGGCTGCCGCAAGCTGTTCATGCTCCCAGTCCCACCAGGCCAGGGTCAGGAGCTTTTCCTGCACGTCGAGGGGAAAGCGGTATTTGACAGGCTTGGCCGGGACGCCGGCGACGATGGCGTAGTCGGGGACGTCCTTGGTGACCACTGCGCCCGAGGCGACGACGGCGCCGGTGCCGACGGTCACGCCGGGCATGACCAGGGCGCCGTGGCCGATCCAGACGTCGTGGCCGAGGGTGACGGGCTTGGACTTGCGCCAGTCGAAGAAGGCGTCATCGTCGGGCCCCATGCCGAATTTGGCGCTTCTGTAGGTGAAGTGATGCTGGGTGGCTCGCCAGGTGGGGTGGTTGCTGGGGTTCAGGCGGGCGTGGTTGGCCACGGAGCAGAACTTGCCAACGGATGTGTACATGACGTGGCAGCGGTCGCAGAAATAGGGATAGTCGCCGATAGTCGAGGAGATGATTTCCGTCTGCGCGCCGATCTCTGTCCAGGCGCCGAGGCTGCTGTCAGTGATCACGGCCGTGGTGTGGATGGTCGGTTCCGGGGAGAGCATAGTCATCTGGCCTTGGTTGTCGTTTCCAGGATGAGGTTTGCCAGGGCCCGGCCGCGTTCGGCCAGGTGGCCGGAGTTGTCGAAGCGCACGAGCCCGGGCACCTCGCCCACGTCCAGGCGCGCCCGGGCGAGACGCCGCTCCAGTTCCTGGGCGTCCTCTCGCCCCCGACCGGCCAGCCTTTGCCTGAGGAGCTCTTCGGACACGGTCACCAGAACGGGAAGCAGGTCCGGGTAGGAACGCAGGGCGGCAGGCAGGGCCTCTCTCGAACCGTTCATGACCACGCTCAGCCCCTGCGTCATCCAGAGGTCGATCTCCCGCCCCAGGCCGTAGGAAAAGCCGTGGCTTTCCCAGGACAGGGCAAAGAGGCCCCTGTTCAGGCGCATCTGGAACTCGGCCCGCGTCAGGGCCACGTGGTT
>CAZQYA010000259.1:0-3528 GCA_964597325.1 uncultured Desulfovibrionaceae bacterium
ATGAGTATCTTGTCCCAGTCGAACTTGGGCGTGTAGATGGCCGGCATGGCCAGGACCGTGGCAATGGTTATGATGTCGAAGTTGACCATGCCCATGGCGATGGCCACCAGGTAGCCGACGATGATGCCGATCAGGACCGGAATGACGGCCATGAAGCCTCGGAAGACAATGGACCCGAAGGCCACCACCAGCAGGGTGGTCATGGACACGATGACGGCGTCCATGTTGTAGGCGCCTGCGTCGTTGGGCATGATGCCGGCCATGCCCGTGGCCACGCCGGCAAGCTCAAGGCCGATGAGGGCCACGATGGGGCCCATGGTGGCCGGCGGCAGCACGACCTTGATCCAGTCGGAGCCGAACTTGCCGATGATGAGCGCCACGGCGATGAAGATCAGGCCCGAAGCCACGAAGCCGCCCAGGGCGTAGGAGTAGTTGGCGCCCCACATGGCCTGGTCCGCGCCCAGGACCACGAAGACCGGTGAGAGGAAAGCGAAGCTCGAACCCAGGAAGGCCGGTGCCTTGCCCTTGCACAGGAACAGGTAGATCAGCGTCCCGATGCCGTTCATGAGCAGCACGATGGCCGGGTCGATTTTGAAGAGCGTCGGCACCAGCACGGACGCACCGAACATGGCGAACAGATGCTGGAGGCTCAGGGGCATGCCCTGAAGTAATGGTACCCTTTCTTCAACCTGGATGATTCTTCTGCTCATGAAAATTTCCCTCCCGAGGGTGATGTGTTGCAAGGCCAAATGGGCCCGTCCCGCTCACATGCCATTGAGTTTGCAGGCCGCCTCAAAAACGGCAATCTGTCGCGTCAGCAAAAAAAGCCAGACCGTTTATGTATCCGCAATACACTGCGCGCCCTGGTTTTTTTCGCTTTTTTGCATCTCAGCATTTTTGAACGGCCTGCGAATTTTGTGTTTTCAGCAGTCCGTCAGCGCGCAAAAACCCAAATCTGCAGTGTCCTACATGCAGAGCCGTACACGGTCAAGAACTGTCTGAAGACAAAGGGAATTCGGCAAGTTGGCGAACCCGGGGAAAGGGCTTGAAGGGCAGGTGCCGGGCTGGTCAGGATGGATCGGAATCGACCAAGCGGGCCAGGACGGCCAGATGGCGCGGATCAGGGTTGCGCAGATCGTCGATGCGCCCGACGACTCCGTGCACCGGCAGGCCCGAAAAATCCTCGATGGCCCGGATGTTTTCGGCCCGCTCTGTTTCGGATACGGCGTCGACCGGGTCCAGCAGCACCGCCCCCAGACACCGCCCGCCCCGGGAGGCGATGGCTTCGAAGGTCAGCAGCGTGTGGTTGATGGTCCCGAGCCCGGCGCGGCCCGCCACCAGGATGGATGCACCTGCGGCCAGGGCCAGGTCCAGGACGGTTCTGTCCCGGGTTACGGGCACAAAGACGCCTCCCGCTCCTTCGACCACCACGTTTTCGTGTCTTTGGGCATGTTCCGTTATGAAGCGGACCAGTCCGTCGAAGTCCACCTCGGCTCCGGCAAAGAGCGGGGCCTTGGGCAGGGGTCGGCAGGAGTGCACGCAGTCCGCCGGGCTCATGCCTCCGGGCAGGCCGCCGGGCAGGTTCGCGTGGATGAAGGCCGGGTCCGAGCCGAAGCCCGGGTCCGCGCATCCCGTCTGCACGGGCTTGAGGTACACGGCGTCGCAGCCCGACAGGGCGTGCATGAGCAGCAGGCTCAACACGGTCTTGCCTACGTCCGTGTCCGTTCCCGTGACAAAGATGATCCGGCCCGCACTGCTCATGCGGCCTCCAGGGTCCGGCGCAGGGCGTTGCGCAGGAGTTCGACGTGCTCCGTGGTGTGCGAGCTCGTCAGGTTGACGCGCAGAATGGCATCGCCCAGAGGCACGGTGGGGTAGCGGGCCGCGAAGACCACGAAACCTTCCCGGCGCAGGCCCTCTGCCAGACGCAGGCTCCGTTGCGCGTCGCCGACTTCCAGCGCCAGGATGTGCGCCTCGCCCCGCACGGGCAGTGCCTCCCCCAGAAGCTGCCGGGCCGTGTCGCCCAGAGCGCGCAGGCGGTCGCGCTTTTCGTCGGCTGCGGCTACCCTGTCCAGCATGGCCAGCACCATGTCCCCGTGCCAGGGCGGCAGGGCCGTGGTGTAGATGAAGCCCTGGCCGAAATGGATGAGGTGCTCGCGTACCGCTGCCGGACAGAGGATGAAGGCGCCGAACAGGCCAAAGGCCTTGCCCAGGGTGCCCACGGCCACATCGGCCGGGCCGTGCGCCAGGCCGCGCCCGCCGTCGCCCAGAACCCCGAAGGCGTGGGCCTCGTCCACAATGCAGAAGAAACCGAACTCGTCCTTCAGTCGCTGCATTTCCCCGAAGTCCGGGCTGTCCCCGTCCATGCTGAACAGCGATTCCGTCAGCACGGCGTCCACCCGGTGTCCGCGCAGAATCTTCTTGAGGTGGCTCAGTCGGTTGTGTCGGAAGGTGTGGAACTCCGCCCGGCTGTGGCGCACGCCCGCCATGGTGCTGGCGTGGGCGCGCTTGTCCAGGGCCAGGCAGTCCTTTTCGGAAAAGATGGTGGCCAACAGGGTCAGGTTCGCCAGAAAGCCGCTGCCCAGGATCAGGCAGGATTCGTAGCCGAAATAAGCAGCCAGGGCTTTCTCGGCCTCAAGGGTTGACCGCGACGTGCCCGTGACCAGGCGCGAGGAGCCCGCGCCGCAGCCCTGCTCGCGGCACAACTCCCCCAGGCGAACGGACATGTCCCGGTCGCGGGCCAGCCCCAGGAAGTCGTTGGAGGAGAAATCCAGATACTCGCGACCGTCCAGAATTGTGCAGGGTCCCCGCTGTCCGTCCACGGACAGGAGGCTCCGGCCCAGGTCGGCCTCCTGTCTGGCAAGAACGGCGGCCTTCAGTCGTTCAAGGATGTGCTGCATAGGGCCTCGAATCGTCTGCGAAAAAAAGTGTCGGGTTCCTGGATGGCCGTGTGGCCCATGAGCATCCGGCAGGTCGGTCCGCCTTCGACGGTCACGCTGTAGGCCGCCCCGGCCGAGGTTTCGGCCGTGAGCACGGCACGGATGGTCAGTCCCTTCCGCCCCAGGCCGGGATCGTGCACCAGATCCGAGACCGAGGCCAGAAACGCCCGCACCTTGAAGGCGCGGCGTTTGCGCAGATGCAGGCCGCAGGCCTGGGCCATGGCCTCCAGGGCCAGGTATGGCGGGAGGCCCGGCGCCGTGCGCACCGCGATCTCGCTCTCGTTCCAGGACAGCACCGCCTCCAGCGCCCGCGAAGGGTCGAAGTTCGTAAAATTCGCCGTGGTGTCGAATCGGTCGGTCACATCCACCCCGTTTGCTTCGTGTGCGGCCAAAGGTTTTTGCGCAGCATACCGGCGCGCGGCTTCGTAAAAATGCAGGTCCGGGTCACGACGTATACCCCGGGCGCAACCCCAGGCAGGCGTTCTGGCCGCCGAAGCCGAAGCTCTGCAGAAGCATGCGCCGCGGCTCAATGGTCAGGGGGGGCAGGGGCGGGTCGGCGATGGGGTTTTCAAGCCCGGGCATGACCGGAAAC
>CAZQYA010000260.1:0-3517 GCA_964597325.1 uncultured Desulfovibrionaceae bacterium
TGCGCTTCGCCATCCGTGAAGGTGGCCGTACCGTCGGCGCCGGCGTTGTTTCCGAGATTCAGGAGTAATCATGCGCATCAATATTCTCCTTGCGTGTAGCGAGTGCAAGCGTAGAAACTACGCAAGCCAGAAGAACAAGAAGAACACGACTGCAAAGTTGGAGCTGAGCAAGTTTTGTCCTTTTTGTGGAAAGCACACCAAGCATCGCGAATCCAAATAGTCTCATGCGGATGCCGCATCTGCGGCATCCGTAATGAAAATTTCCGACATGCAGGCCAGTAGCTCTAACGGTAGAGCATCGGACTCCAAATCCGAGGGCTGGGGGTTCGAATCCCTCCTGGCCTGCCATTCAATCTTTGAGCGATGGACAAAATGAAAAAGAATGCCGAATCAGATACGCCGACACAGGGAGTAGCGAAGAAGTTTCAGGATTTCCGCTCTTTCCTGGAGAAGGCCCAATTGGAACTGAAAAAGGTCATTTGGCCGAACAAGCAGGAAACGATCAGTACCAGCTCGGCTGTCTTGATGATGGTGGTTGTTCTGGCATTCTTTCTTGGCATTACCGATTTGGTCCTGACCAAGATTATAGCCGCCATTCTGTCCTAGGCGGGTGCATTTATGAACGACGATCCAAAAGCTCGCTGGTATATCATTCATACCTATTCGGGATTCGAACAGCGCGTGGAGCAGACCATCCGCGAGATGATTCGCACCGGCCAGGCCAAGGGGCTGGTCGAAGATGTCATTGTGCCCACGGAAAAGGTTGTCGAGCTGATCAAGGGGCAGAAAAGGACATCCACTCGCAAGTTTTATCCGGGCTATGCGATGGTCAAGATGATCTTTACGGATGATTCATGGCACATGATTCAATCCATCCCCAAGGTTACTGGGTTTATTGGCGGGAAGAGTCGCCCTGTACCGCTTACTGACAAAGAGGCGCAGAGAATTCTGGCGACCATCGAAAGCAGAAAGGAACAGCCCAGGCCCAAATTTCATTTTGAACGTGGAGATGATGTGCGCGTGATCGACGGCCCGTTCGCAAATTTCAATGCCACGGTTGAAGATGTGAACTATGACAAGGGCAAACTGCGCGTCTCGGTATCTATCTTCGGAAGACAAACGCCGGTTGAGCTGGACTTTGTTCAGGTGACGAAAGGCTGATAATTTTTAGAGATGAGGTAGTGTTATGGCCAAAAAAGTAACTGCAATAATCAAACTGCAACTTCCCGCAGGAGCTGCGAATCCCTCGCCGCCGGTAGGTCCCGCGCTGGGTCAGCACGGCGTTAACATCATGGAGTTTTGCAAGGCTTACAACGCAAAGACCATGAATGACAAGGGAATGATCATTCCTGTGGAGATCACGGTCTTCCAGGACCGCTCCTTCACCTTCGTCACCAAGACACCCCCTGCCGCCGTTCTCTTGACCAAGGCCGCCAAGGTCCAGAAGGGCTCCGGTGAGCCCAACAAGAAAAAGGTTGGTAAGGTGAGCATGGACCAGATCGAGGAGATCGCGAAAATCAAGATGCCTGATCTTTCGGCGTATGATCTGGCTGCTGCGTGCAAGACCGTCATGGGCACGGCCCGCAGCATGGGAATTGAAGTGGAATAAGGGGAGAGAACGAGCCATGCCCAATCACGGAAAGAAATTCAAGAAAGCATGCGAGGCCATTGACGGTCTCAAGATGTACGATGTGGCTGAAGCTGTCGAGCTGGTTCTCAAGAGCTCCTTCGCCAAATTTGACGAAACAGTGGACCTCGCGGTGAACTTGGGTGTCAATCCCAAGTACTCCGACCAGATGGTTCGTGGCGCAGTTTCCCTGCCTCACGGGCTGGGTAAGACAGTCCGCGTAGTCGCCTTCTGCAAGGGCGAAAATGAAGAGAAAGCCCGGAGCGCTGGTGCCATCGAAGCTGGTGGAGACGACCTGGTCGAGAAGATCAAAGGCGGCTGGCTTGACTTCGACAAGGCCGTGGCCACTCCCGATATGATGGGACACGTTGGCAAGATTGGCAAGATCCTCGGGCCCCGCGGTCTCATGCCGAATGCCAAGACCGGTACCGTTACCGTGGATCTCGAAAAAGCCATCGGAGAACTTCTGGCTGGCAAGGTCGAGTTTCGTGTTGACAAGGCCGGTGTGATCCACGCTCCCATCGGCAAGGTGTCCTTTGGAACCGAGAAACTTCTCGGCAACCTGAAGAGCGTCGTGGACGCGCTTAACAAGCTCAAACCCTCTTCTGCCAAGGGCACCTACGTGAAGGCCGTCTCTCTGTCTTCCACCATGGGCCCCGGCGTCAAGGTGGACGCCGCTTCCCTGCGCAGAGCGGGTGAATAAGTTCCCAACAAGTAGATGAGTCAGAGAATGCAGGTGGACTTTCCTTAATATCCTGCACAGACGGCTTTGGCTCATTCTGCCTAGCTATAGAGAGGTATGTGGTGAATAGGGCAGAAAAAGCAAAAATCATCGATGGCCTAAAGGAGAAGGCTGACAAGGCGAGCATCGCCATTGTCACGGACTTCCACGGGCTGAAGGTGGCAGAGTTGACCCCCTTGCGTGCCAAGCTGCACGAAGCTGGGTGCGAC
Organism: uncultured Desulfovibrionaceae bacterium; assembly: GCA_964597325.1. Taxonomy (GTDB): domain Bacteria; phylum Desulfobacterota; class Desulfovibrionia; order Desulfovibrionales; family Desulfomicrobiaceae; genus Desulfomicrobium. The sequence goes on from CAZQYA010000260.1 coordinate 2,579, forward strand.
TACCAGGTCGTAAAAAATACTCTGGCACGGAAAGCCTTCGAGGAAGGACAGCATGTCGTACTCAATGATCATTTGAAGTACAATTGCGCCGTGGCTTTCGGCTATGACGACCCTGTCGTCGCTGCGAAGGTCCTGGTTGAGTTTGCAAAGAAGAACGACAAGTTCTCCGTTCGTTACGCAAGCCTGGAAGGCAAGTTCCTGGAAGAGGCGTCCATCAAGGCCCTTTCCGAACTGCCTGGCCGCGAACAGCTCCTCGGATCTGTTCTGGGTACCATGAATGCCGTGCCGACGAACTTCGTCTCTCTCTTTGCCAATGTGATTCGGGGGATGCTCAACGTGTTGGGCGCTCTCAAAGACAAAAAAGAAGAATGAGCCAATTGCGACATATTTAGGAGGACAAAATGGCTGATATCACCAAAGAACAGGTTGTCGAATTCATTTCCAACATGACCGTGCTCGAACTGGCCGGTTTCATCAAAGAACTCGAAGAGACGTTCGGCGTTTCCGCTGCCGCTCCCGTCGCCGCCGTTGCTGCTGCCCCGGCCGCAGGCGCCGCTGAAGCCGTCGAGGAAAAGACCGAATTCGACGTTGTCCTGCAGGAGCCCGGCGCCAACAAGATCGGCGTCATCAAGGTTGTCCGCGCCCTGACCAGCCTGGGCCTGAAAGAGGCTAAGGCCAAGGTTGACGAGACTCCTTCCGTGATTCTCGAAGCCGCTGCCAAGGACGCCGCTGAAGATGCCAAGAAGCAGCTTGAGGAAGCCGGCGCCAAGGTTGAAATCAAATAGTTTTTTGCTTCTTGCTTGACTTTACGTAAAGAGTGTAAGGGGAAAAAACCTCTTACACTCTTTACGCCTTTTTATGTAATGCCTCGCTTCTCAGGATGCGCCCGCATCCACAGGAAGCTTTTATATATAGCAGCCGCCCTGGCTGAAAACGCCT
>CAZQYA010000261.1:0-738 GCA_964597325.1 uncultured Desulfovibrionaceae bacterium
AGTTTGTACCCGTCTTACCTGCTATTGTCATATTATCAAATCGTGCTCTTTTACCAGTACCACTACTTACGGCATCCTCCAGCATATCCACCAATAGCCATGTAGCCGCTGGTGTAAATACTGGTTTTACTATCTGTGAACTTGATGACTCAAGCAATACATTGCCCATAGTGTCCTCAACCTTTGAATAGGCTACAGGTTCAATATAAACACCGTTATTACCAATAGCACCAAACGCTACAGACATATCAATAGTCGTAATACCTGATGTACCAAGAGCTAAACCCGAACCATCTTTATTCAACGCCCACGAGGCCCTGGGACTCACGGACTACAGCCGCGCGGACTTCATGCTCTCGGCCGACGGCAGGCCGTACCTGCTGGAAGTGAACACCCTGCCTGGCATGACGGCCACCAGCCTGCTGCCTCAGGAGGCCCAGGCCGCAGGTCTGTCCTTCGAACAGCTCCTGGGCCGGCTCATCGAACTGGGCCTGCGCAAGAAACGCTGATGCCCACGGCCTATCGCCAGATTTCGAAAACGGCCCGTCTGGCCTTCGGCGTCCTGTACAGCGTGCTGTGGTACGTGGCGGGCCCGCTTGTGTTCCTCTCGCCCAGAATGCGTCAGGGCTGGCGGGAGCGTCTCGGATTCGAGCGTCTGAAGCCCTGCGACATCTGGATCCAGGGAGCCTCGGCAGGAGAATGCGCCCTGGTGGCGAGCCTGCTTGAACATCTCCCGGA
>CAZQYA010000261.1:748-3495 GCA_964597325.1 uncultured Desulfovibrionaceae bacterium
AAATTAATTCGTGAGAAGAATAGAGCTACTTATTCTGAACTCGCTGCCGGAGGCTCGCGTTCTGGCCACCACCTGCACCAGCCAGGGCCTGGGCGTTCTAAAAGCGACTCCAGTCCCCGGACTGCAGACCCGGTACCTGCCCCTGGACCTGCCCCGGCTCATGAAACGCGCCCTCGACCAGGCCAGGCCCAGGGCCGTGGTGCTCCTGGAGACTGAAATCTGGCCAGGCCTGCTCATGGCCTGCGCCGCCAGAAAAATCCCGGTGGTCGTGGTGAACGGCCGCATGACCACGAAATCCCTGGCAGGCTACCTGTTTCTGCGGCCCTTTCTGTGTCCGCCGGCGCGCATCGGCGCCATTGCCGAAGCCGACGCCAGACGCTACGGTCTGGTCTTCGGCCCCGAACGGACCATGGTCACGGGCAACATCAAATTCGACCGCGCCATGGGCACGCCCCTGCTCGAGCGCGACGCCAACCCCCTGGCAGGTCTCATCCCGGAATCCAGCACCTTTCTCGTGCTCGGCTCCGTACGCGAACAGGAAGAGGAGGCCGTGCTGAAACTCGTCCACAGGATTCTCGAAGACAAACCCGACTGCGTCGTCGGCCTCTTTCCCCGCCACATGCACCGGATCGACGCCTGGAAAGCCCTCCTCTCGGAGGCGGGCATCCCCCATGCCCTGCGCAGCGGCCTGGACGGGCCAGCCGGCCCGGGCGTGCTGCTCTGGGACACTTTCGGCGAACTGGCCCCGGCCTATGCCCTGGCCAGGCGCGCCTTCGTAGGCGGAAGCATCGCGCGCCTCGGCGGACAGAATTTCCTGGAGCCCCTGGCCCAGGGTGTGCTCCCTTGCGTGGGCCCCCATACCCGCAACTTCGACTGGATCGGCCGGAAAATCTTCGACGACCTTGTCTTTCGCAGCCCCGATGTCGGGCAACTGGCCGATACCCTGCTCTCCCCGGCTCCACCCAGATCCGAAGTGCGCGCAAAGGCCCTCGCCTATGTCCGCGCCAGGCAAGGCGCCTCGGCTGCGTCCGCCGGACTCATCCGGCCCTTTCTTTCACGGAGCGAACATGACTGACGTCTACGCCATCATCCCCGCCAGGTACGAAAGCTCCCGTTTCCCGGGAAAGCCCCTGGCCATCATCCACGGCAAGCCCATGTTCTGGCATGTCATGCGCCGTGCGGCCCTCTGCCCCCTTGTGGGCACCGTGGCCCTGGCAACAGACGACGAGCGCATCCTGCAGGCCGCTACGGACCTGGGCATGACGGTGCTCATGACGAGCCGCGACCATGCCAGTGGCACGGACCGGGTACTGGAGGCGGCCCGCCTCCTCGGTGCTGGCCCCGAAAGCGTCATCGTCAACGTCCAGGGCGACGAACCTGCCATGAACCCGGAAATGCTGACGGAACTGATCCGGCCCTTTGAAAATCCGGAGGTGCAGGTCACCACGCTGGGGCACCCGATCACGCCGGAGGAAGCCGGATCGCCGGACAGGGTCAAGATCGTGCGCGCAGCCGACGGTCGGGCTCTGTACTTCTCGCGTGCGCCGGTTCCCTTCGGCCGGGATGAAACCCCGCAATATCTGGGACATATCGGCCTGTACGGGCTGCGCATGCGCGTTCTTGAAAATTTCAGCGCTTTGGGCGAAAGTCCGCTGGAGCGGCTGGAGAAGCTGGAGCAACTCCGCCTGCTCGAAGCCGGCATCCCCATTCACGTGTCCGTCACGCGGCACGCAAGCCACGGGGTGGACCGCCCCGAAGATCTGCCAACAGTCACCGCACTCATGCGAGGAGAAAACGATATATGAAAGCGATTCTGGCCCTTGAAGACGGCACCTGGTTCGCCGGGGAGTCCTTCACCGGCCCCGGCGAGGCCGGCGGCGAAGTCATCTTCAACACCGGCATGTCCGGTTACCAGGAGATCCTGACGGATCCCTCCTACTACGGACAGATGGTCTGCATGACCTACCCCCTCATCGGCAACTACGGCGTGAACCTCGAGGACGTCGAATCTTCCAAGATTCATTGCCCGGCCTTCATCGTCAAGGAATGCTGCAAGAAGCCGTCGAACTGGCGCGCCAAAGAAAGCCTGCCCGATTATCTCATGCGCCACGGCGTCATGGGCCTGGAAGGCATCGACACACGGGCCCTGACCCGCCACCTGCGCATCAACGGCGCCATGCGCGGCATCATCTCCACAGAGGACCTCACGCCCGAGGAACTCGTGGCCAAGGCCCAGGCGCTGCCCTCCATGGAAGGCTCGAACCTGGTCGACTTCGTGGCGCCCACGGCACCCTACACCTGGACCGCACAAGGGCCCGTTCCGGTGAAAATGGATGGTGACCTGCCCCTGTGGCCCGAAGGCTCCGAGGACAGCATCCGTGTCGTCGTCTACGACTACGGCGTGAAATGGAACATCCTGCGTCTGCTGTCCGCGGAAGGCCTGACCATCCTGGCCGTCCCGCCGAAATTCCCGGTGGAGCTCGTCAAAAAATTGTCCCCAAGCGGCATCTTCCTCTCCAACGGCCCCGGCGACCCGGCGACCCTGAAGGAAGAGATCGCCATCATCAAAGAGCTGTGCGAACTCTATCCCGTGGGCGGCATCTGCCTCGGCCACCAGCTCCTGGGCATCGCCCTGGGCGGCACGAGCTTCAAGCTCAAGTTCGGCCATCACGGCATCAACCACCCCGTGCGTGACGATATTACCCGAAAGATCGAAATTTCTTCACAAAACCACGGTTTTTGCGTAG
>CAZQYA010000262.1:0-3483 GCA_964597325.1 uncultured Desulfovibrionaceae bacterium
GGCAAAAATGAGCTTGTTGGCGGCGGAAAGCGGGTGACAGTCGGCCGGGACTTCCTTATTGACTATGCGGGAAGTCAGGGCGCGTCCGCCGAGGCCGGCTAAATCGCCGAGTTCTTCGAAAGCGAAGCTTTTGGTCCGGGTATTGATGCGCAGGATTTTCATGGGGACTCCTTAGATGTTTTAGCGCAATGACGCGCGTTCGCCTTGCTTTTCCGAGCATGATAGCAGACACTCTTCGGATAAAGTCAAGGAAAAAAGGAGGTTATGTCATGGGTGACATAAGTACGCAGTCATGGGATCGGATGGCCTTAACTATCCCGAACGCTTCGGTTTCGGCGTGGCACGGTTTGCTTCGTCGCGGCGTGGGTGTGCATCTCGACGATGCCGTGAGTGTGCGCGATTTCATGACCGAGGTGCTCGGCATGGATCTGGAGTACGCGACGCACAGCGTCCCGGGACTCTTCTTGAACAACGCGCCCGTTGACGATTGGCGAGTCGAGATCGTGGGTGGCGGAGACGAAGTGGGCATGAGTGGCACCATGCCGGGCCTGTGCGGCATTGCCCTGCGCCGGTCGAGCCCCATCAGCGCCTTCAGGCCCGACCTGGTCAGCCATCATGAAGGACAGGAACGCAGTGGCGGCGTGGCCAAGGTGAAGATGTTCAATTTTGTTGCTCAGGATTGTTTTCCGGCGGTCCTTCAGAAAGGCGTGATTGTGCCTGCCGCTTTTCTGTTGCAGTATCTCGATGACGAGGACATTGCGCTGGACCGGTGCGGGTGTGAATGGAACGGATCTGCGGTGACGTCTGATGCCCTGCGGGTCGCGCTGTCCGAGGCGTCCGGTGACGTTGAACTGAAGATGACTGCCATGGAGGGATGATGACGAGGGAGGTCGTGCGCGCCGGTCGCGCCGTGCGGTTAGTGATGGCGCTGGTTTTGTGTCTGGTCGCGTGGGGCCTGGTCGGGTGCGGTTCAAAGACCATTCCCCTGGGAAGTATTCCTCCGGCTCCGGGCAAGAAGGCTCCGGCTCCCAAGGGCAAGGGCGGAACATACCGCCCTTATACGATCAACGGCCAGACCTACTATCCACTTGGCTCGGCCGAAGGCTACGCTGAAACGGGCCGGGCCTCCTGGTACGGGCGGGCTTTCCCTGGGCGCAAGACGGCCAACGGGGAGCGGTACGACATGTATCAGATGACGGCCGCCCATCGTATCCTGCCCATGCATACCCGCGTGGTGGTCACGAACCTCGAGAACGGTCGAAGAGCCGAGGTCCGCATCAACGACCGCGGTCCCTTCGCCAAGAATCGCATTATTGATCTGTCCTATGCGGCGGCGAGCGCGCTGGGGGTGGTCGGCCCCGGAACCGCCAGGGTCCGGCTTGAGACCGTGCCCGGCGAGCGCATCCGCTATGTCGGACCTTTTTACGTTCAGTACGGGGCTTTTGTTGTCGAGGCGAACGCCCGCGCCCTGCGCAAGAAGCTCGCGGAAAGGGGATACCCCGGCACCAGGGTGGCCCGGGGAGAGTTGAACGGAACGACGTTCTGGAGGGTGCAGGTCGGAGCCTTCCCCAGCCTGACCGACGCCGAATCAATTCGCGTGCGGCTGGCCAAGGAAAGCCCGGGCTGCTTCATTATTGCGGATTGAGTTCGGCCCGCAGCTTGCGCGAGATGCGGAATACCACGACCTTGCGTTCCGCGAGAATGATGGACTCGCTGGTCTGGGGGTTGCGCCCCTTGCGCGCATCCTTCTCGTAGGCTTCGAATTTGCCGAATCCGCTGATCAGGAGGGAATGGTCCTTCTTGATGGCGTCCTTCATGATGTCGAGCATGGTTTCGACCTGCGCCTTGACCTCGGCTCTGTTGCGATCCGACTTTTCGTAAATGTTGTCGACGATTTCGGCCTTGGTGAGGGTACTGTTGCTCATTGATCCTCCTGCTCCGGAACAGGTCCGGCGGCAATCTTTCTAACTTCTTGCAATGGAACGAATTTTTTCGAAAATGTGCCGAGTGTCGGCACAAAATAAGGCTCTTCTCGAATCCGCATTATCCAACGTATGATTTTTTTTCAAGCATAACAGCTTGTTTTTTTTTCTTTTTGACGCATATGACAACAATCAGGACCCTTCGTTTTTCCCTGCCCGCACCTCCCGAGGATCACACCAGGCTCATTCCGGTTTTCCTTCCCTTTGCGGGATGCCCCCGGCGGTGCGTGTTTTGCGACCAGCAGGCTCAGACCGGCTGCGAGGTCGCTGGACTGGAGGCGGTCTCGCTGGAGCTTGAGCAACGCCTTCAGCGCGAGTCGGGCCCTTATGGCCTGGCGTTTTTCGGAGGTACGTTCACGGGCCTGCCCGTAGCTTGGCAGGAGCGCTTTCTGGAGCTTGCCGGCCGGTTCCGGGGGGGGCGGGGTCTGGTGCACCTCCGGCTCTCCACGCGGCCGGACAGGGTCGGTGGTGCGACGTTGGACAGGCTGCGGAGTTATGGTGTGGATATGGTCGAACTCGGCGTCCAGACCTTTGATGATCGTGTTCTCGAAAAGAGCGGACGCGTCTATGCGGGGGCTGTGGCCGCCGATGCCTGCGCCATGGTGCGCCGGGCGGGGTTCGAGCTGGGCGTGCAGTTGCTGCCGGGCCTGCCAGGGCACGGGCCCGGACAGTGGCGAGCGGATGTGGCGAGGACCGTGGCGCTGCGTCCTGACGTGGTCCGCATTTATCCCTGTGTAGTGATGTCCGGAACGGAACTGGCCGCCATGCATGCGCGCGGCGAGTACAAGCCGTGGTCCCTCGGGACGGCCGTCGAGGAATGCGCCTACGCTCTGACGCTTTTTCGGGAAGCGGGCATCCGGGTCATTCGTCTGGGCCTGGCCGGGGAGGCGGGCATGTTGAGCCGGCTCGTGGCCGGTCCCTGGCATCCTGCCTTCGGCAACATGGTCGCAAGCCTTGCCTTGCGGAATTTTTTGGAGCAGAGGCTGCGCTTTGCTGGCGGCAGGCTCATGAAAATTTTCATGCCGGCCCGGCTGTCCGGGGAGCTCTGGGGCCATGCCCGCGTCAACGCGCCGGCCCTGGCGGAGCTCGGAATCGTCAAAGACCGCGTGGAGTTCTGGGCTGACCAGGACATCGTCGTGGAACTGGAGGGATAATGGATACGGTGCGCATACACACCATCAGCCTGGGCTGCCCCAAGAATCAGGTGGACACCGAGTGGATGCTCGGCGGATTCGGTCCGGCGTTCGTGAACGCCGCCGAGCCCGAGGACGCCGACGTGGTGCTGGTCAACACCTGCGGGTTTATCGAGCCGGCCGTGAGCGAGTCCCTGCAGGTCATCCTCGACACGGCCCAGGCTCTGGCCGAACTCGAACCCCGGCCCGTCCTGGTGGTTACGGGCTGCCTGGTTTCGCGCTATGGACAGGAATTGCGTTCGGAATTGCCCGAGGTGGACCTTTTTCTGGAAATCGGCCGCCAGGGTGAACTGCAGCGGCGCGTCATG
>CAZQYA010000263.1:0-3460 GCA_964597325.1 uncultured Desulfovibrionaceae bacterium
ATGGCCGGCAAGGACAACCTGGGCATGGCCAACGGCGTGGTCCAGGCCGTGACCATTATCGCCATCCTCCTGGGAGGCGTGCTCTTTTCCGTGGTCTTCGAAAGCCTCATCGGCGACGCCGTGACCCGCGAGGGCATCCTCAAGGCCATCGCCCCCAGCGGCCTGCTCCTCTTCGCCGGAGCTGTCGCCCAGACCCTCATGGCCCTGCGCATCCCCGAATACAAGGCCGGCGACCGCACCCTGCGCCTGGACCGCACGGCGTATATCCGCGCCGAATACCTCAAGCAAAACTTGAAGAAGATCCGGAACAACGAGACCATCTGGCTCTCGGTCCTGGGCCTGTCCCTGTTCTGGGCCGTGAACCAGGTCCTGTTCGCGGCCTTCGGAGCACACCTCAAGGAGGCGGCCGGCGTGACCTCCACGGTCGTCGCCCAGGGGCTCCTGGCCATCGGCGGAGTTGGCATCATCATCGGATCCGTCACGGCCGGTCGGCTGTCACGCACGCATATCGAGACGGGCGTCATCCCCGTGGCCGCCGTGGGCATGACCACCTGCCTGGCCCTCATCCCGGGCATGACCGACACCGTGGCCCTGGGCTGCCTGCTCACGGTCTACGGCTTCTTCGGCGGGCTCTTCGTGGTCCCCCTCAATGCCCTGATCCAGTTCAACGCCACGGACTCCGACCTGGGCACGGTCCTGGCCGGGAACAACTTCGTCCAGAACGTGGCCATGCTGACCTTCCTGATCGGCACGGTCCTGGCGTCCCTGACGGGCCTGTCAAGCGTCCCCATCATCCTGACCCTTTCGGCCATCATGGGCCTGGGCAGCTACCGCACCCTGCGCCACCTGCCCCAGTCCCTGATGCGCTTCCTGCTGCGCGTGGTCTTTGCCCAGCGCTACAGGCTGGCCGTCAGCGGCCTGGAGCACATCCCCTCCCAGGGCGGCGTGCTGCTTCTGGGCAACCACACCAGCTGGATCGACTGGGCCGTGCTGCACCTGGCCGTGCCCCGCCCCGTGCGCTTCGTCATGACACGCCGCTACTATGACCGCTGGTACCTGCGCTGGTTCCTGGACCTTTACCGGGTCATCCCCATCACCTCCACGGCCGCCAGCAAGTCGGCCCTGCGCGCCATCGGCGAGACCCTCAAGGCCGGCGAATGCGTGGTTCTCTTTCCCGAGGGGGCCATCAGCCGCAACGGCCAACTCGCCGCCTTCCGGCGCGGGTACTCCATCCCGGCGCGCCAGGCCGCCTGCCCCATCGTGCCCTTCTACATGCGCGGGCTGTGGGGCAGCCGCTGGTCTGCGGTCAGCCGCCATTTCCGGCGCAACACGGACGGCTCCCTGACACGCGACGTGAACGTCTGTTTCGGCCCGCCGCTGCCCTCCGGGGCTACGCCAAGCCAGGTCAAGGACGCCGTGCACCGCCTGTCCATCCGGGCCTGGCAGGAGTTCGCGGACTCCCAGCCATGCCTGCCCGTCAAGTGGCTCCAGGCCGTGCGCCGCGCCCCGGCGCGACTGGCCGTGGCCGATTCCACGGGCATGCGCCTCACGGGCGAGGAGCTGGCCATGTGCGCCTTGCGCCTGGCCCGCAGCCTGACGTCCAGGCCCGCCGGGCCTGTGGGCATCCTGCTCCCGCCCGGAGCCTTGGGCGCCATCGCCAACATGGCCGCCCTCATGGCCGGCCGGGCCGTGGTCAACCTCGACCCGGGCCTGGACGATGCCGATCTGCGGGAATGCCTGCGCCAGGCCGGGGTACGGACGGTGCTGGGCGCCGGGAAGGACGCACGCTCCCTGGACGGGATAGACGGGGTGGACGAACTGGATTGTACGGACTTCATGGACGTACGCGAAAACTTGAAAAAGGAATGGCTGGCGCGGATTCTGGTGCGCCTGCTGCCGGGCAAACTGGTGCGCCTGGCGCTGCCCGGACGCGTGCGGGCAGATGACACGGCGGCCGTGGTCTTTACCCGGCGCGGCGGCAGGCTCGTTGGCGTGCGTCTGAGCCACGCCAACATCATCACCAACGCCCGGCAGGTGGCCTCCATCTTCCCGCCCCGCGGCAACGACGTGCTCCTGGCCGCCACGCCCCTGCACGACGCCCTGGGCCTGACAGCGACCCTGTTCCTGCCGCTGCTGGAATCCGTACCCGTGGTCTGCAACGATGATCCCCGCGACGGCCGGACCATGGGACGCCTGTGCGTGGAGTTCGAGGCCACCCTGCTCTGCGCCGGCCCGCAGGACCTGGAGGAATACGTCCGAAGCGACGCGGTGCACCCGCTCATGTTCGCGTCCCTGCGCTTCGTGCTCTCGGGGGGCCAGTGCCTGCGCCCCGAGTGCGTCCAGGCCTTCCGTCAGAAATTCGGGCTGATGGTCCACGACGGGTACGGCACCACCGAGACCACGCCCGTGGCCACGGTCAACGCCCCGGACGTGCTCAACCCCGTGGACCTGAGCATCCAGCAGGGACGCAAGCCCGGCACCGTGGGCCTGCCCCTGCCCGGCTCGGCCCTGCGCATCGTGGACCCCGCCACCCTGGAGGACCTGCCCCACGGCGCCACGGGCCGCATCCTCATCGGCGGCACCCAGCTCATGCAGGGCTACCTGAAGGACGGGGACCAGGACGTCTTCCTGGAACGCGACGGCATCCGCTGGTTCGTGTCCCCGGACACGGGCAGCCTGGACGAGGACGGATTTCTCGTGCTGGATAGTCCCGGAGGAAACGAAATCCGACGCGCCCAATCCGAAAAACCTTGATCTTCGGGCAACCCGGACTTAGGGCACGGGGCGGACAGCGGGGTTTCGACACGGACTGCGCCCCGCTTGTGACATGGACGCCTGACACGAACCCGCGTCCATCCAAACCAAAAACCAAAAACAAACAACCAATCACATGATCACCGTACTGCTCGAACCAGAAAACAGGGAAGTGACCGTGGAACGCGCGCGCACGGTCACGCAGCTCCTGACCAGGGTCGGCCGCAAGCCCGGCCGGGCCCTCGTCATCCGCGACGGCAACCTGCTCACGCCGGACCTGAACATCAAGGACGGCGAACGCATCATCATCCGCGATGTCGGGTCCAGGGGGTAGACGCCATGAAATGCAAACGCTGCCAGATACCGGCCGTCGTGGCCCTGCCCAGCCACCACACGGCCTTCTGCAAGGACTGCTTCCTGGTCTTCGCCCGCCGCCTGGTGGAGCGGGCCATCAAGGAACAGGACATGTTCACCACGGACGACCGCATCCTCGTGGCCATCTCCGGCGGCAAGGACTCCCTGGCCCTGGCCTGGATGCTCAAGGACATGGGCTACGACATCGAGGGGCTGCACATCGACCTGGGCATCCCCGAATCCTCGCCCATCGCCCGCGACCACAGCGAACGTTTCTGCAACAAGAACGGCATCAGGCTGCACGTCATCGAGACGGCCTCCATGGGCCTGGCCATGTGCGACGTGAAGCGCC
>CAZQYA010000264.1:0-3458 GCA_964597325.1 uncultured Desulfovibrionaceae bacterium
CTTCTCCGACCCCTACTACAACGCGGGCCTGCTGATCCTGGTCAAGGCCGACAACAACGACATCGCCGACGTCAAGGGCCTTGCCGGCAAGGTTGTGTCCACCAAGCTCGGCACCACCAGTGAAGACTTCGCCAAGAAGGAAGCGGGCGCCAAGGAAGTGAAGCTCTTCCCCAACAACGACGCCATGTTCATGGAGCTGCTGGCCGGCGGCGCCGATGCCGTCATCTTCGATTCTCCGGTCGTGTACGAGTTCATGCGCACCGCCGGCAAAGGTCAGGTCAAGGTCGTCGGTCCCCTGTACATGGGCCAGTCTTACGGCATCGGCTTCCCCAAGGGCAGCGAACTGGTCGGCAAGGCCAATGCGGCCCTGAAAAAACTGCGGGAAAACGGCACCTACCGCGACCTGTACGTCAAGTGGTTCGGCACCGAGCCCAAATAAAACCTGAACATCCTTATCCGAGGCAGGGGGCACTGTTCCCTGCCTCCATCCAGAGAATCACATGGCCTTTCAGTTCGAACCTAGCGTTGTCGTCGACACCCTGCCCATGCTCATGCGCGGGGTCTGGTATACCATCTATCTCACGGTGGGCGGCCTCTTTTTCGGTTTCCTCCTCGGCGTGATCGCGGGCCTCATGAAACTCGCGCGGCCCTGGATATCGCGCAAGATCGCCGGTGCCTACGTGGAGTTTGTCCGCGGTACCCCCATGCTGGTCCAGGCCATGTTCCTGTACTACGGCGTTCCCATGGCCCTGGGTATCCGCATCCCACCCCTCATGGCCGGCATCATCGTCATCGCCGTCAACTCCGGAGCCTACATTGCCGAGATCGTGCGCGGAGCTGTCCAGTCCATCAACGTCGGACAGGCCGAGGCAGGACGCTCCATCGGCCTGACCCGGGCCCAGACCATGCGCTACATCATCTGGCCCCAGGCCTTCAAAAGAATGATCCCGCCGCTCGGCAACCAGTTCATCATCAGCCTCAAGGATACGTCCCTGCTCATGGTCATCGGCGTGGGCGAACTGCTCCGGACCGGCCAGGAAATCGTGGCCGTCAACTTCCGGGCCTTCGAGGTCTACATGGCCGTCGCCATGGTCTACCTGGTGATGACCATGAGTATCGCCAAAGCACTGAAAATAGTAGAAAATAGACTGACAAACAGGACGAAGCGGACATGATCGAGATCAAGAATCTACACAAAAAGTTCGGGAACCTGGAAGTCCTCAAGGGCGTCGACCTGAACGTGGCCGCCGGAGAGGTCGTCTGCATCATCGGTCCCTCGGGCTCTGGGAAATCCACGGTCCTGCGCTGCATCAACAGGCTGGAAACGCCCACATCGGGGACCGTCATCGTGGACGGACACGACATCATGGACCCGCGCACAGACATCAACTACGTCCGCACCGAGGCGGGCATGGTCTTCCAGCAGTTCAACCTCTTTCCGCACATGACCGTCCTCGACAACGTTACCCTCGGACCCATCAAAGTCCGCAATATGCCTAAAGGTGACGCCGAACACCTGGGTCACGACCTGCTGGCCAAGGTCGGCCTGGCCTCCAAGGCTGTCGCCTACCCTGAACAACTCTCGGGCGGGCAGAAGCAGCGCGTGGCCATAGCCCGCGCCCTGGCCCTGCAACCCAGGGTCATCCTTTTTGACGAACCCACCTCGGCCCTGGACCCGGAACTGGTCGGCGAGGTGCTCGAAGTCATGAAAAAACTGGCGGCCGAAGGCATGACCATGATCGTCGTCACCCACGAGATGGGTTTTGCCCGCGAAGTGGCCGACCGTGTCATCTTTATCGACCAGGGCGTCATCCAGGAAGAGGCCGCTCCCGAAGAATTCTTCAGCAACCCCAAGAATCCACGCCTGCGGGATTTCCTGGGCAAGATCGTCGGGACCTGCCGGGAAAGCTGACTGAAACCAGCCGCCGCGGCCGTTCAGACTCGCTTTGGCCGGAGGAAACGCGCAAGCCACGCCATCACATTCACCGGCCCCGCCTCTGGCTCGAGGCGGACAGCGGTTGTTTTGCGAAAACCGTTCCGCACCAATCCGTCCCACACCTCGTTTCCGCCCGGAAAATCCGGACCATGACCAGCCAGCGGGACATCGCAGTGAAGCACTGCACTCACTTCAACTATGAAACAGGTCCGCGTTTCAGCAAAAATGTAAGACAACTTCCGTGATACGATCATGGTGCACACTGTAGAAAAAAAACGTCTTACGCATACAGGTGTTGACTTTTCTTCAATATAGATATTTATGTAGCATATTATCCGTTCATACTCCACACATGAAGAGATACGCATGGAATTTGAATACGCCAAATCCTTCATCAAGGCGACCCGCGAAGTGCTTTCCGCTACAGCGGAGCTCAATGTCGTGGCCGGTCCGCCTTACGTCAAGAACTCCGATACGGCCAACGGCAGCGTCTCCGCACTCATCGGCATGTCGGGCGACAGGAACGGCACCTTCTCCATATCCTTCGAAAGCAGCACCGCCGTGCACATCGTCCGGAAGATGCTTGGTGACCAGATCGAAAACATCTCCGAGGACGTGCAGGACGCCATGGGAGAGATCACCAACATGATTTCCGGCCACGCTCGTGTCGGTCTGGTCGACAAGGGTCTCAAGCTGCAGGGCTCGACGCCGTCGGTCATCATGGGCAAGGACCATTCCATCACGTACAAAAGTGCTGGTAAGCCCATCGCCATCCCATTCTCCTGCGAAGCCGGAAAGTTCACCCTGGCATTCTGCTTCGACTAGCAGGCCGCCCCAAAACGGCAATCTGCCGCGTCAGCGAAAAAATCCAGACCGCTTATGTATCCGCAATACACTGCGCGCCCTGGATTTTTTCGCTTCCGTCACCTCACCATTTTGGAACGGCCTGCATATTTGATTTTTTCAACGGTCTGCTAGCCCGCCCATGTGCGTCGCCGCCTCCCGGCCGACGCGCCTCGCCGAAGACGAAAAAAAAGGCGCGGAACCCGGTCCGCGCCTTGGAACAACATCGAGACAGGCAGGAATCAGTTGTCGCCGATGACGAAGCCCTTGGTGGTGGGGCCCGTGGAGGCGGAGGTGCCGGCGATCTTGGACAGGTAGGTGTCGCCCAGGGTCGAGATGTGGTTGCCCACGTTGTCGAAGTAGTTCATGTGCGCCTGCTCTTCCTCGATGATGGTTTCGAAAAGCTTGGCGCTGATGGCGTCGCCGTTGTCGCGACAGGTCAGCAGGAACTGGCTGTAGACGTCGATGGTGTCGTCCTCGAGCTGGGTGTCGTAGGGGAAGATGCTGCGCACGTCCTGACCCTTCTTGAGGTCGCCCTCGTAGGATGTAACCGGCTCGCCGCCGAGCTCCTTGACGCGTTCGGCGAACATCTCGGCGTGACGCATTTCGTCGATGGCGATGAGTTTCATCTTGGCGGCCAGCTCGCCGTAGTCCATGGCGTCCAGTCCGTAGTGCTGGT
>CAZQYA010000265.1:0-3448 GCA_964597325.1 uncultured Desulfovibrionaceae bacterium
CCCCTTCTCGACATTTCCATCCGGGTGCGCCCGCGGATCATCGGCATCGGTGCGGCCGCGCCCTTTCTGCTGCCGCAGGTGGCGGCCCGCCTGGGCAGCACCGCGGTCTTTCCCGATCACTACGAAGTCGGCAACGCCCTGGGCGCGGCCTACATGGACAGCATCGCCAAGGAGTGAACATGCATTTCAAGGAACAGAGTTTCGCCGCGGCCATGGAGATCTGCAGCGAAAGCGAGACGGCGGAAGTCGTCCACGGCTGGGTGCCCGGCGGTCCGGGATTCGTGGTCCATGCCTGGGCCGAAATCGAGGGCGCGGTCTACGACCTGACCGAGAGCGAACAGCCCATGCGCACAGACGACTACTACGAACGCATGGGCGTGCGGCCCGAGCTGACGCGGCGCTACTCCAGGGTGGAGTTCTTCACCCTGATGGCCGAGACGGGCAGCCTGGGTCCCTTTGACCGTGAACTGTTTTTCGCCGACCAGGCCCCGACGCTCTCCCAGCCGCAATGACCCTGCCCTTCGCCGGTGAGGTGGCGGCCCTGGCTGCCGCCTTCATCTGGTCCGTGGCGACCTTCATCATCTCACGCACGGGCAGTCGCGCCCCGGCCGTCTTCCTCAACCTGATGAAGGGGGTCATGGCCATAACCATGCTCACGGCGACCGTGCTGATCCTGGACCAGGATGCCCCGGACCTGACGGCGTCCCAGTGGTTCTGGCTGGCCGGAAGCGGCGTCGTGGGCATCAGCATCGGCGACAGCGCCTATTTCGCAGCCATCAAACGCGTGGGCCCCAGCCTGACCCTGCTGGTCGAATCCCTGGCCCCGCCGCTGACGGGCGTCCTGGGCCTGTGCTTCCTGGACGAGGCCATCGGGCTTGCGGGCTGGGGCGGCATCTTCCTGGCCATGACCGGCATCCTCTGGGTCGTCACGGAACACCCGCCCCGCAGCCGCCCGAACCTGCCCGGCCTCGGGTTCGCCACCCTGGCGGCCCTGTGCCAGGCCTCCGGCATGGTCATGTCCCGCCAGGTCATGGTCACCTCCGGCGTGACGCCCCTGTGGGCGGCCCTGGTGCGCCTGGCCGCGGCCAGCATCGTGCTCTGGTCCATCCTGCCGGTGATCCGCCCGGGGCTGATCCTGCGCCGGGACACCTGGAAAAGCGTCGGCGCGGCCCGCCACGGCTGGGCCCTCTTTGCCCTGGCCGTGTTCCTGGGCACATTCCTGGGCAGTTGGCTGCAGCAGGCGTCCCTCAAGCTGACCAGCGCGGCCGTGGCCCAGACCCTCCTGTCCGTCAGCCCCCTCTTCGCCCTGGGCCTGGCCCGCCTGGGCGGACACCCCGTGTCACGCCGCAGCGTGGTCGGCGCCCTGGTGACCCTGTGCGGAGTGGCGCTGTTCTTCCGCTGAAAAGTCGCCTGAAAAAGTACCCGGACCTGACCGGATTCAAATCCAAAAGTGCTTGCGCGCCTTGCTGCATGCGCCCGCATCACTTTGGCGTCATCCCCGCGAAGGCGGGGATCCATCCCATCATTCTTACGCACCGGCCTTGAGGGACATGGACCGGGACTGCTCCCGACACGACGAGTCCTTCAGCGGACGAAGGCTTCGAGGGCTTGCCTTTTGGCTTCGTCCTGCTATTTCTGACGGCTACGGCACCGGAATCATTTTTCAGGGGAATCAACATGTCAGAACAGCTTTCCTGTCCCGCCCAGACCCAGGCCGACCCGGTCAACCTCGTCGTCTTCGGCGCCACAGGGGACCTGGCCATGCGCAAGATCTACCCGGCCCTGGCCTCCCTGTGCCGCAACCACCTCCGGAGCCACGACACGCGCATCCTCGCCCTGGGCAGGACGCCCCTGGACAACGACGCGTACCGCAACCTCCTCGATGAGAAACTGACCGGGACCATTCCCGCCTCCTGCATGGCCGACCTGGCGCCGCGGGTGAGCTACCTGCGCATGGACCCTGACGAACCCGGCGCGGGTAATCTCCTGGCAAAGGCCCTGGAAGACCTCGACCGCGACGGCGTCAAGGACAGGCTCTTCTACCTGGCCGTGCCGCCAGCCGCCTACATCCCCGTGGCCACCCTGCTCGGTGAGGCCGGCCTATCCCGGGAGCGGGACGGCATGCGCGTGCGCATCGTCGTGGAAAAACCCTTCGGCCGCGACCTGGCCACGGCCCGGGAGCTGGACGGCGTGCTGCACCTCCATTTCCATGAAAAACAGATCTTCCGCATCGATCATTACATGGCCAAGGAAACGGTGCAGAACGTATTGATGCTGCGCTTTGCCAACGCCCTCTTCGAACCCGTCTGGAACCGGCGCTACATCGACCACATCCGAATCACCGCCGCCGAAACCCTGGGGATCGGGCACCGCGCCGGCTTCTACGACCAGGCCGGCGTGCTCCGGGACATGTTCCAGAACCACATGATGATGCTCCTGTCCCTGTGCGCCATGGAACCGCCGTCCCTGTTCGAGGATGAACTGGTCCGCGACGAACGCTCCAAGGTCTTCCGGGCCCTGCGCCCCCTGGACCTGGAACGCCTCGACGAGCAGCTGGTCCTGGGCCAGTACGGCCCGGGCATGGTCGACGGCCACCCCGTGCCCGGCTACCTGCAGGAGAAAGGCGTCCCGGCGGACTCCACCACCCCGACATTCGCGTCCCTGAAGGTCTACCTGGACAACTGGCGCTGGCAGGGCGTGCCCTTCCACCTCTGCTCGGGCAAGCGTCTGGTTTCCAAACGGACCGAGATCTCGGTGCAGTTCAAGAACGTACCCGTGTCCATGTTCCGCAAAACCCACACCGGGACCGTACCGCCCAACCGGCTGGTCCTCGGCATCCATCCGGACGAGGTCGTCCGCCTGGAGGTCCAGACCAAGGGCCAGGGCTCGCGCCTGTGCCTGCAGGGCAAATCCATGGAATTTTCCTACGGCGCGGGTTCGGACCCCGAACGACTGGACGACTACGCCAGGGTGCTGCTGGACTGCGTCACCGGAGACCAGACACTCTTCTGGCGACAGGACGCCGTGGAGCTGTGCTGGGGCTTTCTGACCCCCATCCTCGACCGCTGCGACTGCCCGGACAGGGAGCTGACCCTGCACACCTACCCGGCCGGCGGAACAGGCCCCAAGGCGGCGGAGCGGTTCGGGACGTGATCGGACTGCAAAATCTTTCACCAACGGGAGCCAGCGTCCGGCGCGGCGCCCGAACATGCAACCAACTCGACAACGGGAGGTCCCATGGCCGGTTTTGAAGGCACGAAATGGGCCGGTTCTCAGGCACGCTACACGCTCCACGACAAGGCCTTCGCCATGGTTCCCATGGCCGACAAGGTCCCGGCGGTGTCCCGCTCCATCCATTACGGCATCTGCCTCGCCTTTGAAGGCATCCGCTACTTCGTCGGCCCGGCCGAGGACGGCAGCCTGCACATCCAGTTCCTGAACCTGCACA
>CAZQYA010000266.1:0-3446 GCA_964597325.1 uncultured Desulfovibrionaceae bacterium
CCGGCCTCGACGCCTTCGGCACGGCCGCGGACCTCTACGTCCAGCACGAACTCATGATCAACCTCTCTCATCCGTAAACGGCCATCCACGGGCATCTCCCGTCACAAGAACATCAGCAAACGGGGCCGCCCCTTACCATATGGCGAGGGGCGGCCCCGTTTTCGCATTCCGCAGCCAGAAATACATATTTAATACGCACTAACTCCAGAAATCATACATATATTTACGCCCATACTTCGGAGTGTCTTCTAATCAAAAAATACAGATAGCGAGCAAAAAATACCACTTAAATCCATAACAAGAAACGCCCAGAAGTTTCATATAGATACCAGTTTCGCAATCAGGACGATTTCGCATAAACATGGAGAAATTTTGCGCCAACTTATTTTTGGGAGGGAGCATGCAAGGGAACGTCTACATCGAGAACAGTTCCGGGCAGATGGAAGAGAAAACAGTCAACGCCGGCGACGGCATCATTCTCAATCCCGGAGAAAAGATACTCATTGCGGCCGAAGCCGACACCACCGAAATCCATTACGAGAGCGATACCAGGGCCGTCATCCGCCTGGAAGGCATCGGTGAGTTCTCCGTCGAATCCCAGACGGAGCTCCCGGAAAAAATCGCCATGGCGCCGCAACTGATCCGGGCGGACCGGATGGACACGGCAAGCATCACCTTCGAGCACGCGGCCCAGCCGCCCACCGGTGCGGAACTGACCATCCTCAAGGACACCCCGCTCATGCACCAGACCGGGGCCGACAGCACAAGCTACGCGGACCGCCCTTCGTCCCCTCAGGTCGAATTCGTCCTGCCCGAGGCCCTGCAGTTCGATTTCAGCTACCTTGCCTCATTGTTCGGCGGCAGTGCCGGACGGGGCGCTTCCGGCCGGGATGAACTCGACGACGCTCTCCGGAGCACCGTCTTCGACTACGCAACCAATCCCGACCCCGACGCCAGCCTCCCCCTGCTGACCCTGGACGCTGACGCCTGGGGCAACGAGGACTCGGACATCTCCCTGTACATCCGGGCCGAGCTGACCGACACCGACGGTTCCGAGACCCTGACCGTGACCATCTCCGGCGTCCCGGAGGGGTCGACGCTCTCGGCCGGCACGGACAACGGCGACGGCACCTGGACCCTGACCGAAGCCGACCTCCCGGGCCTGACCATCACCCCGCCCCAGAACTGGGACCAGGACTTCGACCTCACCGTCACCGCCGTCTCGACCGAATCATCTACGGGCGACACCGCCTCGGTTTCCGACACCATCCACGTGGACATCACGCCCACGAACGACCCGCCCGTGGCCGGGGCCGTGGACCTCGGGCATATAAACGAGGACACCACCCTCCTCATCACCGCGGAACAGCTCCTGGCGAACAGCCACGACCCGGACACCGGGGACGTCCTGACCGTCACGGACGTGAGCGTCAACCCCTTCTACGGAGCCGTCACGCCCAACGGCGACGGCACCTGGACCTTCACCCCCACCGAAAACTTCCACGGCGACGACATCGCCCTGACCTTCCGCGTCGCCGACGCCGCGGGCACCTGGAGTTCCAACGTGGCCACCGTCGACGTGCTCTCCGTCAACGACGCCCCCGTGGTCGGCGACGTGGACCTCGGCGACACCCACCTGGAGACGCCCGTGACCTTCAGCGGCCGGCAGCTGCTCTCCAATTCCTACGACGTGGACGGCGACACGCTGACCGTCACGGACGTGAGCGTCGACCAGTCCCTGGGCTCCCTCGCCTACGACGACGCCACGGACATCTGGACCTTCACCCCGGCCGCCGGGGTCACGGGCGAAGACATCGAAATCTCCTTCACCGCCGGCGACGGCCACGAGTCGGCCTCGGCCAGAGCGTTCATCGACGTCACCGACGACCCCTCGGGCAACCGCCCGCCCGTGGCCGACGACGTGGACCTCGGCCGGATGAACGAGGACTCCTCCATCCTGATCACCGCGTCCCAGCTCCTGGCCGGCTGCCACGATCCTGACGGCGACCTGCGCACCATCGCCTCCGTGACCGTGAACCCCTACTACGGGGCCGTCATGGACAACGGCGACAACACCTGGACTTTCACCCCCACCGAAAACTTCCACGGCGACGACGTGGCCCTGACCTTCACCGTGACCGACGGCAAGGGCGGCGAGGCCACGGCCGTCGCCTCGGTGCACGTCAGCGAGCAGCCCGACCTGCCCGTGGCCGCCGACGTGTACCTGGGCCAGATCAACGAGGACACGTCCATCACCTTCTCCGAGGCGCAGCTCCTGGCCGGCAGTTACGACCCCGACGGGGACCCGCTGTCCATCACCTCGGTCACCGTGAACCCCAACTACGGGACCGTCATCGACAACGGCGACGGCACCTGGACCTTCATCCCGGCCGAAAACTTCCACGGCAACGACGTGCGCTTGTCCTTCATGGTCACGGACGATGACGGATCGGTCTCGGCCACGGCCATCCTGGACGTCCTGGGCGTGAACGACGCGCCCGTGGCCGGCGACGTGGACCTGGGCCAGTGCCAGGCCGGGACCGACCGCGTCATCTACGCGCACGAATTCCTGGCATTCAGCCAGGACCCGGACGGAGACCCTCTGTCCGTCACCTCCGTCACCGTTGATCCGGCCCACGGCGTCATCACCGACCATGGCGACGGCACCTGGTCGTTCACCCCGGCGGACGGCTTCACCGGCGACGACATATCCATCCGCTTCACGGTCAGTGACGGCGAACTGCAGGCCAAGGCCCAAGCCCTCATCGACGTGGTCGACGACCCCTCGGGCAATCAGCCTCCCGTGGTCCTGAGGCCCCCCGAACTCGGCTGGACCGACGAAGACACGTCCAAGATCATCACAAGCGCCGAACTGCTCCTGACCACCATGGACCCCGACGGCGACCCTGTCGCCGTCTCGTCGGTGACCGTTGACCCGGCTTACGGCTCCGTCAAGGACAACGGCGACGGCACCTGGATCTTCGAACCGACCCCGAATTACAACGGCGCGGTCTCCATTGCCTACACCGTGACCGACGGCAACGGCGGCGTCAGCACCGGGGTCGGCACCCTGGACGTCCGGGCCGTGAACGACGCGCCCGTGGTCAGCGACGTGAACCTCGGCCATGTCCTGGAAGACGAGTCCCTGATCATCCGCCAGAGCCAGCTCCTGGCCAATTCCTTCGACGTGGACGGCGATGTGCTTGACATCTCGTCCGTGACCGTGGACCCGGCCATCGGCAGCATCACCGATAATCCTGACGGCTCATGGACCTTCACGCCCAAGGCCGACCTGAACGGCGACGATCTGCCCATCACCTTCACCGTCACCGACGGCAACGGCGGCACGGCCACTGCCACGGCCACTCTGGACGTACTGTCCGTCGAGGACCCGCCCGTGACCGGCGACGTGGACCTCGCCACCATCAACGAGAACACCTCCGTGA
>CAZQYA010000267.1:0-3440 GCA_964597325.1 uncultured Desulfovibrionaceae bacterium
TGCGGTGATATCAGTGGCATCAACGGTTTCAATATCCAGCTCCTTCAAGCCAGTAGTCCGAGGCGAGGACCGTCCGGATGATGTCGCGCATGGACGCGTCCAGGCCGCCGGGCGTGTTCATGCGCAGGACCACGAGACGCGCGCCATCGCTTTCGGCGCTGGCGATGCCGCGCACCACATGGTCTCGCGTGGCCGGGCCGATGGCGCCGTCGATGGTCAGCACAAAGGCCTGCCCCGAGGCGGGAGCGTCGGCTGGGGCGTCCGTGGCCCGGGCCGCCAGCAGAAAGACCGCCAGGAGGCACAGGGCCGGGAAGAGTATGGCGTTTCGAGAGATGGTCATGATGGGAACATACGTTCTTCCGACCATGGATTCAAGGAGGGGCGCGGAATTTCCGGTCATTCGAAACAAGGTGCCCTCCCTTCGGACATTGCCGTCGGAGGGGCGTCGCGGTTCATGATGCAAAAGGGGCGGACCAGGCCGGGCTTCAGCCGAACGCGGCGTGGGCGACGATGATGCCCCGCGGGCTTTTATCCCCAAACGGTGCGGCCGGGACATATTGCGGAGGCATGCGTCGGGAAATTCGAACTATCCTGCTGATCGCGTGGTCCAGGGAACAGCCCCCGGTCCGTCATCAGAACTGCAGGGTGCCGGTGCTGCCGATGAAGCTGACGATTCTGAACCGGACCTGGCCGTTCTGTTCGATCCGCGCCTTGTAGTAGCCTTTTTTCAGTTCGATTTTACGGGATTCGCCGGCCTTGAGCCGCAGTTCGAGCACGGCCCGGTCGGAATCGGAATTCAAGAGCGTCAGGCGCGTGTCGCGGGCGGCCGTGACGGTCAGAAAGCCGTGGTCGTCGGATCTGGGCCTGGCCTCCTGCCTTGCAGGCCTGGTCCGCGTGACCTCGGCTTTGGACCGGGGCGCCGTGTCAGAGAACCAGGAAAGCGGGTTCGGGATGTCGGGGAATTGGGTGGTGTTGTGCAGGGCGTGGGAGCCGCCGGCCAGGGCTGCGGCCATGGCGGCGAACTTGAGGAGGTTCATGTAGCGGTCATGGACGGGGTGGGTGGATTTTTTCGGCTTTTTTTCCGGTTTCGGGCGGACTCTGGCGGTCTCAAGCGCGGTTGCCAGGCGCGGGATGTCCGTTTCGTCCACGAGGCGGTCTTTTTTGGAGGCAATGTAGTCGGCGAAGCCTTTGCCGCGGGTCACGTTGTCGGGCATGGGGAAGCGGAACGCGGCGGCTTCCGTAAAGGCGATGACGGAGAAGAGCCTGGCCTCGCCCAGGCCCAGGAGGTTGCCCAGGGCCAGTTTGCGGTTGAAGTTGGGGCGCAGGGGGTTGGGGAATGTGGCGGTTTTGCCGCCGGAAGTCCGCGTCCAGTCCGGGGCGAAGGCCTTGCCGGAGATCTCGCCGCTCTCTGCCATGGCCTGGATGACGAACACGCCGTAAGGGGAGAGGACCACGTGATCGATGCGCACGGTCCCTTCCTGCGTTTCGAAAGCCACATCCTGCACCTGGCGGTAGACCCGGGTGTCAAGGTGTTTCGCGGCCAGTTTGCCGATCCTGCGTGCCGCGTGCCTGCCCGTACGCCATCTGGCGGAGAGCACGGCCATGGCGGCCACGACGGCGATGATCAGCCCGAGCCACAGGACGGCCACGCCCAGAAACGGCACGGCCTCCCGGGCGTCCGCCACCCATGGTCCGGCGGCCCGGGCCGTGGATGTCAGACTGAAGATGTCGGTGATGGACATGGGGCTGCTCCTGCGCCAAGGCGCTGCGGGAAATGTTTCGGGTATGCTTCGGAACTAGCAGCGGGCATGTGGATGATCAAGCCGTCCGGGGCACCGGTTCGAGCCGGCGGCGGTCCGGCGGAGCACACGGGCGTGCGGCTCCGCGTCGACAGGCTGCGTCGGGCAAAGGAAAAGCCGGCAGCGTGAACTGCCGGCTTCCGGATCAGACGAACATGCGGCCTGTCTTCTTGCGTTGCAGCCGCCCAAGAGCCAGTCCGAGAAGCAGGCTGGCTCCGACCACGCCCGCGCCCGTCAGGAACCAGCGGTACTGCGTGTCGCCGCTCAGATCCTTGTTCTGTTGTTCGAGGGCGTCCGCGCGTTCGGCGGTCTCCGCCTGCAGCGCGGTCAACTCATCGTAGGCCTGCTTGAGCTCCAGGTAGGACTGGGCGCCCTGTTCCAGTTCGGCATAGCGCTGCTGCAGCGAGGCCAGTTCCTTTTCCGTGCTGTCCAGACGCTTCAGCAGGGATTTGTTCTCGCCGGTGGTGGCCGAGGTTTTTTCCGTCATTTCTTCCATTTTGGCGCGAAGGACCTCGTTTTCCGCGGCATAGCGCTCCACGCGCAGGGCCGCCGGCGCCGAATCGGTCAGGTATCTGGAAAGCACCCAGCCCTCGGTTCCCCCGGTCCGGACATACGTCCAGCCGTTGTCCGCCCTGAGCGTCTCCACGGGCGAACTCGAGGGAAGCATCTTCAGGATCTTGTTGCTGTTGCTCGGTCCGGAGCGCAACGTGATTTCGAAAACATCCGTCACATATGCGGTCTTCGCGGCTGCTGTGCCCGCTGCGAGCAGCACCACGGCAAGTGCGATCATCACACAACGTCTCATGAAATCCCCTTTCAGCTTGCGGCCGGTCGCGGCCATGCCATGTGTCGTTCGGAAAAGCCTTGCGGTCGGTTTGCGTCCGGCCGCGTCGATACGTCAACAACTTTCATCAAAGTTGCTCAACACACCGACCGAGGTCAAGGGAAAGAACGTCGCCGATACGAAAGACGTTTCGGGTCGGCGCGGCGCGATACTCACTTGAGGGGCTGCGGTCGTGCATTTCGGTGGGCGGAGGCGTCTTCCGGGAGCGCCTTGCGGGCTGGATGTCCGGTCGGCCAGTGTGCTCGACGACGGCTTCAGGCGGGATGTTTCACCTTGTGGCTGTCTTCGGTTCCGGTTTGTTGCGTCATGCCGGACCGCATTGTCTGCACGACCCTGGCCAGTTCACTGTCGGTGAAGACGACTTTGGTTCTGGAAAGTATGTAGTCCACGAATCCCTTGTTGCGGACCACGTTTTGGGGGATCTCGCTTTTGAATTCGCAGTCTCCGACAAAGGCGGCAATGGGGGTGATCTTGTGTTCCCCGACCTCCAGCAGGTTGTCCAGGGCCTTGATGCACTGGTAGCCATGGCGCATGGGGTTCGGGAAGGCATGGTTGTGGCTTCCGAAGATGTGACGCCATGTGGGTTCGTATTCCTTGCCGAAGATCCAGCCGTGCATGTGCAGGGTCTCGATGACGAAGATGCCGTATTTTGAGACGACCGCGTGATCGATGTGCATGGGGCCGTCCTGGCCGGCCACGGTCAGGTTGTGGAACTGATGGTAGGTGTCTTTGTCGAGGTGCCTGGAAGCCAGATGCCGGATGCGCACGCCGCTGATGAATTTCCCCAGGGTCTTGGA
>CAZQYA010000268.1:0-3384 GCA_964597325.1 uncultured Desulfovibrionaceae bacterium
AATCCTGCTCACAGTCGAATAATGAAGACCGGTCCCAGCGGCCACTTGGGCCTGGGTATAGCCGAATTCGAGACACGCTTTGACAATGGCCCTGTCACGCCCTTCCCTGCCCGCCGTGTTCGCCAGGATGCTCTTCAGGCTGGGGCGGTCGGCAAAGCGCTGGATGCGGGGGACTTCCTTGAAGGCGATCTTTTCCTTGAGCATGGGAAACAGCTTCTCGAGAAACGCCTCATCACCGAGAAGACATTGCCCCTTGAGATCATCCCAGGGCGAGTCTTCCGCGTCCATGCCCGCCTTGACGAACCGACGGTATTCCATGCGGGCGCTTTTGCGGTCGAGCCCGAACTGTTCCAGGATCCAGTCCACGGAGAGAAACTCCGGCGCCTTGTCGAGTCCGGCGGTAGCCCTGTAGCTGGACCACGGATATTTCCCAGCGTCCTTGACCATGCCGGCACGTACGGGGTTGAGCACGACGTAGCGGCACAGCTCCAGCAGATACGCCTCCCGATCCACCACAATGGCCTTGAACCGCCCCTGCAGCACATGCCCCACCCGGCCATGTCGCCGGTTGAAGGCCTGCGTGTAGACGCTGTTGAGCTGTCGCATGGCTTTGGAGAGATTGGCGTCGGGGGTTTCGAGGAGCAGGTGGAAGTGATTGGTCATCAGGCAATAGGCATGACAGAGCACATTGAAACGACGAAACGTCTGCCGAAGGACGGCCTGGAAGGTGTTCCGGTCGACGTCATCGACAAAGATGTCGGCCTGGGCGTTGCCGCGGGATGTCACGTGATAGACGGCTCCCGGGAATTCTATGCGGAGTGGTCTGGCCATGAGAGGGAGGTAACCTGAAATAATTCAAGATTCAAGATCTGACCCTTGACTTTCCAGTTTCGGAATCCCTGTATCTGCTTGTTCAGAATTACCCGGATTCAGACACGAAGCGCCCTGATTTGGGCAGAGCCCTGAGGTTCTTTCAAGATTTTTTAAAAAAGTAAAATAATTCGAATAGATAAAGATGCGCGATATTCCGAAACAGTTGGAACACCGTTTGCTTGACAGGCCACGCGCTCGGCGGGATTCGGCATTTTTTCTTTCATTTCCAAATAGTCAGGCAACTGTCGATTTTCTCAAAGGCCCTCCGCCGAGCCACTTCCACCCCGATATCCACAATGTTCGCAGCTAACCATCTTTATGGGAGGATTGGATGAAGAACGTGAGGCTGAGTGTAAAATTAATCGGCGGATTCATTATGACGGTCCTGATAGCCTTGGCCATTGGCGTCCAGGACAGGTTCGGCCTGATCACGCTGGAAGACCAGATAAACCTGCTGGCTGAAGTGGAAATGACCACCGTCCAGGACGTGACCGACATCGAATCCCTCCAGCAGCAGTTGCGCAGCAATCTGAACCTTCTCCTGGCACAAACCATGAGCAGTCAGGAGCGCCTGGATGTCCACGACCAGTTAACGGATCTTCAGGACCGGATGCGCGCAAAGCTGGAGATGCTCAAGACCCGTGAGGGGCTCAGTGAGACGGTGCTCAAGGAAATCGCGAACGTGGAAACCGCCATGACTCCCTGGGTCGAGTCCACCGAGAAAATCATCGCCTTGTCGAATGGACTGGTCGCCATGGACGTTACGGAGCCCGATGCACTCTCCTCGAAGCTCATCTCCATGGCGTCCTGGTATTATGAACTCATGGACAAGGTCTCCCGTCAGATGCTCTTCGGCACTCCGTTTCCCGGCGGCGAGGATGTCGAGGAATCACCTCTCGGACAGTGGCTGCAGACCTTTTCCTCCAGGAACAAGGAGATCAACTACCGCCTGGAACGTCTCGCACCGATTCTGCAGTCCCTGCACGCTTCCATCAAGGACATCAAGACGCTTGCCGCTTCCGGCGACATGGATGCGGCGCGCGAGACGTATAAGCGCAAGGCACTGCTGACAGCGAGCAACCTGTACGGAGTCTTTTTCGAACTCATGAACATCAGTTCCCAGGCGCAGTACAAGTTCCGGAAGATGATCGATCTCGCGAAAACGGAGGAGAGCGCCGCACGCGAAGGCGTGCAGCAAAGCCTCGACCAGCTCGTGTCTCTGGTCAACATGAGCGCCTCTTCCCACGTTGCGACTGCCAGGCTGAGTGCCTCGAAGGTCAAGATGCGTTCGGTCATCATGCTGGGCGCCGGAGCACTGCTGAGCCTGATCATCGGAATTTTCCTTACCCGGTCCATCACGGTTCCGCTGTCCAAGGGCGTGACGCTCGCCCGGGCCATGGCCGAGGGAGATTTGAGCAGAACCATGGATGTACGACAAAAGGATGAAATAGGCATCCTTGCAGACGCCCTGAATGAAATGGTCGTCAACTTGCGGGCCATGATGGGCGACGTTTCCCGCCAGGTGACCGCCGTGACGGCTTCATCATCATCCCTGGCCTCAATCTCCGAGCATGTAACTGAAGGCGCGATGCTTTCGGTACAGAAGGCGCAGCAGGTCACAACCGCCGCCAGGGACATGAGCGACAATCAGAGTTCCGTCGCAGCTGCCATGGAACAGACCTCTATCAACGTCAGTACCGTGGCCACGGCGACCGAGGAGATGAGCGCGACCATCGCCGAAATCTCCGCCAACGCCGGAAAGGCCAAAACCATAACGGACCAGGCCGTACACCAGGCGGACGAAGCCTCAAACCGCGTGAATACCTTGGGCGTGGCAGCCGCGGACATCAGCAAGGTCACCGAGGCGATTACGGCCATTTCGTCCCAGACCAATCTCCTGGCGCTCAACGCGACCATCGAGGCTGCGCGGGCCGGAGAGGCTGGACGAGGTTTCGCCGTGGTGGCCAACGAGATCAAGGAATTGGCCCTGCAGACCGCCTTGGCCACGGAGGAGATCCGGGCCAAGATTCAGGGTATTCAGCAGGCCACGGACGTGACCGTGACGGAAATCGGCTCCATTTCAGGCATTATCGCGGACGTCGACACAATTGTGGCCACCATAGCCGTCGCCGTGGAGGAGCAGTCGGCGACCACCCGCGATATCGCGGCCAACGTCGGCCAGGCTTCCCAGGGCATTACCGAGGTGAACGGTAACGTTGCACAGGGATCAGCTGTCTCCAGGAGCATTGCCACGGACATCTCCGAGGTTTCGGTGCAGGCCAGGGAAATTCTCGCCTCCAGTGAACAGGTCAAACAGAGCGCCACGGATTTGTCGAGAACGGCCGTGAATCTGAAAGAACTCGTGTCGCGCTTCACCCTTGAGGCATAGCCCGTCTCGAATCACTGGACTCCTGTATTCATGTACGGGGCGCTGCATCGGCAGCGCCCCGCACATCTCCCGGGCTTCGGCAACGATCGTTTCCGCGCGTCCGAAGAAATGCCAAGGGTCAG
>CAZQYA010000269.1:0-3360 GCA_964597325.1 uncultured Desulfovibrionaceae bacterium
ACCATGATGGCCATGCTGGCCTGCGCCAAGATCGGGGCCGTGCACTGCGCGGTCTTCGCCGGCTTCTCGGCCAAGGCCCTGCGCCAGCGCATCACCGAGGTCGAGCCCAAACTGGTCGTGACTGCCGACGGCTTCTACCGCAACGGCCGCATCATCAACCTCAAGGGCACCGTGGACGAGGCGCTGGTCAGCGGCTGCGACTGCGTGGAAACCGTGGTCGTGGTCAACCGCGCCAAGCTGGACGTGGACATGGGCGAGGCCCGGGACATCTGGTACGACGCCCTGGTACGCCAGGAACGTTCCGACGCGGCCACAGAGATCATGGACTCGGGCGACCCGCTGTTCATCCTCCACACCTCGGGAACCACGGGCGCCCCCAAGGGCGTGGTCCACGGCCACGCCGGCTACATGGTCGGCCTGCACCGCACCCTGGACTGGGCCTTCGACATCAAACCCACGGACATCTTCTGGTGCACCGGTGACATGGCCTGGATCACGGGGCACAGCTATGTGGCCTACGGCCCCCTCATCGCCGGCACCACCACGGTCATGTACGAGGGGCACCCCCTCTATCCCCAGGCCGACCGCATGTGGGACATCGTGGCCCGCTACGGCGTGACCATCCTCTACACCGCCCCCACGGTCATCCGTATGCTCATGCGCTACGGCGACCAGTACCCGCGCATGCACGATCTCTCCACCCTGCGTCTGCTGGGCAGCGTGGGCGAAGCCATCTCGCCGGACACGTGGCTGTGGTTCTACAAACACATTGGCCGCTCCCAATGCCCCATCCTGGATACCTGGTGGCAGACGGAGACGGGCGGATGCATGATCACCCCGTTCCCGGTCTCGGTCCTCAAACCCGGCTCCGTGCACAGGCCCATGCCGGGCATCGACGTGGACGTGGTTGACGACGAGGGCAAACCCGTCCCCGCAGGCACGCCCGGCAACCTGGTACTGACCAGGCCCTGGCCATCCATGTTTCTGGACATCTTCCGCAAGCCCGACGTCTACGATACCATCTACTGGCCCCTGGGACCCGGCAAGTACTGGGCTGGCGACATCGCTACACGCGACGAGGACGGCCTGATCTGGATCCACGGCCGCTCCGACGACGTCATGAACATCGCGGGGCACCGCATCGGCAACGTCGAGGTGGAGAACGCCTTCCTCTCGCACAAGGCCGTGGCCGACGTGGCCGTCATCGGCATCCCTGACAAGATCAAGGGCGAGGTGGCCAAGGCCTTCGTGGTGCTGCAGCCGGAATTCGCGGCCCTGGACGATCAGAACGAGATCATCCGCATGCTCAAGACCCACATCCGCAAGGAGGTGGGGCCCGTCGCCGTGATCCGCTCCGTAGAATTCGTGGACTCGCTCCCGAGGACGCGCAGCGGCAAGCTCGCCCGGCGCGTGCTCAAGGCCCGGGAGGCCGGCGAGGACATCGACCTGACGGCCATCGCCGAGGACTGAGCCGCCCGGGGACATCACAGAAGTGCACCACGCCGACGTGATCATCGCCGGGGCCGGCCTACGGCGACCGCATCCGACGCTTCATCATGCCCGAGATGCGCGGGGCGGACCGCCTGCGCTGGCTGCTTTTCGGCCTGAACAGGATCGCCCCGGCCAACCTCGGGCGCTACTTCCGGATGCGGGGACACGCCCTGGCCGAGATGGTCCACGGCGTGCGTTCCTACGACTGGGGCAGAAAAAAACAGTGGGATTTCTGAAATGAAGGCCGCCCTCATCCCGAAGCATGGCGGTTACCGCAATCTCAAGAGCTTTCAGGTAGCCCAGCTGGCCTACGATGTGACGGTCCTGTTCTGTGAACGCTTTGTAGACAGGAGAAGCCGCACCCGTGACCAGATGGTCCAGGCCGCCCGCTCGGGCGTGCAGAACATCGCCGAGGGCAGCCAGGCTTCGGGCACCTCTCGCAAGATGGAGCTCAAGCTGACCAACGTGGCCCGCGCCAGCCTCGAAGAGCTGCGCCTGGACTACGAGGATTTCCTGCGACAGCGCGGCCTGCCGCTGCTCGAACCGGAGCACCCTGCCATGGTGCGCTTCAAAACGAGACGCTGCGCGAGGCTGGAGGAAGTGCGGAGGTGGGTCAAAGAGGAGATGGACAGGCAAAAACCGATGGACGAACACGGACTTTCACGGACTGGCACGGACAAAAGGCAGGAAGATCCTGGTGCTGCGGAGTCCGTGTCAGTCCGTGGGCGTCCGTGTCAGTCCGTGGGCGTCCGTGTCAGTCCATGAAAAAACTCCAGCCTCTCGCCCCCGAAACCCTGGCCGCCAACGCCGCCCTGTCCCTCCTGAACCTGGCCTGCCATCTTCTGAACCGCCAGCTGGCAGCCCAGGCCGAAGCCTTCCTTGAAGAAGGCGGCTTTACCGAGCGCCTGTACCGCCTGCGCTCCGGCCGCCGTCGTTCCTGAACTTTACCGCACTCCGCCCCGCAGCAGATCCGCATACAGCCGCGCCTGGATATACTGGGACAGGGCGGCCACGGCCCGGTCGCAGACCGGAAAGACCGGCACGCCGTCGGCCATGAGCGCGTCGCGAAGCGGGTCGTAGAGACGGCCGCCGTCAATGACGCCGACGATAGGCTTTTCGCTTTGCCGGGCCACGTCGGGCAGAAGCCGGGCGATGCCGTCCTCGGCCTTCAGGTCAAAGGCGGGCACGGCTGTTTCGCCCAGGGTGTGCATGGCCGGAGAAAGGGGGTCGAGGCCCAGGATCACGGCGTCCACACTGGGATCGGCCGCCGCCAGCGCGGCCACACGGGCATGGACCTCGTCGTCGGCCGAGGGGTTGATGTCCAGGGGGTTGACCACGCTGACCAGCTTGTCCAGACCCTTCTCCCGCAGCACCTCGCCGATGCGCTCCATGGTCTGGACCGAAAAAGGAGCGAGTTGCATGGCATAGTCGTCGCTCTGGATGGAATCGGCCATGCCCACGGCCTCGAACCCGGCCCCGCTGACCGCGGCCAGGCGGTTGCCCCGAATCGTCTTGCCGCAGAGCGTTTCGGCCAGCAGGAAGAGGTCCTGGAACTGGTTGAAATTCTGGGCCACGATGGCCCCGGCCTGACGCACGCAGCTCTCGCAGACCATGTAGTCCCCGGCCAGGGACGCGGTGTGTCCGCTGGTGGCGGACTTGCCCTCGGGCGTGCGGCCGGCCTTGTAGAAGACCACGTCCTTGCCCGCCAGCACGGCCTGGCGCACAGCCCGGCAGAAGGCCAGCCCATCCAGGTCGTTGAACCCCTCGGCATAGACCGCGATGACATCCACCTCGGCGCAATCCTTGAAGTAGGTGACCATGTCGCCCAGGGTCAGGTCCGTCTGGTTGCCCATGGAGATCATGTAAGCC
>CAZQYA010000270.1:0-3113 GCA_964597325.1 uncultured Desulfovibrionaceae bacterium
CGTACTTGCGGGCCTGGCGCCAGACCGTCTCGCTCTGGGACTCGATGCCGTTCACACCGCAGAAAACCACCACGGCCCCGTCGCAGACCCGCAGGGCCCGCTCCACCTCGACGTTGAAGTCCACATGGCCCGGAGTGTCGATGATGTTGATGCGCGTGCCGTGCCACTGGATGGTCGTGCAGGCCGAGGTGATGGTGATGCCGCGCTTCTGCTCCTCCTCGAGGTAGTCCATGGTGGCGGCCCCGTCATGAACCTCGCCGATCTTGTGAATCTTGTGCGAATAGAAAAGCAGGCGCTCCGTCAGGGTCGTCTTGCCGGCGTCGATGTGCGCGATGATGCCGATATTGCGCGAAGTCTCATGTTTTTTCATGGTGTGTCAGCGGGTTAGAAGAACATCGTGGATGAACGTCTGAATGTCTGCGGCGTGATGATGTCCCAGGGCCAGCAGCCGAGAAACCGCTCGGCCATGACCACGGGGGCCCCCTGGCCACCGTAGGAGATGAACGGTCGCGGCTGCGCGGCGGTTTCGGCCGTGACTTGCCGGTAAGCCTGCACGAACTCCGAATCCGAAAGCTCCACGTCAACGCCGTAGGCCGCCGGGTCCGGACGGATCACCCGGTGATACCCGCCGCCCATGCCCGCCAGGTCGACGACCACACCTTCGCCCTCCCCAGCCAAAAGGTCGAGAATCGGATCTGGCTCGCGGGTGAAAAGCAGGTGCGCCGAAAGCAGGTCGAACCCGAAAAGCAGCGGGTCCGTGACCGGGCCGCGGATATGGACCACGATGTCGTCCACCCGCGCCGCCAGGGCCTGAACCATGGCCGAGAACACCGCTGTCGGGGGGAAAAGGCGCTGATCCACGGCAAAAAACGCCCAATCCAGCCGCTCCCGGGTCACGGTGCGGTCCACGTGGGCGAACCGCCTGGTCTCGGAAACGGGCTCGCTCCCCTCCTCCTGGGCCAGAGCCCAGGCAAAGGCCACGGCGTTCTTGACCACGGATTTCTGCACCGCCGGACAGCGGTCGTAGGCCGCACCCAGGGCGTCGTCGTCGATATCGGGCTCAAAGCCGTTTTCAGCCAGCAGTTCTTCGATCACTCCCTCGTCTCCTTGGCGAAAAAAATGGGCAGGTCACGCGTGACCTGCCCGACATTTCCACATTTCAGGACGTTGCACAACTGGGTGCAGCCCGGGAAGTTCAGATGGCGTCCACCACCAGGTTGCCCATTTCCGTGCAGCCGACCCTGGTGCCCTCGCCGACGTAAATGTCGCCGGTGCGGTAGCCATTGGCCAGGACACTCTTGACCGCGGCGTCAATGGCCGCGGCCTCGGCCTCCAGGCTGAAGGCGAAGCGCAGCATCATGGACAGGGACAGGATGGTCGCCAGAGGATTGGCCGCGTCCTGCCCGGCGATATCCGGGGCCGAGCCGTGGATGGGCTCGAACAGGGCAGGCCCGTCGGCGCCCGTGGACGCCGACGGCAGCATACCGATGGAACCGGTGATGATGGAGGCCTCGTCCGAAAGGATGTCGCCGAAAAGATTCTCGGTCACGATGACGTCAAACTGGGAGGGGTCGCGAATGAGCTGCATGGCCGCGTTGTCCACGTACATGTGCGACAGCTCCACGTCCGGGTACTCGGCGGCCGTGCGGATGGCCACCTCGCGCCAGAGCCTGGACACGTCCAGCACGTTGGCCTTGTCCACGGAACACAGGCGGCCGGAACGCTTGCGCGCGATCTCGCAGGCCACGCGCACGATACGCTCAATCTCGGACTCGGAATAAATCATGGTGTTGAAGGCCGCCCGCTCGCCGCCTACCTCGGTCTCGCCGCGCGGTTCACCGAAATAGGCGCCGCCGGTCAGCTCACGCACGACCATGATATCCAGGCCCTGGCCGATGATGTCCGGGCGCAGGTACGAGGCCGCGGCCAACTCCGGAAAGAGCACGGCCGGACGCAGGTTGGAAAACAGGCCCAGGGCCTTGCGGATGCCCAGCAGGCCCTTTTCGGGACGGATGGCCGGGTCGATGGTGTCCCACTTGGGGCCACCCACCGCGCCCAGCAGCACGGCGTCCGCCGCCTTGCACGCCGCCACGGTCGCCTCGGGCAGCGGATTGCCCACCGCATCGATGGCCGCGCCGCCGATGAGGGCCTCCGTGGTTTCGATGGTGTGGCCGAACTTCTCGGCCACCCTCTCAAACACACGCATGGCCTGGGTCACGATCTCGGGGCCTATGCCGTCACCGGGCATGAGGCATATCTTCATATTCATTGTGGTCTCCAGATTAACGAATCGCAAACAATTTGATCACTTCGACACGGAAAGGCATGGATCCCCGCCTTCGCGGGGATGACATCATGATAGTGCGGAAGGACGTCTTCATGGAAAAACTCCAGAATCTGCCTCAGCTTCGGGCGTCATACCCGCGGAGGCGGGCCATGTCAGGCTATGCATGAAATCCATGCCTTCGCCGCGATGACATCACGCGAAATCGGACAAACGGTTCCGAAAACCAATCCGAATTGCCGCACAGGCACACAAGTCATTCCCGCGGAGGCGGGAATCCATGCCTTTCCCATGCCGCAGGCGTCGCATGTCACGCCAGTACCCGCCATGGTCCTACTGCGCCACCTTGCGCTTGACGTACTCCACCAGGCCGCCGCCGGACAGCATGTCCATCATGAACTGCGGCACCGGGTTGAAGCCGATGGTCTCGCCTGTGGTCAGGTTGCTGATCTTGCCCTCGGCCACGTCGATCTCCAGTTCGTCGCCCTCCTTGATGCGGGCGATGTCGTCGCCCAGTTCCAGGAGCATGAGGCCCATATTGAAGGCGTTGCGGTAGAAGATGCGCGCGTAGCTCTTGGCCAGCACCACGGGGATGCCCGCGCCGATGATGGCCAGGGGGGCATGCTCGCGGGACGAGCCGCAGCCGAAGTTCTCGCCCGCCACCAGGATGTCGCCCTGGCTCACGCGCTTGACCCAGCCCTCCTCCAGACCCTCGAAGCAGTTCTTGCCCAGTTCGGCCGTGTCGGCCGTGACCAGGAAGCGGGCCGGGCTGTTCGATTTTGCTTCGGCGGCAGCCAGCGCGAAAGACGTGCTAGGCGATAGGGTCGGC
>CAZQYA010000270.1:3123-3337 GCA_964597325.1 uncultured Desulfovibrionaceae bacterium
GCCGGGATGATAGCGTCCGTGTCGATATGGTCACCCACCACGTGGGTCTTGCCTTTATAAATCATGGCGTCCTCCTAGAGTTTACCCGGGTGCGTGATGAACCCAGTCACGGCCGTGGCCGCGGCGACGGCCGGGTTGGCCAGGTACACTTCGGATTTCAGGCTGCCCATGCGGCCCTTGAAGTTGCGGTTCGTGGTCGCCAGGCAGCGCTCGC
>CAZQYA010000271.1:0-2172 GCA_964597325.1 uncultured Desulfovibrionaceae bacterium
GCGTGGACACCACGGCCCGCATCAAGGGCATGTTCGTGTACCCGCACCAGGTCGAGCAGGTCATTTCGGGCTTCGAGGAAATCAAAAGATGGCAGATCGAGGTCACCAACCCAGGCGGCATCGACGAGATGACGCTGATGGTCGAAACTTCGGCCTTCAAGCGCGAAGAAGAGCTGCTCCATCTGTTCCGCGAAAAGATCAAGATCCGTCCCGCACTGAAGGTCCTCACGCCCGGCACCCTGCCTCCGCAGATCCGGTTCATCGAGGACAAGCGAAACTGGGATTGATCAGGGCTGCATGAAACTCCTGCTGCTGCCCCTGCTGCTGGCCGTACTGGCCGGCTGCGCCAAGCCCCCGGCGGTGACGCGTCCCTGGACGTCCCCGCCGGCGGGCTCCTTTCTCTCGGCCGACGGCGGCTTGCTCCCCGACGAGGCCGTCGTGAGCATGGCCCGAAACGCCGACTTCATCCTCGTGGGCGAAAGCCACACCAACCTCTGCGACCACGCCGTTCAGACGCGTCTCATCGACGCCCTGGCCGGCAGCGGTGCCCGTTTCGTCATCGGCCTGGAAATGCTCCCGGTTACGGCCCAGCCCGTGCTGGACCGCTTCAATGCCTGCGAACTCGGCCCTCAGGAGCTGGAAGAGGCCGTGGGCTGGAAAAAACTCTGGGGGTACCCCTACGCCCAATACAAACCCATCTTTGAGCTGGCCAAACGGCACAACCTTCCCGTGGCGGCCCTGAACATTCCCCGCCAAGTGCTGGCAGCCTTCCGGGACCGGGGGGAGGCAGGCCTGACTCCTGAGGACCGGTCGGCCATGCCCGCGCAAATCATTCCCGTCAGCCCCGCCCAGAAGGCCTCCCTGGAAGAACAGGTCGGCCTGCACCAGAGCATGCGTGCGGCCGCAAAAGGCGCCGAGAACAAACCAGACGCCGCTCCGGACATGGCCGCCATGGCCGAACGTTTTTTTCTTGTTCAAGCCCTGTGGGACTCCATGATGGCCGAACAGGCCCTTGCCTGGCACAACAGGCAGGACCTGCCCGTGCTCATTCTGACCGGAAGCGGACACGTGGAACACGGCTGGGGCATCGAGTATCGCCTGCGCACCCTTGACCCCGACGCCGCTACCCTTGCCGTCATGCCCGTGCGCGACGGCGAGGACTTCCGCGGCCAGGCCGATGCGTCCCTGCGTCCCCTTCCCGGCGGCGAAGCGGTCTTCTTCCACTGCGCGGCCCAGCACAGAAGCCGACTGGGCATGAACATCCTCTTCGAAAAGGATGGAATGCGCGTGGAGAGTGTGGAACCGGGCTCTCGGGCCGAGCAGGCCGGACTGCGGGCCGGCGACGTCCTGATCTCTGCCGGGGACAGGGCCCTGGAGGAAACCACGGATCTCCACTTCGCGGCCATGGCCGCCGCTCGTTCGAACGAGCCCCTGCGGCTGACGGTCCGACGCGGCCCGGAAACCCTGACCCTGGATCTCCCCCTGCACTGATGCCTGAACTTCCGGAAGTCGAAACCATTGCCCGCGGCCTGAACGCCCAGGTCGCAGGCCGCCGAATCTCCAACGCCAGACTGCTGACCCCCGGCGTGCTCAGGGCCGGAGACCCCTCGAACCTCCCCGGACGGGCCATCCAAGGCGTCTCGCGCCGGGCCAAGCTGCTCAGGCTGCATCTCGACGACGGCAACACCCTCATCTTCCATCTCAAGATGACCGGCCGGGTCTGGCTGGCCGCCCCGGGGCAGGCTCTGCCGAAACACACCCACCTTCTCTGCGGCCTCGACGGCGGCGACCGGATCGTCTTCGAAGACACCCGCCGCTTCGGCTACTGCGGAATCTTCAGCCCCCGGGACCTCGACCAGTGGCCCTTCCATTCGACCCTGGGGCCCGAACCCCTGGAAACTTCCGCCGCAGTCCTCGCCGAACGCATCGGATCAAGGTTCGCCTGCGTGAAAGCCCTGCTTCTCAACCAGACCGTCCTGGCGGGCATCGGCAACATCTACGCCGACGAATCCCTTTTCGCGGCCCGCATCCATCCGGCGAGCACCGCCGCGAACATCCCCTCAAAACGGCGTGTCCGACTGTGCTCGGAACTCAAACGCATCCTCCTCGAAGCCATCAACGCCGGCGGCAGCACCATCAATAGCATTAATTGTAACGCCAATAGCTGCTTTT
>CAZQYA010000271.1:2182-3328 GCA_964597325.1 uncultured Desulfovibrionaceae bacterium
GCATCTTCCAGGACTCATTTCTGGTCTACGGCAAAAAAGGGGAGCCCTGCCCCGCGTGCGGACGCACGCTCAAGGCCGAAAAGATCGCCGGAAGGACATCGACGCACTGTCCACGGTGTCAGAAAAAGTACTAGTTCCGGTGTGAAGGGGAAGCAGGGAAGGCGGGGCGAGCCCGGCCCTCCCCGTGTTTCAGCGTCTGTTCTCGGGAAGGGTCACATTGAATTCCAGAACTTCACAGTCCCCGTCGCGGTTCACGTCCACACGGATGTGCTCAAGTTCCACATGCACGTACTTCTGGACCACGAGCAGCAGTTCCTGCCGCAGCTTGGGCAGAAACTCGTACCCGCCGTTCTGGGCCCGTTCGTGGGCCACGATGATCTGGAGGCGGCTCTTGGCCACCTCGGCGCTCGATTTCTTGGATCGAAAATAGCTGAAAATACCCACATCAGCCTCCGAAGATCCGGGCAAAGAAACCCTTTCTGGCCGGAGTGAGAAAACGATGGGGCAGATCCTCGCCCAGGAGCCTCGACACCGCGTCATCGTAGGCCTGGCCGGCGTCGCTGGCCGAGTCGAGGATAACGGGCTCGCCCGAGTTGGATGCGGCCAGCACGGACTTGGACTCGGGGATGACGCCCAGAAGCGGGATGGCCAGGATTTCCTCCACATCGGCTACGCCGAGCATCTCGCCACGGTCGACGCGGTCGGGATCGTAACGGGTCAGAAGCAGGTGCTCGCGGACGTTGCCGCCCTCCCTGACCTTTCTGGTCTTGCTCTGCAGAAGGCCGAGCACCCGATCCGAATCGCGCACAGAAGACACCTCCGGATTGGTCACGACCACGGCCTCGTCGGCGAAATGCATGGCCATGAGGGCGCCGTGTTCGATGCCCGCGGGAGAGTCGCAGATGATGTAATCGAAACGATCCGAGAGCTCCGTCAGAATTTTCTCCACCCCGTCCATACGCAGCGCTTCCTTGTCCTTGGTCTGGGACGCCGGGAGGATGAAGAGGTTCTCGACGCGCTTGTCGCGGATGAGGGCCTGATGCAGGGTCGCCTCTCCCTGGATGACGTTGACGAAATCGTAGACCACGCGGCGTTCGCAACCCATGATCAGGTCCAGGTTGCGCAGGCCCACGTCGAAGTCGAGCA
>CAZQYA010000272.1:0-3317 GCA_964597325.1 uncultured Desulfovibrionaceae bacterium
CCCTGGACGCGGCCATGATGATGGCCCCCCTGGCCATGGTCCTGCACAACCGCGGAACGCCCATAAAATGGATTCTCGACGGGCACCACGAGGGCAGCGCCATCACCGTGCAGACGGCCATGGCCGGGAACATGGCCCGCAGCGGCTCGCGGGACTGGCCGCACGATCTGGCCGGGGCGGCTCTGGGCCTGCCCCACGCCCTGTCCACCCACGGCATGCTGCTGCGCTCCGTGCTGGGGTTCGGGCAAGCCGGGGGACCGGAACCGTTCAGGGCCGTGTACATGAGCCCTTCTTCCATGAACCGGCCACTGACCCGCCGCAGTCTGGACGGCTTTTTCTGCGCCGAACCCTGGGGCATGATGGCCGAGGCCACGGGTGCGGGCAAAGTGCTGATCCGCTCCCGGGAACTGGCGCCGGACCATGTCTGCTGCGTCCTCGTGGTCCGTGCGGATTTCGCCCGATCCCACCCGGACCTGCTGGCCGACTACCTCTCGCTGCTGCGGTCCGCGGCCGACTACGCCCACGCCAAGCCTCAGGAGAGCGCGGCCATCCAGTCCCGCTACACCGGAGTGGACCGCGACGCCGCGGCCAACGTCCTGACCCGGGGCTTCGTGACCTTCCGCGACCTTTCCCCGGACCGGGGCAGGGTCGAACGGACCATGGGCATGGCCCTCCAGGCGGGCATGCTCGACCGCCCCTGCAACCTCGACGACCTCCTTCTCCCCTCCGCGAACTGATCCGCTTCGGGCAGACCGCCCCGAACCGCCTCCAGACTCCGAAACCGCAAAAAATCGCCCTGGAACCGAACCTTTTTTGCGATTCCCGGCTCCTTCTGAAAATCAGACACACGCCGAACCCGGCAAAGGAGTTCTGCCCATGATCGAAATACGGCTGGTCCTGCCCAGCAGACGGGAATTCAGACGGGATGTCTACCGGCCGGGAGTCATTTCCCTGTCGCGCATCCTGTGGGGCTCGGTGGGCGGCGGGATGTCCCTGGGCCTCATCGCCCTGGCCAGCGCGGCCACGGGCGTGGGCGTGCTCTACCCGCCCCTGGCCGCGACCTGCTTCATCGGCGCCACCTGCACCTACCTGCGCGTGGCCCGGCCCAAATCCGTCATCGTCGGGCACTTCATCGCCACGGTGGGGGGACTCCTGGGCGTGGCCGCCGGCGACCTGCTCTTTGGAGGCACCGCCCTGGCCGTGCCCGTAAAGCTGTGCCTCGCCGTGCTGCTCTCGGCCGCGCTCATGCAGCTTCTCGACGCCGACCACCCCCCGGCGGCCGCCACGGCGGCCATCCCGGCCATCCTGCCGCTGCCTGCCCCGACGCTGCTCCTGCCCCTGCACATGGCCTGGGGCGCGGTCCTGGCCGTGATTTTCGGCGTAATCTGGAACCGCTTCTGGTTCGAGTGCCCGCCGCCCGAGGAAGGCTGCGGGCGCTCCTGGTTCAACCTGGGCATGGACAGGGCGGACATCGTCGGCACGGCGGTCTGCATCCTGGCCACCGGGCTCATGTGCGCCAGACCGGTCAGCCCGGCCGCCTACTCGGCAGGCCTGTGGGTCATGCCGGCGGGACTGGCCGTCCTGGGCCTGCATCATTTCTTCGGCGCGAGGGTGCTCGTGACGGACGCTCCGGCATGCTGCACCACCGCAACACAGGGCGGACCCGCCCCGTACTGCGGGTCAACCGACAAGGAGGAGAAACATGAACGGTAACTGGTATCCGACGGTATGCTACCAATGCAAAGCCGAATGCGCCATCGAGGCCCGGATTGTGGACGGCCGGGTCACGGAGGTGCGTGGCAATCCGAAGTTCCGGGGCAAGGCCTGCGTCAAGGGCATGGCCGGCGTGACCCTGCAGTACTCCAAGGACCGGCTGACCAAACCGCTCAAACGCATCGGCGAACGCGGGGAAGGCAAATTCGCCGAAATTTCCTGGGCCGAAGCCCTCGACACCATCGAGGAAAAGCTCCGCAGCCTCTACGACCGGGGCGAGGCCCACAAGCTGACCTACAGCTTTTTTCCGCACTCCCTGACCGACCCCAAATGGCATTTCCTCAACGCCTACGGCGGGTACATCAACACCGGCCTGCCGCACTGCGACTCGGCCAAGATCGTGTCCCAGATCAAGTGCTGGGGCGGCATCCCCAACCACCACATCCCGCCGGCCTGGTTCACCATGCCCAAGGACGGCATCATGCTCCTGGCCGGGCGCCACGCCTTCGGCTGCCTGGACGACGCCGTGGCGCCGCGC
The DNA here is from genome assembly GCA_964597325.1 of uncultured Desulfovibrionaceae bacterium. GTDB lineage: Bacteria > Desulfobacterota > Desulfovibrionia > Desulfovibrionales > Desulfomicrobiaceae > Desulfomicrobium. The sequence goes on from CAZQYA010000272.1 coordinate 2,252, forward strand.
GACATCCTGGAGGCCAAGGACCGCGGGGCCAAGCTCATCGTGGTCGACCCAATCTTTAGCCCCGACGCGGCCAAGGCCGACTGGTGGATTCCCATCAAACCCTCCGGCGACACGGCGCTGTTTTTGGGCATGATCAACTACCTCATCGCCCACGACCTGTATGACAAAAAGTTCGTCGAGGAGTGGGTGCGCGAAGGCGACTTCGAGAAGGTCAAAGCGCATGTGAAGTCCATGACGCCCGAGGCCATGAGCGCCATCTGCGACGTCCCGGCCCGCGACATCGTCAGGCTGGCCGAGATGTGCGCCGCGGCCCCGGCCGTGGGCGTGGACGGCTTCAAGTCCATCATGCTCGGCCAGGCCCTGGACTACGGCCACGCCTGGGCCATTTTCCTGGCCATCACCGGCAACATCGACAACCCCGGCGGCCAGCCCCTGCCGGACCTCACGCCCCTCTCCCCCGTCACGCCGCAACCCAAGGGCCCGGCCCCCCTGCACGAGAAAGGCTTCCACCGCGCCGGCCCCAATCGCGACAGGTTCGCCAAGTACAGCTTCATCATGGAACCCACCTGGTACGAAACCCAGGCCATCAAGGACGACGGCCTGAAGATCCTCATGGTCACCGAGGCCAACCCGGCCCTGACCGAGATGGGCAGCCTGGAATGGCAGAAGGCCGTTTGCATGAAGGACAAGAACGGCAACTACAAGCTGGAGTTCCTGCTCAACACCGACATCATGCTCTCGGAGACCGGCAAGTTCGCCGACATCGTGCTGCCCGACCAGACCCATTTCGAGCGATGGGAGCTTCTGTACATGCCGTGGTGGTACAACTTCGGCCACGGCGTGCTCCTGCGCCAACCCCTGGTCGACCCCCCGGGCGAGGCCAGGCATTCCAACATGGTCTTCATCGAGCTCGGCAAGCGCATGTTCCCGGAATACTTCCAGTTCAAGGACGACGTGGAGTACTATGACATCCAGCTGGGGGGCCTCGGACTGTCCGTGAAGAAGCTGCAGGACATGGGCGGCAGGTGGTCCCCCGGCACCCTGGGCTTCCACAAGTACCGGGAAA
>CAZQYA010000273.1:0-3273 GCA_964597325.1 uncultured Desulfovibrionaceae bacterium
AGTCAGGGCACTGGAAAACGGCCTTTCCCTGCTTGTCGGCATAGATCTTGTCCATGTTTTCCCCTTTCAACTTGCAGACGGCCTGCCGGCTGTACGCCGTCCATATCATTCAAACATGCTACGGTGTAGCTCTCCCACTGTAAAGTGGGCCGGACTGTCCATCTCTTCAAAAAAAACCCCCGACCTGCGGGCAGGTCAGGGGTTTGTTGTGAGCATACGGCGGATTTCTTCCAGTTCCCGACGAACTTCATCAAGGGGTGCGCGCACCGCTTCGACGCCTTCGAGCTTCTGCTTGGCGCCCTTTATGGTCAACTTCTCCACATACAAAAGATGCCGGATCCGCTCCAGCAGCCGAAGGTGCTCCTGGGTGTAATAGCGCTGCCCTTTGGCCGTCCTGGCGGCCTCGAACTGAGGGAACTCCTCCTCCCAGAAGCGCAGCACATAGGGTTCAACGCCAAGCAGTTTGGCGACCTCTCCGATGCGCAAGCGTTTTTCTGCGGCGGGCGTAACGGGTCTGAGCACGCTCCCTCCGGGCCGCCGGGCCTGTCAGGAAAAACGGACAGGCAACGTGTCGACCAGATGCTGACCAATACGAAGATTCACCTTCTCCACTTCCTTGTCCTTGAGTGTCCGCTCCTGGTGACGGAACACGAAGCGGAAGGACAGGTTGCGCTCCTCGCTTCCTTCGGGGGTGAAGACGTCCACAAGATAGACGTCCTCGAGAAGCGGTTCGCGCATTGCCTTGACCGTATCAACTACCGAGCCGATTGCAAGGCCCGGGGAAGCGACGAGGGTCATGTCCCGGCGAACCACGGGGAACCGCGGGATGGCGGTGAACCGGGCGCGCTCGCGAAGGCCCATGAGCAGGTCGAGGTCCAGGTCCGCATACCATACCTCGCCCCTGGCCTCGTAGGCGTCGGCCAGGTCCTCGCGGATTCTGCCGACGCGTCCGACAGTCGCCTCGCCGGTCAGGACCAGGACTTCAGGCTCCAGGTAACAGTGCTCCCCGCCCCGCCGGAAGGAAACCGCACCAACGCCGAGGGTCTGCAGAAAATGCTCCACCAGACCCTTCACGTCCTCATAACCCAGACGCCCCTCGGGATAGGGAAAACGGCCGGGGAAACGGCTGCCGTGCAGCAGGATTCCCAGTCGGTTGTTCTCGCGGGTCATGGTGTCGCTGTCCGGATCCTGCACAAAGGTGTGGGCCACCTCGAAAATGCGGATGCGCGTGTTGTCCTGGCTCATGTTGTGGCGCAAAGAACCGAGCAGGCCCGGAGCCAGTTCGGTGCGCAGGACATCCATCTCTTCACTTAAAGGATTGAAGATGCGCACACGTCCTTCGGCGGGAAGCCCGCAGCGATCCAGGTCCGCCGTACCGACAAAGCTATAGTTGACCACCTCCGAAAGTCCGGCCCCCCGGCCCCAATCCTTGACCAAGGCCAGGAAGGCGAACGTCGGGTCGACCTTGTCCAGATCGGCGAGGCTCTTCTTGACCGTGGGCAGGACGGCTTCGATGCGGTCCATGCCGTACACGCGGGCCACTTCCTCGATGAGGTCCACCTCGCGTTCCAGGTCCAGCCGGAAGGATGGGGCCGTGACCTGCCAGGGCTCGCCCTCGGTCACGACGCACCCCAGGCCGGTCAGGGTCCGGCTGCAGAAATCCGCGGACATGTCCACGCCCAAAAGCCTGGTGGCCTTGGCCGGGGCAAAGGGGATGACGTGGTGCTCGAAAGGTCTGGGTTCGGCCTTGGCAACTCCGGGCGCGACCGCGCCGCCGGACACTGCGGCCATGAGGGCCGCGGCCCGGTTCATGGCGTGGGTGTTGCCGATCTGGTCCACGCCGCGCTCGAAGCGGTAGGACGCGTCGCTGGACAAGCCCAGGCGGCGGGCGGTCTTGCGGATGGAGGCCGGGTCGAAGACCGCGCTCTCCAGGAGCACCGTGGAGCTGCCTTCGCCGATCTCGGAGTTGGCCCCGCCCATGACGCCGGCCAGGGCCACCGGCCGCTCGTCGTCCCAGATGAGCAGGTCCTTCCCGTTCAGGGCGCGCTCCTGACCGTCGAGGGTGGTCAGGGTCATGCCCTCCGAGGCCAGGCCAACCCGGATGCGGTCGCCGCGCAACAGGTCGCGGGCAAAGGCGTGCAGAGGCTGGCCGCACTCCATCATGACGTAGTTGGTCACGTCGACGATGTTGTTGATGGGCCGCAGTCCCACGGCCAGCAGCCGGTAGCGCAGCCAGTCGGGGCTCTTGGCGATTGTGACGCCGCGGATCAGGCGCGCCTGATACAGGGGGCAGAGCTCCGGGTCCGGCTCGATGCGGAAATTTTCGAACGGCGCGCCGGTTTCGACCACGGCCGCCGCCGGCACGGTCAGGGGCAGGCCGAAGGCGGCCGCCACCTCCCGCGCCAAACCGAGCACCGACAGGCAGTCGGCGCGGTTGGGAGTGATGCTGACGTCCAGGACGACCTGATCCAGGCCCAGGGCGTCGCAGATGGGCGTGCCCACGGCCAGGCCGGGGTCGAGGACCATGATGCCGTCATGCCCGTCGCCCAGGGCCAGCTCGCGCTCGGAGCAGATCCACAGGGACCTTCTGCCCCGCGGCCACGTTGGGCGCGCCGCAGACGATGTCCAGCAGCTCGCCCGTGCCGATGTCGACCTTGCAGACCGAAAGGTGGTCCGAGGTCGGATGCACGGCGCGCTCGACCACATGGCCGACGACGATCTTCGCCAACCCGGCGAAGGGGTTCCCGATCTCCTCGACCTCCAGGCCGAGCATGGTCAGCCTGTCGGCGAGCGTCGCCGCATCGCCCTCGTAGGGCACGAATTCCCGCAACCAGTTCAAACTCAAAAGCATGGCAAAATCCTATGTCCGCTCAGGCGAATTGCCGGAGGAACCGCAGATCGTTCTCGAAAAACATGCGCAGGTCGCCGATGCCGTACTTGAGCATGGCGATGCGCTCCACCCCCAGGCCGAAGGCGAAGCCCGTGTAGACGTCCGGGTCGTAGCCGACCTTCAGGAAAACGGCCGGATCGACCATGCCGCAGCCCAGGATCTCGACCCAGCCCGTCTCCTTGCACACGCGGCAGGGTTCGCCGTTCACGCGTCCCTTGCCGCCGCAGATGACGCAGCTGATGTCCACCTCGGCGCTGGGTTCGGTGAAGGGGAAGAAGCTCGGCCGGAAGCGCACGCGGGTGTCGTGGCCGAACACGGTCTGCACGAAGGCCGTGAGGATGCCGCGCAGGTCGGCCATGGTCACGTGCGTGTCAACCAGCAGC
>CAZQYA010000274.1:0-3261 GCA_964597325.1 uncultured Desulfovibrionaceae bacterium
TCATCAACCAGCTGCGCATGAAGATCGGCATGACCGGCTACGGCAGCCCCGAGACCACCACCGGCGGCAACGCCCTCAAGTTCTATGCCTCCGTACGTCTGGACCTGCGTCGCATCCAGACCCTCAAGGACAAGGAGGAGTCGTTCGGCAACCGGGTGCGGGTCAAGGTCGTCAAGAACAAGATGGCCCCGCCTTTCCGCGAAGCCGAGTACGACGTGCTTTTCGGAACGGGCATCTCCCGGCCCGGCGAGTTGCTTGACTTGGGTGTGGACCAGGGCGTCGTGGACAAGAGCGGTGCCTGGTACGCCTTCGGTTCCGAGCGCCTTGGCCAGGGTAAGGAGAATGTGCGGGCCTTTCTTCAGGACAACGACGAACTGCGCCAGCAGATCGAACGCGCTCTGCTTGAGCAGTTGGGAATGCCTGTGCCGGAAGAAGTGCCTGCCGCGGCCGCGCCTGAAGCCGCCGATTAGGCCTGCCCGTCAGATTTTCCCAAGACATCAGAGGCATGGATTCCCGCCATCGCGGGAATGACGCAATTTCGGGGTGCTCTTGCGATGTCATTCCCGTGATAGCGGGAATCCATGCCTTTCACCATATCATGCCCTGACGAGAACGGGGCTCAACGAGGTAGACAACAGTGATAAGCGCCGGTGAAATCCGCAAACGGTTCTTGGAATATTTTCAAAAGCACGGCCACCGCGTGCAGCCCAGCTCCTCCCTGGTCCCCCAGGACGACCCGACCCTCCTTTTCACGAACGCCGGCATGGTCCAGTTCAAGAAGATCTTCCTCGGGCAGGAGAAGCGCGAGTATTCCAGGGCGGCCACTTCCCAGAAGTGTCTGCGTGTGGGCGGCAAGCATAACGATCTTGAAAATGTAGGCCGAACCGCCCGCCATCACACCTTCTTCGAGATGCTCGGCAATTTCTCCTTCGGCGACTACTTCAAGGAAGACGCCATCCGTTTTGCCTGGAATTTTGTGACCGAAGAGCTTGGTCTGGACAAGGAGAAGCTTTACGTCTCCATCTTTCGGGACGACGACGAGGCCGGCGAACTCTGGCAGAAGGTGGCCGGTGTGCCCGTCGATCGCATCTATCGCCTGGGCGAAAAGGATAATTTTTGGGCCATGGGCGACACTGGCCCGTGCGGACCCTGTTCGGAAATTTACGTGGACCAGGGGGCCGACATGGCTTGCGGCCCGGACTGCGCCATCGGCAAGTGCGATTGCGACCGCTATCTCGAGATCTGGAACCTCGTGTTCATGCAGTTCAACCGTTCGGCCGACGGCACCATGACCCCTCTGCCCAAGCCGAGCATCGACACTGGCATGGGCCTGGAGCGCATCACCGCCATCTGCCAGGGCAAGCGTTCCAACTTCGACACGGATCTTTTCCAGGGCCTGATCCAGGCCATGGCCAAAAAGGCCGGCGTGGCCTACCGCCAGGGTGAGGACTCGGATACGGCCCTGCGCGTCATCGCCGACCACAGCCGCGCTATCGCCTTTCTGCTGGCCGACGGCATGCTGCCCTCCAACGAGGGGCGCGGTTACGTCCTGCGCCGACTCATCCGCCGTGCCTACCGTTTCGGAAAGCTGCTGGGCTTCAATGAACCTTTCCTCTGCGACACCACGGCCCAGGTTGTGGCCGAGATGGGCGAGACATTCCCTGAACTCGTAGCAGGTAAGGATTTCATGGTCCGTGTGGTGCGGCAGGAGGAGGAGCGTTTCGGCGAGACCCTGGACAAGGGCCTGCGCATTCTCGAAGACGAAATGCAGACCCTGGCCGCTGACGGCCACCGGACCATCTCCGGCGAGACAGCCTTCAAGCTGTACGACACGTACGGATTTCCTCTCGATATCGTCAATGACATCGCCGAGAAGCAGGGCTTCAGCGTGGATGAGGACGGCTTCCGCGAGCACATGGCTGTGCAGAAGAAGAAGTCCAAGGACGCCTGGGCCGGTTCCGGCGACAAGGGGCTGGCCGGACAGTTTGCGGCCCTGATGGGCGGCGGCCTGGAGTCGGAGTTCATCGGGTACGATTGTCTGGATGCTACCAGTCGCATCGTGGCCCTGCTCGACGCCGAGGGGCAGCCCGTGGAGCGCCTGTCCCAGGGAACAGGCTTCATGGTCACCCTGAAGACGCCTTTTTACGGGGAGTCCGGTGGTCAGGTGGGCGATACCGGCCGGGTACAGGCCCCCACGGGTGCGGCCCGGATCGTGGACACCCTGAAGCCTGCACCGACGCTCATCGTCCACAAGATCGAGGTCGGCAGCGGCGAAATCCTGGCCGACCAGGAGGTTGAGCTCATCGTCGAGGAAGGTGAGCGCATTGCCACGGCCCGTAACCACTCGGCCACCCACTTGCTGCACGCGGCCCTGCGAAAGGTGCTGGGCGACCACGTCAAGCAGTCCGGCTCGCTGGTCGGCCCCTCGCGCCTGCGTTTCGATTTCACCCATATCTCGAATCTCTCCCCCGAGGAGATCCTGAAGGTCGAGGACGAGGTCAACCGAGCCATCCTGGCCGATGCCCCCATCACGACCCAGGTCATGTCCTATGACGCCGCCGTCAAGGAAAAGCAGGCCATGGCCCTGTTCGGCGAGAAGTACGAAGCCGACGTGCGCGTGGTCGAGATGGCCGGCGAGTCCGTGGAGTTGTGCGGCGGAACGCATCTGGCCTCGACGGGCCAGGCTGGCTCCTTTGTCATCCTTTCGGAGGCCGGTATCGCTGCGGGCGTGCGCCGCATCGAAGCCCTGACGGGCTGGGACGCCCTGCGCCACTGGCAGGCCCAGCGCGAAGAGGTCCGCTCGGCGGCAGCACTGCTGAAGGCCGCGCCCAGCGAGGTGGCCAGGAAGGTGGCAGCGCTGCAGGACCAGGCCAAGTCCCTGTCCAGGGAACTTCAGGCCCTGCAGGCCAAGGCCATGTCTGAGAGCGGCAGGGATCTGGCCTCATCGGCCAAGGATATTGCCGGGATCAAGGTGCTGGCGAAGAAGGTCGATGCTCCGGACATGAGTGCCCTCAGAAATCTTATGGACGATCTGCGTTCGAAGATCGAAAGCGGCATCATCGCCCTGGCCGCTGAGATCGACGGCAAGGCCATGCTGGTGCTGGCCGTGAGCAAGGACCTGCATGGAAGTTACACGGCGCCGGCGCTCATCAAGGAGATCTCGGGCGAGATCAAGGGTGGCGGCGGCGGACGTCCCGACATGGCCCAGGCCGGCGGTTCCGAGCCGGCGGGCATAGACCGGGCGCTACGCAGGCTTGAAGA
>CAZQYA010000275.1:0-3259 GCA_964597325.1 uncultured Desulfovibrionaceae bacterium
CGGCCACCCAGCCTGCGGCGATGAGGGGATGCAGGGTTGTGATGGGCGCGGCCAGAAAGCTGGACAGGACCGTCAGGGGATGTCCCAGGGCGGCCAGGGAGCCGATGGCGGCCCCGACGCCGGTCACCAGCACCCAGATGGACAGGGCGTCCACGGAGGTGTCAGCGCCTCCGCGAAAAAATCCGATGACCAGCAATGCGACGAAAAAACCCGGCAACCCCCACTTCCAGAAGGCGCCCCATCTGGAAGGCGGCGGAAGCTCCTCCAGCGGGGCCAGATCCTCCTCGCGGCCGAAATGCTGCTGCATGCCGGGCACATGCCCGGCGCCGACCACGGCCACGATGTTCGTGCCCGGAGCCTTGCGGATCTTCTGGGCCAGATAAATGTCGCGCTCGTCGATGAGGCGCTCCTTGATCTGGGGAAAATTCTCGGCAAAGGTGCCCATGATGGCGGCCAGCTGGTCCTTTTTCTTCATGTCCTCGATGAGATCCTTGTCGACCTCGTCGTCGACAAAAATGCTGGTCAACATCTGGGTCAGAAGCTGGCACTTCTTCCAAAACCCGAGAAACCCCCAAACACGCTTGAGAGTGACCTGCACGTCCCGGTCGGCCAGCACCAGGGTGGCCCCGGTCTCGCCGGCCAGGCGCACGCCCTCCATCATTTCGGCCCCGGGCTGCACGCCCAGTTTGTCGCCGATCTTGCGGTAGAAGGCCTGCAGGACGAGCTGGATCATGAGAAATACGGCCTTGCCGTCCTTGATGACCTTGTAGATGTCCATGCGCTTCCAGTCGTCGCGCCTTGTCATGGCCTGGTGACGGGCAGGGCAGAGTTCCACGCAGATGGCGTCAGGCTGGACGATCTCCACGGTTCTGCGCACATCCTCGACGCTTTCCTGAGAAACATGGGCCGTCCCGACGAGAAAGAAGCGCTTCTCCCCCTCCTCAACAACGGTCACACTTTCGGGCAGATTTTCTAAATCCACAAAATACCTCTTGGCTCTTTTCTTGATGAGAATTCGGTTCCGTTATCCGCCCCCCCGCGGGAAAGCAAGCCCGCGCCACGGGTGTCGCCGGGGCGCAACTTTTTTCCTTGTCAAATCACGCCCCCTGAAGCATGCCGACCCATGCACCATCCGGAGACGACATGACGAGCACCGAATTCGACAAGCGCATGGAAAGCGCCCCCTACGCGACCATCTGGAACCTGGCCTGGCCCCAGGTGGTCATGATGTTTTTCCATTTCCTGATCGGCTTCGTGGACGTCTGGGTCGCCGGACGCATCGGCCGCGAAACCCAGGCCTGCATGGGTGTCATGAGCCACGCCATGTTCTTCTTCATGGTCGTGGCCGTGGCCCTGGCCAACGGCAGCGTGGCCGCCATCAGCCAGAGCTCCGGAGCGGGGTTACCCCGCCGCATCAAACGCTTCGTGGGCCTTGGAGTCATGCTCGGGTTCCTGACGGGCCTGGTCATCCTGGCCTTTGGGCTGTGGTTCAACGAACGCTTCCTGACCCTCCTGCAGATTCCGCAGGAGCTCATGCCCATTGCCGAATATCTTCTGCAGGTCAGCCTGTACATCATGCCGGCCTACTACGTGTTCACCATCACCAACGCCCTCTTTCGCGCACAGAAAATCGTCACGCTGCCCCTGTACTCCATGATCCTCGTGACGGGCGTGAACACCCTGGCCGACCTGGGCCTGGGGCTGGGAATGTGGGGCCTGCCGAACCTCGGCTACAAGGGCATCGCCTGGGCTACCTTCGGCTCGGTCCTGTGCGGCACGGTCTACAACATCGTCATGCTGAATCGCTGCGGACTGCTCTGCGCCGAGTGCTTCGCCCCCTGGCGCTGGGTGCGTCTTGCCCTGCCGTATCTGGTCAAGGTGGCCTGGCCTGCGGGTCTCATGCAACTGGTCTGGCATTCGGCCTACATGGTCCTCTACGCCATTACCGCAAGCCTGCCCGAAGGCAGCATCGTGGCCATGGCCGGCATGAGCGCCGGAATCCGCATCGAGGCACTCCTCTTCCTGCCCGGCGTCGCCTTCAACTTCACGGCCTCCATCCTGGTGGGGCACTATCTGGGCCAGAACCGCCGGGCCGAGGCAAAACGCGTAGGCTATCGCATCATGGCCGTTGGCGTGGCCGCCATCAGCGTCATCACGGCCCTGCTGTGGACCGTCATCGTCCCTGTGGTCGCCTTCGTGGCCCCGGACCCGGAAGTCCAGGCCGAGGCCGTGCGTTATCTGGGCTGGAACATGGCGGCCACCCCGCCGCTCCTGGCGGCCATGATCCTGGGCGGAGCGTTCACCGGCGCCGGCGCCACGATATACCAGGCCGTCATCTTCGGCTCGGCCGCCTGGCTCGTCCGCCTGCCCCTGGCCTACCTGCTCGGCCATGTGGTGCTTCAGACGGCCAACGGCGTGTGGATGGCCATGTTCGCCTCGGTGCTTGTCCAATGCAGCACCATGTTCTATTTCTACCAATTCAAGGATTGGTACAAATTCACCCTGCGCAAGAACCGGAGGCCCGCATGAAAGAACTGCCCGGCCATTACCTCGGCTCCGTGGTCAACTACGCGGCGGACACGCCCTGGGATCTGGAATATTCCCTGGTGCTCGACGCCAACGGACATTTCCAGTTCTACTCCCGGAACCCCGAAGGCATCGTACGCATGCGCCATGCCGGCACCTCGGGCCGCGCCTTTGCCCAATTCGCGGTCCAGAACGGCTTCGACGCCGAAGAAATGATGCGCGACCTGAGCTACATCGACAGCGGTTTCGCCGCGGACTTCGCGGACTTCCTGGAACGACGCAACGCCAGGTGACGAACCATGCCTGAAGCCATCGAGGAAATCACACCCATCCAACCCACGGAACGCCGTGGCATGCTCCGGCCCGAACGTCGCGAAGAGGCTCCGGATGACGACACCTCACCCACCGCGCCCGCTTCACACCCACACAAAGGCAACATTCTCGACGTCATGGCCTAGACATTTCAAGAAAGAATTGACGCTCCCTATTCCCCTGTATATTTGAAAACACTCCCTGCCCGGGTGGTGGAATTGGTAGACGCCAGGGATTTAAAATCCCTTGTCCTTTAAGGGCGTGCGGGTTCAAGTCCCGCCCTGGGCACCATAAAAAACAAGGACTTGTAGCAATATGCCGCAAGTCCTTTTCTTGTTTCGTTTGACTATCAAAACAATTTTGTCAGCTCTTTGCCCCCCTCAGATCCAGTTGTTTAAAGCTAATAACCTTTACCAAACAT
>CAZQYA010000276.1:0-3258 GCA_964597325.1 uncultured Desulfovibrionaceae bacterium
GGGCTCGCCGGCCAGCGCCGCCGCCGTGACCTGCTCCGCGGACAGGGTCGAGAGGAGCTTCTTCTGGGCCATGTCGGCCGGGGCCTGCAGGCGCTCGTAGATGGGGCTGCCGTGGCGGGCCTCAAGCCCCTCATAGATGTCGCCCGGGTCCTTGCCGGTGACGGCCGTGATCTCCGCGGCCAGCAGGTTCAGGAGCAGGCCGTCCTTGTCCGTGGTCCAGACGCCTCCGTCCCGGCGCAGGAAGGACGCGCCCGCGCTCTCCTCGCCGCCAAAGCAGCAGCTCCCGGCCAGCAAATCGTCCACGAACCACTTGAAGCCCACGGGCACCTCGCGCACCGATCGGCCGTGGCTGGCGACCACGCGGTCGACCATGGAGCTGGTCACCAGGGTCTTGCCCACCTGGGCCGCCGCGGGCCAGTCCGGGCGGTGGGTCAGCAGGTAGTCGATGACCACGGACAGGTAGTGGTTGGGGTTCAGAAGCCCGTGTCCGGCCGTGACGATGCCGTGGCGATCGGCGTCGGGATCATTGGCGAAGGCGATGGAAAAGGAATCCTTCAGGGCGATGAGCTTGGCCATGGCCGAGGCCGAGGAGCAGTCCATGCGGATCTTGCCGTCCTTGTCCAGACTCATGAACATGAAAGCCGGATCGACCACGGTACTGACCACGCGGATGTCGAGCCGATAGCGGTCGGCGATGGGCTCCCAGTAGGCATGGCCAGCCCCGCCCAGAGGGTCGACACCGATGCGGACGCCCGCGCTGCGGATGGCCTCCATGTCGATGGCCGAGGCCAGGTCCTGCACGTAGGGGCCCAGAAAGTCGTATTCCCTGCACAGCCCCTGCCCGATGGCCTTCCTCAGAGAAATGCGCTTCACGGAAGCCGTGTCGCCCAGCAGGGCATTGGCGCGCTTCTCGATCCAGCCCGTGACCTCGGTCCCGGCCGGGCCGCCGTGGGGAGGGTTGTACTTGATGCCGCCGTCCTCGGGCGGGTTGTGGGACGGGGTGATGACCAGCCCGTCGGCCAGACCCGAGGTCCGGCCGCGGTTCCAGGTCAGGATGGCGTGGGAGATGACGGGCGTGGGCGTGTAGCCGAAACCTTTCTGAAACCGGCAGTCCACCCCGGCAGCGGCCAGCACTTCAAGCACCGTGCGCTGGGCCGGTTCCGACAGGGCGTGGGTGTCCATGCCCACGAACAGGGGGCCGTCAATGCCCTCGGCTGCCCGGTACTCGCTCACGGCCCGGGCCGCGGCCAGGATATGCGCCTCGTTGAAGGACGCCCTGGAGGCGCAGCCGCGGTGGCCGGACGTACCGAAGGCCACGGCCTGTTCGGCCGCGGACGGGTCTGGCTGCAGGGTATAGTAGTCGGAAACCAGTCTCGGCACATTGATGCGCAGGGACTCCGGCACGGGCTGGCCGGCAAGGGGATGAATTGCCATGAAATGCTCCTTGTTGGTGGATCGGTCGACGAAGCAGAGCCCCGGTCAGGCCATGGCCTGGGAGCGCTTGAGGGCCTCCCACATGGTCTTGTCGTTGGGGTCCTGCTCGTAGGCTTTCTTGAAATACGGTTCGCCGCTCAGGCCCGACCTCTCGAAGATGACGCCGATGTTGTAGGCCACGTTCTTGCCCGTGCCCGCCAGGCCGGGATCGATCTCCAGGGCCTTGCGCACCATGTTCAGGGCCTTGGGCACGTCCCCGCCCTCGTTGTAGGCCATGGCCATGTTGTACAGCAGCCCCGGGTTGTCCGGGACCACGGCCAGCACCCGGCGGTATTCGGCGATGGCCTCGCGCCACTTGCCCTGCTTGCGCAGGGAGATGCCCAGGATGTTCACGGTGGCGATGTCCGAAGGCGACAGGTCGCCCCCGCGCAGGTCCAGGGCGCGCTTGGAGTAGCGGATGGCCATCTCGGGGTCGCGGTTGGCGCAGATGGTGGCGATGCGGCTGGAAAGATTGGAGAGCATGTCCGCGGCCTCGCGCTTGGCGATCTTCATGACCTGTTCGAACATCTCCTCGGCCTGGGACGTGTTGCCTCGTGAAATCTCGAGTTCGCCGATATTGAGAATGCGCTGAGTGTCCAGGGGGCTGATGTCGTTCAGGCGCCGCAGGTACTGAAGCTGGTTCGCCGGGTCGCCGGCCTGGGCGTACGGTTCGGCCAGCCGTTTCCGCGGCGCCAGATACAACTCGGAGCTGCGGGCCGCCTGCTGGTACATCTCCTCGGCCCGCTCCATCATCTCCATGCCACGGTAGGCGTCGCCCTTGATCATGTAGGCGGCCGCACTCTCGGGCTTCTGTTTGAGGATGTCCTCGGCCATCAGCAGGGCCTCGCCCCAGTTCCCGCCGTCGAGGTACCGCTTGCCCTTGTCGATGAGCTTGCTGAGACGCCCCTGGGGCGCGATGGTGAAGGCCAGCTTCTCGGAGAAGGACGCCAGGGAGATGGGTTTGGTGATGATGTTGTGGGCACCCTGCTCGATAAGCAGCGCCGTGGTGTACTGGTCCACTTCCTTGGTCAGGACGATGATGCGCACGGCCGGGCACAGACGCAGGATGGTCTCCATGATCTGTGGAAGGTTGTGCTCGGCCACGCTGCGGTCCAGGCAGACAACGTAGCGGGCATGGACGTCCAGATGCAGGAGGGCGAAGAGGTCGTCGAGACGCGTGTACTGGATGAAGCAGTCGCGGGGCAAGCCGAGGGTCCGGTGCAGCACGTCCTTGATCAACCCGAGAAAACCCGAATCCTCGGTCAGGGAAACGAACTTGCCCCCGGCCATGACGTAGTCGAAGATTGCATTCCCTATGGCATCCCGCGTGTCTTTTTCCATTTCCACCGCCCTGTGACTGACCATGTTGAACAAAACTCCAGGCAACACCCGGAAAATACACCATGACGCGTTGATGTTCAACGCGTTCCTGCAGACGCGACAAAACCGCGACAGCCGGAACCCGCTCCCCTCCCCCGCCAATTTCCTCTTGATTTTGCCCCGTGCCTCGCCTAAGAAATTGCCTCCACAACGCGCCCCCATAGCTCAGGTGGATAGAGCACGGGATTCCTAATCCCGGTTAGCCCATGTTCGAGTCATGGTGGGGGCGCCATGAAAACAAAGGTTCCGGACGTCAGTTCGGGACCTTTTTTTCTTCAAAGCCAGCATCATTCCGCAATTCACGATTCTCTCCAAACGCGTCAAAGCGCCCTCTCATCCAATGTCAGACAGCAAATTACGTACTGACACTTTTTCCCACGTCATACAGTATTCCCCCTTGATCCT
>CAZQYA010000277.1:0-3247 GCA_964597325.1 uncultured Desulfovibrionaceae bacterium
CCGCCGATCTTGCCGGAGTTGATGTCGATGGCCGTCAGAGCCTCGGTGTGGTCGATGACCAGCTGACCGCCGCTCGGAAGGTTCACGGTACGGCTGAAAATCTTCTGAAGCTGCGCCTCGATCCGGAAGCGCTCGTAAAGGGTCCGTTCGGTCTCGGAATGCACCTTGATGAACGTCTTGCGACGCGGAAAGATAAGCGCCGCGAACTCCGTGATCTGCTTGGCCGTATGGTCATCGTCGACCCAGCATTCGGCGATATCCGGGGTCAAGTAGTCGCGGATGGCACGGAAGGCCAGGTCCTTTTCCTCGTAGACGAGTGACGGCGGATCGGAGGCAATACCCTTCTTGCGGATATCCTTCCAGAGACGCTTCAGGAACTGCAGGTCCCGGGACAGGCTGCTTTTGCTCTGGGATTCGCTGACCGTGCGCACGATGACGCCCAGTCCCTCGTCGAGCTTGAGCTCCTCCACCACTTCCTTGAGGCGTTCGCGTTCCTTTTCGTCCTCTATCTTGCGGGAGATGCCCCGCTGCTCGCGGCCCGGCGTAAGCACGAAATACCGGCCGGGGATGGAAAGATAGGTCGTCAGAAAGGCTCCCTTGGACCCTGTCGGCTCCTTGACCACCTGCACCAGCACCTCCTGACCGGGCTTCAGCACCTTCTGCAGGGGCGGATATTTGCCGCGGGTAGGCACGTCGTTCAGATAATATTCAGGATGGACCTCGTCGACCTGAAGAAAACCGTTTTTTTCGGCTCCGTAATTTATGAAGGCAGCCTGAAGGGCCTGGTCGACATTGTGAATCTTTCCCTTATAGATGTTGCCCTTGGTCTTGCTCTGATGGAGCATCTCGACATAGTATTCGACAACAATGCCATCCTGTATGATGGCCACTTCCACCTGTTCACCAGGCAACACGCTGATGAACATCTTGCGCTTCTGCTTCTCTACCATGAGCTTCCTCAACTGAAAAAGGTTTCCGGCAAGGCCGGGAAAAAGTGATGAAAATTTACGGATCTCAGTCCGAAGAAATTTGCGAGATCTTGAAGCGCGGCGTTTGAAAAAAAGGAAACCGGTCGAAGCCGGGCGCACGTCGCTCCATATATCAAGGCTTTGTCTTACCCGGCGGGCGGGTTCATAGCAAGAAAAACCCTTACGTAGGGCGAACCCTTGCTTGACATACCATTTGGCCGTGGCTACTCCCCCCGCCTACGCACGTCAAAGGAGGCCACATGCTCGAACCGGGACAGCTGGTAATGCTGCTCAACGCAAAGGACAAGCGATATTTCCTCACCGCCCAGGAGGGTCAGGTCATGCACACCAACGAGGGGATACTGAACCTCGACGAGGTGCGGCAGGCCGGTTGGGGGCAGCAGGTCCGGACCCACAAAGGCTATGCCTTCACGGTCATGCGCCCGACCCTCTACGATCTGATCAAATCCGTAAAACGCCGCACCCAGATCATCTACCCCAAGGAGATCGGCTATATCGCCATGAAGCTGGGCATCGGCCCCGGCTGCCGCATCGTCGAGGCAGGCTGCGGCTCAGGTGGACTGACCACGGCCCTGGCATGGCTGGTGGGCGACACGGGCAAGGTCTACACCTACGAAAGGCGAGAGGAGTTCTTCAACCTCTGCCGCCAGAACCTGGAACGCATCGGCCTGGCGCATCGCGTGGAACAGTTCCACCACGACATTTCCGAAGGTTTCCAGCGCCACGAGGCCGACGCGCTGTTCCTGGACGTGCGCGAACCCTGCGACTATGTCCGGTTCATACCCGACGCCGTGGTGCCCGGGGCGCCTATCGGTTTCCTGCTGCCGACCACGAACCAGGTCCAGGACCTGCTGAAATCCCTCCAGGACGGCCCATTCCGCCAAATCGAGGTCCTTGAGATCTTCCTGCGCCACTACAAGCCCGTTCCCGAACGCCTGCGCCCGGACGACCGCATGGTCGCCCATACGGGATTTCTGGTCTTCGCACGCACCTTCTCGCAACTCGAAGAGCCCGAAATTGTGGAAAATCAGGACGCCCCAGCGGAAGAATCCGTGCAGGAACCCGTTTCCGAAGAATAAGCAGACAGCTCTATATCTCTTTCAATTTCAAGGATTTGCAACAAGACGCTTGCAAATCCTTTTTTTTCTTTTATAGAAATGGGTTTCCTTTCAACCTCTACCCCGACCCACCGGCCGGATTTCATGACCTGAAGGAGGGGCGTAAATGACCCGCAAGGACCGCACCGAAGGCATTTTCAGCCGCCGAGAAGTTCTGGACGCCACTGAGCGCCAGAAATACTACCAGATCCAACTCAAGGAACTGCTGACCTACGCATACAGATATTCCGAGGACGTGAAGAAGCGTTTCGACCGCGCCCAGTTCTCCGTGGAGAAGTTCCGCGATCTCATCGACCTCAAGCACGTGCCCATCCTCAAGAAAAAGGAACTCATCTTCCTGCAGTCCATGGGCCCGCGCCTGGGCGGCCTGCTCACCAAAGACCTTGGCGAACTGCGCCGCGTCTTCCTCTCCCCCGGACCGATCTTCGATCCCGAGGACAGGGGCGACGACTACTGGGGCTGGACCGAAAGCTTCTACGCCGCGGGCTTCCGGGCCGGCGACCTGGTTCAGAACACATTCAACTACCACATGACCCCCGCCGGCCTCATGTTCGAGGAGCCCCTCCGGCAGCTCAGCTGCGCCGTGGTCCCCACGGGCCCGGGAAACACCGGCAGCCAGCTCGACATCATGAAAAAGCTGCGCGTCACCGGCTATGTGGGCACACCCAGCTACCTCATGCACCTGGCCCAGAAGGGCGAGGAAAAGGGCCTCAACCTGCGCAAGGACCTCTACCTTGAGGTGGCCTTTGTGACGGGCGAAAAATTTTCCGAGAAGATGCGCTCATCCCTGGAAAAGAAATTCGACCTCATCATGCGTCAGGGCTACGGCACTGCGGATGTGGGCTGCATCGGCTACGAGTGCTTCCACAAAAACGGGCTGCACATCGCCAACCGCGCCTTCGTGGAAATCTGCCACCCGGACACGGGCATCCCGCTCAAGGACGGCGAGGTGGGCGAAATCGTGGTCACGGCCTTCAACAAAACCTACCCGCTCATCCGCCTGGCCACGGGCGACCTGTCCTACATCGACCGGGCCCCCTGCCCTTGCGGGCGCACTTCGCCGCGCCTGGGCACCATCGTCGGCCGCGTGGACACCACGGCCCGCATCAAGGGCATGTTCGTGTACCCGCACCAGGTCGA
>CAZQYA010000278.1:0-3237 GCA_964597325.1 uncultured Desulfovibrionaceae bacterium
GCGGTCTGGATTTTTTCGCTGACGCGGCAGATTGCCGTTTTGGGGCGGCCTGTTAAAAGCGACACTTCTGTTCAATCGGTGAGCACCGTCGCTCGGCGCAGTTCACTGCCAATCGGGAAGCCACCCACGCACATTGGCCGGGACTCGGCCGCCCCTGGCAAGGACACACGCGCCTGTCTCGTCGTCATTCCCGCGCAGGCGGGAATCCAGGGTTGCCCGGCAAGGCAGTGCGCTGATGGATTCCCGCCTGCGCGGGAATGACGATTACGCAGGGCGGCTCACCCATACCGATCCAGATGCCAGCGGCATGCACGGCCGCATCCCTATCATTATATATGGAGCATCAAAAAACCCGGCGTCCGCCTCTCGCGCAACGCCGGGTCCATTCCTCTTATCCCTTGGGCAAGTCTACTTCCCCGCTTCGGCCCCCCAGACCTGCTTCAGGCGTCTGTCACGCCCGCACCCCTGTCTGTAGAAGTGGTACCTGAGCGGATTTTTTTTGTAGTAATCCTGATGATACTCCTCTGCCGGATAAAATTCCGAGCGCTTCAGGATCTCCGTGGCAACCGTCAGGCCCATGGACTTTTCAAGCTCCGCAAGCGTGCGATGCGCAGCGTCCTTCTCCGCGTCGTCCTCGACAAAGATGGCCGAGCGGTACTGGGGGCCACGATCACAGAACTGCCCGCCGCCGTCCGTGGGGTCGATATTGCGCCAGAACACGTAGAGCAGGTCCTCGTAGGAAGTCTTGGCCGGATCGTAGACCACGCGGATGGCCTCGACATGGCCCGTCGTGCCGGAGGACACCTGCTCGTAAGTGGGATTGACAACGCTCCCGCCAGTGTAACCCGACTCGGTCTGAGTCACGCCCGGCAGTTCGTCGAAGGGTTTTTCAAGACACCAGAAACAGCCGCCCGCAAAAACGGCGCTCTTGTATTCGGCAGCCATGGCTCCTCCCGCACTCATGCACAGCATGAGGATAATCGCCAGAATTCTCATGAAACCTCCCGGAGCGTCCCGCCCCGTCCGTCTACCAGGCCACCCAGACAGGGTAGGTCCCGGGCTTTTCCTCGGCGCCGAGATGCCAGCGTTCCTCGCCGTCCTTCTGTACGAGTTCGGCATGCTTGAGGACGATGGAATTCGGTGCCCCCGGGAAAAAGCCATTTCCGCCGAACAGGTCGAGGGCTTCCTGGGCTTCGGGGTATTCCAAGGCCGATACGTAACAGTAGCGCTGCCCGCCCCGCTCCTCGCAATGGGGCTCGAAGTAGCGCATGAAGTATTTGAGCGTATGCATATTTTTCATTTTCATGGTCATCCTCCTTGTGAAGACACAATTTGTGGTAATCATTCCGGGCGGGATGACAATTACGAATAGATACTATTCCCGAGAGACAGGAAAAAATACGCTGACCGCCCGAAAAGGATCGGCCGGGAAAATAACGGGGAAAACACAGAATTCAGCCGGATCTCTTGGCCGTATCAATCCCGAATTTCTTGATTTTATAATGCATGGTGCGGCGGCTCACGCCCAGTAAATCCGCGGCGTCCTTGACCACCCAGCCGCTCTTTTCCAGGGCGTTCAGGACGACCTGCCGCTCGCTGCCTTCCAGGGAAAGCGCGTCCGGGGCAAACGGCTCGTGGTATGCGGCATCCTCAAACTGCATGTCGTCCATGCGGATGACCCCATGGGAGCACAGTATGGAAGCTGCCTCAAGCATGTTCTTGAGCTCCCGGACATTCCCGGGCCAAGGGTACTCGAGCATTGCCTCCCGCACGTCCCTCTCCAGGCGCGGGGCAGGTCCGTCCTCGGCGAAAAGCTGCAGAAAACGATCGGTCAGGACGGGAATGTCCTCCTTGCGCGCCCTCAACGGAGGCACCTGGAGAGAGATCACCTTCAAACGGTAGTACAGGTCTTCACGGAACTCACCTCGCCGGACCAAATCCGCCAAGTCCGCGTTGGTGGCGGCGATGACCCGGCAGTTGACCGCTGTCTCCGCGACATCACCGACCCGACGAATCCTGCGCTCCTGCAGAAAACGCAGGAGGCGAAGCTGCATCTCGGACGAGATGTTGCCGATCTCGTCCAGAAACAGGGTACCGCCGTGAGCCTCGGCCACAAGGCCCTTCTTGTCCTTGAAGGCGCTGGTAAATGCTCCCTTGACGTGCCCGAACAGCTCGCTTTCAAGGAGCGTCGACGGGGTGGAGCCGCAGTCCACGACCACGCAGGGCCCTTGGGCGCGCTGGCTCAGGCGGTGGAGCAACCCGGCGATTTTTTCCTTGCCGGTTCCGCTCTCGCCAAGAAGCAGAATCGTGGCCTCAGTGGGGGCAACCCGCTCGATAAGCTTGTAGAGACGCTGCATGGAAGGACTTTTTCCGCCCCAGAGCTCTTCAGCCAGCAGATTGCGCCCGAAGGATCTCGAAAGGCTGTCGCGGGACACGAGAATCGCAGCGATCTTGCCCAACAGCTCGCGCCCATCGAAGGGCTTGAGAAGATAGTCCACAGCGCCGCCCTTGATGGCATCCACGGCCTCGGGCACGGTCCCAAAGCCGGTCAGCATGACCACGGGCAGACCGGGCCAGCGACATACGCACTCCCACAGCAATTCACGGCCACTCATGCCGGGCATCCTGTCGTCGGAGAGAACCAGATCCACCTCCCGGTCCTCGAGCCGCAGCAGCGCCTCTTCACCATCGGCGGCGACAAGCGTCCTGTACCCTGCGGACTCCAGCAGATCGCACAGGACCTGCCGCATCACGGCGTCGTCATCGACCACCAGAATGGTGCGCGGCGGAGTCACGGCGTCGCCCCGGAACCGGTCCCCGTGGATTCCGAAAACCTTCGGCAGATTTCGCCCGACCCGTGAATACGTAGGAATTTTTCCCGCATACAATAAGGATATATGAAATTCTGCCAACACTCAAACACGATAGCCTCCGGCAAACTCCCAATTCCTGCGAAACAAAAAATACATACCCCCCAAAGCTGACGGTGTTGTCAGGTGGCAGCCAGAACGCTATAAGGACACTGGAGATAACCAAAGGAGGCCAACCATGACCAAAAAACAGGAACAACCCCTGTCCATATCCGGAGACGAGAAACAGAAACTCGACGGGCGCAAATTAAAGGAACTCGACGGCCAGACCGCCGCCATGCTCGAAGAGGGCGAAGTCAAGGCCATCACCGGCGAAGGCGAAGAATGGTGGTGCCCGAACCCCGACTGCGAGGTGGTGGACAAGTAG
>CAZQYA010000279.1:0-3225 GCA_964597325.1 uncultured Desulfovibrionaceae bacterium
TCGGCACCCTGCGCCTTGAATTCCGCCTGCACGGCGTTTTTTCCTTGAAGGAAAAGCGAAAAATCGCCAACAGTCTGAAGCAGAAGCTGCGCAACACCTTCAACGTCGCCGTGGCCGAAACCGAGGCCCAGGACGCGCATCAGACCATGGTCCTTGGAATCGTCACCGTATCCAACGATTCGGGGCACGTACACAGCCGACTGTCCAAGGTCCTTTCCATGGTCGAAGCGGCCACCGACGACGAACTCGTCCATGCCGACATGGACATATTCGGAGCCTGATTCTTATGCAGAGAAGCAATTCGCGCCGCGCCGTACAGATGGGAGACCAGATCATGCAGGTTCTGGCATCGTTGCTGGTCCACGAGGTCGAAGACCCCATCCTGCAACTGGTCACCATCACCGGAGTGCGGATGAACCGGGACTTCAGCATAGCCGAAGTCTTATACACCCACATCAAGGGACGCGCCGCCGAGCCGGAGATCACCAAGGCCCTGGTCCGCGCCAAGGGATTCCTGCGCACCAGACTGGGCAAGGAACTCAAGCTGCGCGGCATTCCGGACCTGCGCTTCCAATGGGACACCTTTCTCGAGGAAATGGTCTATGACGCCCCACCTGAAACGGATAGTTGAACATATCCGGGAGACGGACAACTTCCTCGTCCTGGCCCACGTGGCTCCCGACGGCGACGCCCTGGGCTCCATGCTGGCCATGGGCGAACTCCTGACCACACTGGGCAAACGCGTGACCCTGTTCAACCAGTCGGGTATCCCCAGCCGCTTCGAATGGCTGGCGCCCAAGCACGAGATCCTGACCTCCCTCCCTGAAGAGGAGCCCGACTCCATCATCGTGCTCGACTGCGGCAGCGCCGAGCGCACCGGCGAACTTATCACGCCCTGGCTTTCGACCAAGACAGTACTCAACATTGACCACCACCTCGGAAACCCCAAGTTCGGAACCCTGAACTGGATTGAGGAGCGCGCCTCCTCCGTGGGTGAGATGGTCGGCATCCTGTGCCGTAAGCTTGGCGTACCCATGGTCGGCCTGCTCGGCGAATACGTGTACCTGGCCCTCATCTCCGACACGGGCGACTTCTGCTTCAACAACACCCGTCCCGAAACCCTGGAGATGGCCGCCGAGATCCTGCGCCTGGGACTTCTTCCCGGCCCCTTCCACGAACAGAAGCAGTCCACCGGAACCCTGAGCCAGTTGCAAATGCGAGGCACGGTGCTGCAACAGGCCAGCCTGCACGCCGACGGGCGGGTAACCCTCATCAGCTTCAGCCGCGAACTCTTCGAACGCACGGGCACCGGGCCCGAGGACACCGAAGGTCTGGTCAACACCGTCCTCTACGTCCGCGGGGTGCAGGTTGCCGTCAGCCTGCGCGAGGAGGAACGCGGCATCAAATTTTCTCTGCGTTCCAAGGGCAGCACCAATGTCCAGGCCGTGGCCGCGTCCTTCGGCGGCGGCGGGCACCGTAACGCGGCCGGCGGGACCCTCGAAATGAGCATGGACGAAGCCAAAAAGGTCATGGTCAGGGCCGTGACCGAAGAACTGGAGCGCACATGAACGCCCCCGCACGAAAACAACTTGACGGGGTGCTGGTTTTGCATAAACCGGGAGGTCCGACGTCGACGGACTGCCTGAATCAGATCAAGCGCCGTCTGGGTCAGAAGAAGATCGGCCATGCCGGAACCCTTGATCCCATGGCCACAGGCGTGCTCGTGGTGCTGCTCGGACAGGGCACCAAGTTGGCGAACTACCTGAGCGAGGACCGCAAGACATACCGCGGAACGCTCATCCTGGGCCGGACCACGGACACGTACGACGTTCAGGGGGAAATCCTGGACGAAGCGCCATGGGACCACCTGGAGCCTGAGGCCGTCAAAGCCGAAATTCTGTCCTGGCTCGGCACCATGAGCCAGGAAGTGCCGCCTGTGTCGGCGGCCAAACATAAGGGCAAGCCCCTCTATGCCCTGCACCGGGCCGGCAAGGAAGTGCCGGTCAAAGTCAAGGACGTAACGATTTTCGACGTGGAGGTCCTCACCATGGACCTGCCCACCGTCAGCTTTCGAGTTACCTGCTCCGCTGGGACCTATCTACGCCCCCTGGCCCACAGCCTGGGGAAGCGACTTGGTTGCGGAGCGGCGCTCAGCGAACTGGAACGCGAGGCGAGCCATCCGTTCACCCTCGCCCAGGCGCACGACCTGGAAACGGTTCTGGAAAGTGGCGACCGGCTCGTAGAGCTGGTTCTCCCCATGGCCGATGCCCTGCCCCACTGGCCCAAGCTCGCTCTGAAGAGCGAACAGGACCAATTGGTGCGCAACGGCGCCTGGCTGCCCGTGGACCTGTTTCCGGAGTACCCGGCCCAGGAAGGCGACCGGGCCCTGCTGCTCTCCCCGACCCGGGCCCCCCTGGCCCTGGCCGAGGCGCGGCCCAAGGGCCAGGTCATGTCCTGGGCGATCCTGCGCGGACTCTGGCAAGCCTAGATTCCGGTTCGCAATGACAACGGACAAGCGGAAGAAACAAACAACCGGAGGATAATGCTGTGGTCTTAACCGCTGAGCAGAAGGCTGAAATCGTCAAAGAACATGGAAAGACCGAAACAGATACCGGGTCCGCAGAAGTACAGGTTGCCCTGCTGACGGCCCGCATCACCTACCTTACGGACCACTTCAAGGGTCACAAGAAGGACTTCCATTCCCGGACCGGGTTGCTCAAGCTCGTCGGCAAGCGCCGCCAGCTGCTGAACTACCTGAAGAAAACCGACATTCAGCGCTACCGCGATCTGATCGCGAAACTCGGTCTGCGCAAGTAGACACTCAAGGCGGGGCCCAAGGCCCCGCCTGCCCTTTTCATCAACCGCGCTCCCGGCAGCATATTCATGCCAGCGGTTTTGTGTTTAGTGCGTGGCCCGACCCGCGTCGCGACACGCCCTAAACACCAAACCCGCCGCAGCTGCCCCGCGGGAGCGCCCAACCACAAAAGAGGCACATCATGGCAGCTTTTCAGACGACACGTCGCGTCATCCCCATGGGTGACAGCGAAATCATCATCGAACACGGCAAACTGGCCCTGCAGGCCAGCGGTTCCGTGACCGTGCAGTGGGGCGATACCGTCGTCCTGGTCACGGCCACCCACCAGCCCATGGAACGGACCGTCGACTTTCTCCCCCTGACCTGCAACTACCAGGAAATGCTCTACGCGGCCGGCCGCGTCCCGGGCA
>CAZQYA010000280.1:0-3221 GCA_964597325.1 uncultured Desulfovibrionaceae bacterium
TCCCGGAAGTCCGGGGCGCGGACGTGCAGGCCTGCGAGCGCCTTTTCTCGAGCGTCATTCGCATCAACCCGCTTTACGGGGCTTTGCACCTCGTCGACCAGCGAGGCGACCTCATCGCCTCGGGAAGCGCCACGTCCCCCGCCAACTTCGCCCACACCAGGCACTTCAGGGAAGCGCTGGCCGGCAAATCCTTCGCCGTAGGGGAATACCTCATCGGCGTGACCCTGAA
Organism: uncultured Desulfovibrionaceae bacterium; assembly: GCA_964597325.1. Lineage (GTDB taxonomy): Bacteria > Desulfobacterota > Desulfovibrionia > Desulfovibrionales > Desulfomicrobiaceae > Desulfomicrobium. Next base: position 230 of record CAZQYA010000280.1, read on the forward strand.
GATTCCCGTCCTCGCCTTCGGCTACCCCGTGAAGGACGACCGGGGAAATGTCGCCAGCGTCCTGCTGACCAGCATCCGCCTGGACCACTACGGCGAAACCTTCAAGCACACCAGATTTCCGGCCAATTCCTTCTTCGGGGTATGTGACCACAAGGGCAGGCGTCTCTTCCGGCAACCCGAAAAGGACGTGACCCCCCTGGGCACGACCATCAAACCCGAAGTCTTTGCGACGGCCAGCGCCGGTCCCGCGGAAGGCCTCATCGTGGAAAAGGGATCCGACGGCATCGAACGCATCCACGCCTACCAGCAACTCCGACTCGCGCCCGGCCAGCCGCCGTACATGTACATTTTCGCAGGCTCGCCCAAGGACGCATTCTACGCCGACGCCAAGGCGCAGCTCTTCGGCGACCTGCGCATCCTGTTTCTCGTCCTGGGCCTGACGCTTGCGAGCGGCTGGTTTCTGGGCGGACGGACCGTGACCCGCAGATTCGAAGCCATGGCGGCCGCGGCCAAACGCATCGGCAATGGCGACCTCTCGGCCAGGGTCCGGCCCGCCCCGGACATCACCGAAGTGGACGTGCTGGCCACGGCCTTCAACACCATGGCCGAGAACCTCCTGCGGGACACTCACCACAGGGCCAAAACAGAAGAGGCCCTGCGCGCCAGCGAACAGCGCCACAAGGTCATCCTCGAAAACTCTCCGCTGGGCATGATCCTCTACGACTGCGAAGGCAGGATCGTCGACTGCAACAAGACCTTCGTGGACATGATGGGCTCCAGCCGCGACAAGCTCATCGGATTCAACTCGGCAGAGCACGCCGGTTCTCCCCTTCTGCGGGGAAAACTCGCTGCGGCCCTGGGCGGAGAAGCAAGCGTGTTCGAGGACGACTACACCTCCGTCACCGGAAAGGTGAACAGAACCCTGCGCATTGTCTTCAACCCTATTTCGCCGGGCAAGGCTCCCACGGGCGTCATCGCCACGGTGGAGGACGTCGGGGAGCGCAAAAAAGCCGAAAAGGCCCTCCAAGAGAGCGAAGCCCGCTTCCGGGAACTCTTTGAGCAGGTTCCTTCCGTGGCCGTGCAGGGCTACAGCATGGACGGCACCACCATCTACTGGAACGACGCCTCGGCGGCCCTTTACGGGTATTCGAAGGAGGAGGCCGTCGGCAGGAAGCTCCTGGAACTCATCATCCCTCCGGAAATCAGCGAATTCGTGAAAGCGGACATGCGCTCCATGGCCGAAACGGGCATTCCCATCCCCGCGGGCGAGCTTTCCCTGATGCGCAAGGACGGCAGCCTGGTCAGCGTCTTCTCGAGCCACGTGATCCTGCGAAAGGCCGACGGCACACCGGAACTCTTCTGCCTGGATGTGGACCTGACGAGCATCAGGCAGGCCGAGGCAGCCCTGCTCAAGGCCAAGGAAGACGCCGAGGCCGCCAACAGATCCAAGTCCGAATTCCTGGCAAACATGAGTCACGAGATCCGCACGCCCATCAACGGCGTCCTGGGCATGCTCCAGCTCATGGAGACCACGACCCTCGACGACGAACAGCGGCAGTACGTGGGCCTGGCCGTGACATCCGTGGGACGGCTGAACAGCCTGCTCTCGGACATCCTCGACCTCTCCAGGATCGAAGCGGGAAAGCTGGTCATCCGGACGGAGGAATTCCGCCTCGCCGATGTGCGGGAAGCCCTTCTCGGACTGTTCGCCGTGACGGCGAAAAACAAGGGAACGGAGTTGGAATGCATTGTGGATCGGGCATTGCCGGAACGCCTCGTGGGCGACGAGACGCGCGTGCGGCAGGTGCTCTTCAACCTCGTGGGCAACGCCCTCAAATTCACGGACCAGGGACGCATCGAGGTCGGCATGCATCTGCTGCCGCCCGGCCCCGAGGACGCGGCGCGGGTTCTCTTTTCCGTCTCGGACACGGGCATCGGCATCCCCGCGGACAGGCTGCGGGACATCTTCGAACCCTTCAGGCAGGTGGAAAGCACGTACACGAGAAACTACCAGGGCGCGGGACTGGGACTGGCCATCGTCCAGCGGCTTGTCCACGCCATGGGCGGAACCATCAGCATCGAAAGCGAACCGGGCAAAGGGACCGACGTCCACGTCGTCATCCCCTTTGCCGGGACGACGCAGCCCGACACGCAGATGCTGCCCGCAACGGCCGGGCACGAACCAGGGCGCATGAGCCTGCGGATACTGCTTGCCGAAGACGATCCGTCCAACCAGTTCCCCATCATGAAGTTCCTGGAAAAGGCGGGGCATGATGCTGTGCTTGCCGAAAACGGCATACAGGCCCTGGAAACCCTGGCCAGACGAGACTTCGACCTCATCCTCATGGACATCCAGATGCCCGTCATGGACGGGGTCCGGACTGCACAGGCCATCCGGGAGTCCGAAGACCTCGGCCGCAAACGCGACATCCCCATCATCGCGCTGACGGCCTACGCCATGGCCGGCGACAGGGAGAAATTCCTGGCCATGGGCATGAACGGTTATCTCGCCAAACCCGTGGACATGCAGGATCTCGTCCGGATCATCGACGAAGTCTTCAGGGAATCGTCACGGGAAGCCCGAGACTGATCAGCCCCGGCGGGCCAGCTTCCATTCCTCGACCCAGCAATAGAGCACCGGCACCACGAAGACCGTGACCAGGGCGAAGACCATGCCGCCGAAGGACGGGATGGCCATGGGGATCATGATGTCCGATCCCCGTCCCGAGGAGGTCAGCACGGGCACCAGGTCCGAAAAAGCTCGCGCATGTCCATCAGGGGCGACATGAAATCCTTACCCGATCCGGAAAAGGCGTGGCGAAGGCGATAAAGGGCCGGCGAACAATTCTGCCAGGCTTTGAGGACACGGGGGAAACTAACGCCCCGCGCAGAGGCGCTGGTCCAAAAAGATGAGCTGAAGATAGATGGCGCGCGCCATGGGCAGATCCACGCCTTGGGCCGCGGCGGTGCGCAGAGGTTCGCCGTATATGGC
>CAZQYA010000281.1:0-3220 GCA_964597325.1 uncultured Desulfovibrionaceae bacterium
GTCGGACACCGACACGGCCGCTTTTTGCGTGTATGAACTTCGGGTTTAGTGTCCGCCGCCCAGATAGGCTTGCTGGACCTGTTCGTTCTTGAGAAGGTTTTCGGCCGTGTCGGCCAGGACGATATTGCCCACCTCCATGACGTAGCCGCGATTGGCCAGCTTGAGGGCTGCCTTGGCGTTCTGCTCCACGAGGATGACGGTGACGCCTGCGCGGTTAATTTCCCTGACCGTGTCGAAGATGGATTTGACCAGGATTGGAGCGAGGCCGAGACTGGGCTCGTCCAAGAGCAGAATCTTGGGATTGGCCATCAGGGCCCGCCCGATGGCGAGCATCTGCTGTTCGCCGCCACTCAGGGTGCCGGAGAGCTGCTTGCGTCGTTCCTGGAGGCGCGGGAACAGGGTGTAAATCCATTCGAGGCTTTTCTGGATGCGTTCGGTGTTGACCGACGTGAATGCCCCAAGCAAGAGATTCTCCTGGACCGTCAGCGTGGTGAACACGCGTCGCCCTTCCGGGCTCTGGGTGATCTTGAGTTTGACGATCTCGTGGGCCGGAAGCTTGTGCAGGGCTGTCTCTTGAAAAAAAATGCCTCCACCGGTGATCTGCACCAGCCCGCTGATGGCGTTCAGGGTGGTTGATTTTCCGGCACCGTTGGCCCCGAGGATGGTCACGATTTCGCCTTCGTTTACTTCGAGGTTGATGCCGTGGAGGGCTTCGACGTTGCCGTAGTTCACGCGCAAATTTTCGATTTTAAGCAGCATGGCGGATACCTTATTCGGAGTCGGCGCCGAGATAGGCCTCGATGACGCGCGGGTTGTTCTGGATTTCTTCGGGTGAGCCCGCGGCGATCTTGGCGCCGTGTTCCAGCACCACCAGGGACGAGCACACGCGCATGACCAGTCCCATGTCATGTTCGATCAGAAGAACCGTAATGCCGCGGTCCTGGATGGCCCGGATGAGGCTGATCAGTTCGTGGGTCTCCTGGTCGTTCATGCCTCCGGCCGGTTCGTCCAGGACGATAAGTTTGGGCTTGGTGGCCAGGGCCCGGGCGATTTCCAGCAGGCGCTGATTGCCGTAGGACAGGTTTTTGGCCTTGTTCTGCCACTCCTTCTCCAAGCCCACGAACTTCAGTTCATCCAGGGCCTGGCGCATGGCTTCTTTTTCTTCGCGGCGCTGAGCAGGCGTGCGCAGCATGGCCGCGATGGAACCTGCCCGCATTCGGCAGTGGGCGCCAGCCAGAACATTTTCTAGGACACTCATGTTCTGGAACAGACGGATCGTCTGGAAGGTACGTGCAATGCCCTTTTCTACGATGGTATGCGTACGTAGGCCAACGAGGTTCTGCTCGTCGAAGGTTACCGTGCCGGCATTGGGCTGGTAATTGCCTGTGATAAGGTTGAACACCGTGGTCTTCCCGGCGCCGTTGGGACCAATGAGGCCCACGATGCTGCCGGCTTCCACTTCGAAGGAGACGTCGTTGACGGCCATAAGACCGCCGAAGCTTTTGCTCAGATTCTCCACTGCGAGAAGGCTCATTGCATACCTCCCGCCTGCATGATTTTGCGCGCTTCTTTATAGTTCTTCGGTCCAGGCGGGAGCAGGCCCTGGTTGCGGAAGATCATCATGCCGACCATGGCCGCTCCGAAGACGAGCATGCGGTACTCGGCCAGACCCCGGAAGATCTCGGGTAGCCCCACGAGGAGGAACGAACCCAGGATGACGCCGGGAATGCTCCCCGCCCCGCCCAGGATGACGATGGTGAACAGGACCACGGATTCGGCAAAGGAAAAGGACTCCGGGGCAATGATGGTCATCTTGGCAGCGTAGATCGTCCCGCACATCCCGGCCCAGACTGCGCCGATGATGAAGGCCACCAGCTTGTGATGTGACACGTTGATGCCGCTGCCCCCGGCGGCGACCTCGTCCTCCTTGATGTACAGGAGTGCCCGTCCGAAGCGGGAGTGTTCCAGACGCCTGAGCAGGAAGATGGTCACGGCGGCAAATCCCCAGATCAGATAGAAGAAATGATGGGGCTTGGTGATCTTGAAACCGAGTACAAAGGGACGGCTGATACCGAAGATGCCGTTGGCGCCGCCGGTGATGTCGAAGACGTTGTTGATCAGGGCGATGCGAACGATCTCCACGATGCCGATGGTCACGATGAGCAGGTAGTCGCCGCGCAGGTGGATGATAGGCCTGGCCACGACCATGGCGAAAAGTCCGGCCAGGATGCCCGCCAGGGGCATGATCCAGAGCACGGGAATGCCGTATGTCGTGTTGATGATGGCCGCCGTATAGGCGCCGACGGCGTAGAAGGCGGCGTGACCCATATGAAAGAGACCGCAGTGGCCGAGGATGACATTCAAGCTCAGAGCCAGGATCGTATAGAGGCCGACGTTGTTGAATACGTCGGTCCAGTAGGCATTGAGGAACAATGGGCAGAAAGCCATGAACACGGCAAAGGCGATGTAGACGATTTTGCTTGTTTTCATACTTTTTCAGCCACCCTTTCTCCCAGCAGGCCCGTGGGACGGACAATGAGAATGAGAATGAGAACGCAGAAGGCGATGGCGTCCTTCCAGGCGATCGAGATGTAGGCAGCGCCCAGGGCCTCGATGACACCCAACAGCAAGCCGCCGACCATGGCTCCGGGGATATTGCCGATTCCGCCGAGAATGGCGGCGGTGAAGGCCTTGAGGCCGTACATCCAGCCCATGTTGAAGTTGATCTGCCCGTAATAGAGGCCGACCATGAGTCCGGCTGCGCCGCCCAGTGCCGGCCCGATACAAAACACGAGCATGATGACCCGGTCCACGTTGATGCCCATAAGTTTGGCCGCACCCTGGTCGATGGCTGCCGCGCGGATGGCCGTGCCGATCTTGGTCTTCTGGATGAAGAAGTAGAGGGCCAGCATGAGCACCAGCGACGTCAGGAACATGACGATACGCATGACCGGAATGTTCAGACCCATGATGGTGATGATCGCCTTGGGCAGGATGTCGTGCGGATAGACCAGAAATTTCGGGCTGTAGATGGCCATGACCGCGTTCTGGAAGAAGATGGACGCGCCCAGTGCCGAGACCACTGCCGTGAGGCGGGGCGATTGGCGCAGGGGCCTGTAGGCCAGACGTTCCAGGATCGCACCGATGATGGCTACGAGGATCATGACCATGACCGCCAGGATGATTACTGCGGGAAGCGGGCCTATCTTGTCGAAGAGGC
>CAZQYA010000282.1:0-3187 GCA_964597325.1 uncultured Desulfovibrionaceae bacterium
GCTTCGGAATTCATGAACCTGGCGGCGGATCTCGCCGCTCAAGTGTATCCTGAAACCATGGATCGCGCTGATTTTTTGCGCTGTTTGGAGGAAGGCGGGGACTTGCTCCAGCATGAGTGCCGCTTTCTACGTCGCGATGGCACGGTGATGCGGGCGCGTATGTCTTCTGGTCCGGTCCGTGGCGACAACGGCACGACGATGCGCATCCAGGGATTCATTTTACCGGTATCTGGAAGCGAGACAGTTCCAACGCCATTCTCATACGATGAACGGCAGCTCCGTAATCTTGTCGAAAACATCAGCGACGTCATCTACGACGTCGACCTGGACGGACGTATCCGGTATCTGAGCCCGGCGGCAGGGCGTGTGTTCCCAAACTTCGAAGATCTTGTGGGCAGCCCGTATCTGGATCTCGTTGATCCCCGCGATCGCGCGGGGGCCCTGGATGTCTGGAAGAATATCCAGCGGAACAGGGTCGAACCTCATGAATTTCGTCTTCGCATTGATGGGGAAAGGACAATTTGGGTGCGCACGATCAGCAGGCCGGCCTTTCGTGATGGCAACATCGTCGGCGTTGTCGGCGTTCTTCAGGACATCACCGAGAGCCGCGAGGCCGAGGAGGCGTTGCGGCGCAGCGAAGAGCGCTTCCGTGAACTTTCCTCCATGCTGCACATGATCTGCGACAATGTGCCCGACATGATCTGGGCCAAGAATCTCGAAAAAAAATACATCTTCGCCAATCGGGCTGTCTGCGAAGGGTTGCTTGGTACCCAGGATGTGCACGAGCCTCTCGGAAAGACGGATCTGTATTTCGCCAAGCGGGAACGACAGCGTCACGCTGACAATCCCCAGTGGCACACTTTTGGGGAAATCTGTCGGGATTCGGACCAGATTACCATGGACTCCGGTTCCCCTTGCCAGTTCGACGAATTCGGCAACGTCCGCGGTGCGTTTCTTTTTCTCGATGTCCGCAAGGCGCCGCTTATTGATGCGGACGGAACCATGATCGGTACGGTCGGTTCGGGCAGGGATGTCACGGATTACAAGCGTATGGAGGAAGCGTTGCGCGAACGCGAGGAGCGCTTCCGGTGCCTTTCTCTCCTGACTTCCGACATGGCATATTCCTATGCCCTGGGTTCGGATGGGTATGTCCTCGACTGGGTCGGGGGGGCCGTGGAGCGGATTACGGGCTTTACGGGAAGCGAACTCGTGGGCGGCAGGGGATGGGGCCGCCTGGTTTCGGAAATCGACGCGTTCCTTTTCGAAGAAAACGTCGTCGGCCTTGAGCCGGGCAGTTCGGCCACCTGCGAGTTGCGGGTCTTGCGCAAGGACAGGTCCATGATTTGGGTGGAGTCCAGGGCCGAGTGTCTGGAATCCTCCTCCCCGGGGGTGGTCCGGCACGTCCTCGGAAGCCTTGTGGACATCAGCGAGCGCAAGCGCACCGAAAAGGCGCTGCGTCTGAGCGAATACCAGCACAGGATCATCTTTCAGAACTCCCCCCTGGGCATGGTCCTCCTCGACAGCCAGGGGTACATCGTCGATTGCAACGAGCCTTTCGTGGCGCTCATGGGTTCCTCCAGAAAGAAGCTGCTCGGTTTCAACATGTTGCGTCAGAGTACGTCTTTGATGGCCGAAACCCTCCAGACGGCTCTCGAAGGGAGGACGTCGTCCTTCGAGGAGGAATATACTTCGGTTACCGCCGAGCAGACCCGTTTTTTGCACGTGGTATTCAACCCCATTTCCCATGAGACGCCTACAGGCGTCATCGCCACGTTCGAGGACATTTCCAAGCGCAAGGAGGTGGAGCGGGCCCTGGTCCATGCCAAGCAGATGGCCGACGAAGCAAGTCGGATCAAGTCGGAATTCCTGGCGAACATGAGTCACGAAATCCGCACTCCCCTTAATGGGATCATGGGAATGTTTCAGCTTCTTGGGATCACCGGACTCGACGCCGAGCAGGCGGAATATGCACAAACGGGGCTTCAGTCCTGCCGGCGGCTGGTCAACCTGCTTACGGACATCCTGGATCTTTCGCGCATCGAAGCCGGGAGGATGCCTCTTCGGATCGCCCCCCTGGAGTTGGCCGAGACCATGAATCAGGTCCTGGACCTGTTCGCGCCTGTTGCCCGAGAGCAGGGCGTGGATTTGTCATTTCACCTGGATCCCGACATCCCGCGGTATCTTCTGGGCGATACGACCCGGATTCAGCAGGTTTTGACCAACCTGGTGGGCAACGCGCTCAAATTTACGCCCGCAGGACACGTCAACGTGTCCGCGTATCCTTTGCCCGTTCTGGAGAAGGGAAAACTACGGGTGCTTTTCTCCGTTGCCGACACGGGTATCGGCATTCCCAAAGAAAAACTTGCCAGCCTCTTCAGGCCGTTCTCCCAGGTCAACGAAGGGTATGCGCGTTCCCATCAGGGTGCGGGGCTCGGATTGTCCATCTGTAAGCGCCTGGTGGCACTCATGGACGGCAACATTTTTATGGACAGTGAGGAGGACGTCGGCACGGCCATTTATTTTACGGTGAATTTTTTACGCTCCCTTGGCGATGACGTCACCGAACCTTTGCCAGCGCCCAGAAATCTGGACGTATTTGAAGGGCTGAACGTCCTGCTCGTTGATGATGACCGCATCAGCGCCATGGCCGCAGAAGCCTTTTTGCGGAAAATGGGGGTTCATGTGGAAAACGCCGAAGATGGGGAGCAGGCGCTGACGATACTTCGAAACCATAGGATCGATCTGGTGTTGATGGACATCCAGATGCCGGTCATGGATGGTGTGGAGGCGACCCGGGCCATCCGTTCCGGGGGCGCGGGCGAATCCGTGCGGGACATTCCAGTCATCGCCATGACCGCCTATGCCATGACCAGCGACAGGGAACATTTCCTGGACGCAGGGATGGACATGCATATCTCGAAACCGGTGTCCATGGCCGAACTTGCCGCGGTTATAGCGAGGTTCGCAGGTTCTTGAGCGTAGAGGGAGGGCATCCGGCCCGGAGGCGGACGGTGGTAAAGAAAAAGGGGAACGGACTTGCCGTTCCCCTTGTCTTGCATGGCGCGCCCGGCATGATTCGAACATGCGACCTACTGATTCGTAGTCAGGTACTCTATCCAGCTGAGCTACGGGCGCGTTGAGAAGTCGGTTTCTATGTGCAGGGTATCCTGCCGTCAAGTTTTTTTTT
>CAZQYA010000283.1:0-3184 GCA_964597325.1 uncultured Desulfovibrionaceae bacterium
CGCGCCCTGGATTTTTTCGCTTCCTTGCATCTCACCATTTTTGAACGGCCTGCATATTTTGATTTTTTCAACGGCTTGTTAAGGGCCCCTCAATCCTCCCGCAATTCCGCCTCGCTCATGAAACACTTGTCGTAGCGCTGCCAGATGTCCAGAGCGATGCTCAAGGGTTTGATCATGGGCACCGTGTAGGTGTGGAAGCGCTTGGCGTACAGGGATTCGCGGAATCTGGATACGTGGGTGGAAAGCCCCCGCGGCGAGACGATGAAGGGTTTGCCGATGCTGCGCCTGAACTCGACCAGCCGTTCGGGCAGGTATTCGGACAGGTACGGCACCTGCAGGTAGATGGCCGCCATGATGACGTCGGTGTTGGGGTCGTCGGCGATGATCTCCAGGGCGCGCATGAGCCGCCTGTCGTCGCAGTTGCCGAAGAGGTCCAGGGGGTTGTTGCCGATGTTGACGAGCATCTGCTCCAGATCGTCGGGGTTTGCGGCCTTGATGTTCTCGCGCAGCAGGTCCTGCAGGCGCCTCCTGGTTTCGGGCGCGAACTGGGCCAGCTCCATGCCTTCGGCCGTGATCTGGTCGGCCAGGAGCACGGCCGCGCCGCCGCCGACGCTGACCACGGCCGTGCGGTTGCCCTTGGCCTGGGGCTGGGTGGTCAGGATGGACAGCACGTTGACCATGATCTTGGGATCCTCGGTCAGCTCCTCGATGAGGTAGAATCCGGCCTGACTGCAGCAGGCCCGGAACGCTTCGTGGCTGCCGGCCAGGGAGGCGGTGTGGGACATGGTCGCCTCCTTGCCGCCGCCGGAGCCGCCCTTGATGATGACCACGGGTTTTTCCGCCGCGACCTGTTTGCCGATTTCCATGAGCTTAAGCCCCTCGGACAGCCCTTCGAGGTAGATGGCGATGACCTCGATGCGTTCGTCCTGGCCCATGTGCGCCAGGATTTCCGGCACACCCACGCTGCTCGAGTTGCCGCAGGAGACCCACTTGCCCACGCCGACGCGGTCGGCGTCGAGCATTTCCATGAGCTCCATGCCGATGCCGCCGCTCTGGGAGATGATGCCGATGCCCCCGGGTTCCCGGATGATGCCTGTACGGTGCGGCGGGATGAACATGGTGTTCAGCCCCGAGAAATTGTCGATGACGCCCAGGCAGTTGGGGCCGATGTAGCTGACGCCGTAGTCGAGGCTCAGGGCTCGCAGCCGGTTTTCCAGCTCCCGACGCCCGGACTCGGCGAAACCGTCGGAGATGATAATGGCGCCCTTGCCGCCTGCCTTGCAGAATTTTTCGAACTCCCGGACCACGGTCTCGGAGTTGACCACGAACACGGCCAGTTCCGGCACTTCGGGCAGGCTCTCGAGGCCTGGGTAGCATGGTCTGCCCTGGAGGACGTCGGTCCTGGGGTTGATGGGGTAGACCCGCTGGAAGCGGCGCAGGTTCTTGAGCACGATGCCGCCCACGGTTCCCGTGTTGGACGCGCCGTAGATGACCACCGAGGCCGGGTTGAAGATGGTCTGCAGGCTGGCCGTGGTGTGCGGCAGGATATCGGTCCGGCGCGGGTAGTGCACGGCGTCGCCGGCGATGAGGCGCGCGTCGACGATGGCGAAGCCGCGTTCGTAGACGATGACCGGGTTGAGGTCGAGTTCGTGGATTTCCGGGTGCTGCGCCATGAAGCGCGACACGTTCATGGCCAGCTTTACGACGGCCTGTTTGTCCAGGGCGGGCCCTCTGAATCCGTCCAGGATGCGCCCGGCCTGGGTGCGGTCCAGCATGGCCAGCACCTCGGCTTCTTCCAGGATGCCGATCCCCGGGGCCACGTCGGCCATGAGCTCCACATACCGCCCGCCCGAGCCGATCATGGTCATGGGACCGAAGCCCTGGTCCTGGGTGGCGCCGATGAGCACCTCGTGCCCGGGCTTGACCATGGGCTGGATCAGGATGCCGTCGAGTTCATTGACCCCGGCGGCCCGGACATTGTCCATGAGCGTGTCGAAGCCCGCTTCGACGGCGGCCCGGTCGGCCAGGCTCAGCAGGACGCAGCCCATGTCGGTCTTGTGGATGATCTCGCTCGAGACGGTTTTCATGGCCACGGGGTAGCCAAGCTCTTCCGCGGCCTGGACGGCCTGGTCGCGGCCCCGGACCATCCGGCCCAGAACGGGAATGTCGTAGGCGTCCAGAAGGGTCCGGCTCTGTTCGAATCCGAGCTGCGTGGGTTCCATGTCGGTCTCCTTGTGAGTGGTGTTGCATGATCATGAAGCCGGCGGGCCCTTTTTGCAAGAGGCGCGGGCAATGCGTTCGCGTGTAACAATCTTGATTATCGCTTTTGGCAAAGTGGGAGTTCTGCCGGGGTAAGAGTTGACCACCCCGCCCTTCGGGCACCCCTCCTTGGCAGGAGGGGAGTCGATGTGATTGTTGTCGGACTCAATCACTACGCGTGTAACAGTCTTGACTATCGCTTTTGGCAAAGTGGGAGTTCTGCCGGGGTAAGAGTTGACCACCCCGCCCTTCGGGCACCCCTCCTTGGCAGGAGGGGAGTTGATGTGATTGTTCTTGGACTCAATCCGTGAGCTGTTCTGAGTCTCCCCCTGCCAAGGGGGAGTACCCGAAGGGGGAGGGGGTGTTCTTCCTGCATTTGCAATATATAGTCGTTTTGTCAGGAAAATTGCGGCGCTCCCTTGACCTGACGGCCGCTTGGGGGGATGAAAGGCGGCAAGGTTTACCGGTTATGCAGTTGTACGGACTACACCCGTGTACAGACTACATTAAGCCAACCGCGGAGGGCGGACATGAGCATGGAGATTCTGGAACTGGTTAAACGGCGTGATCCGGGCGAGATCGAATTTCATCAGGCAGTGACCGAGGTGCTCGAAACCATTGAACCGGTGCTGGAGCGCAATCCCGAATACCGGCGTGCGGGTATCGTGGAGCGTATGGTCGAACCCGAGCGCGTTGTCATTTTCCGCGTGCCATGGATGGACGACAGCGGCGACGTCCACGTCAACAGGGGCTTTCGAGTCCAGATGAACAGCGCCATCGGTCCCTACAAGGGCGGTCTTCGCTTTCATCCGTCCGTAAACCTGGGCATTCTCAAGTTTCTGGCCTTCGAGCAGGTCTTCAAGAACGCGCTGACCACGCTGCCCATGGGCGGTGGCAAGGGCGGGGCCGACTTCGACCCCAAGGG
>CAZQYA010000284.1:0-3180 GCA_964597325.1 uncultured Desulfovibrionaceae bacterium
GCACGTGGTACTCGGCCAACCTGATGAAGGGCGTGCTCTACGGACCCCAGAGTCTCGACGAACTGGAAGGGCTGGCCCGGGCCGAACTGCCCGTCATCCCCGACAGGGGCGCGGAGGTGGTCAAGCCCGCGGTCCCGCCCGTCACCGACGCGGAGCGGGGCGTGATCTTCGGGGTGCGGCCCGTGCGCGAGACGCGCAGCATGACCGTGGAGTTTGTCCTGCCCGAGCGTTTCGACGACCCGGCCACCAAGCCACTGCAGGTTGTGGCCGCGGTCCTTGGGACCGAGACGGGGCATTCCCTGGTGGAGACGCTGCGCGACGCCGGGCTCGTCCTGTCCCTGTCCGCAGGCGGCGACACGACCTCCCTGCGCAATGGAACGAGCCTGTCCCTGTACATGCAGCTGACGGAAGAGGGCGACCGGAGGCGGGACGAGATCCTGGCCACGGTCTTCGCCTATCTCGATCTGCTCCGGGAGCGGGGCATCGGCCGGGAATACGCCGAACAGCTCGGGAACATGATGTCCATGGAGTTCCGGTTCGCGCCCCTGTCCAGCGGCTTCGACTACGTGGCCCGCGCGGCCGTGACCATGCTTCGCCACCCGGTGGAGGACGTCAATTACGGCCCCTACCGCCTCGACTCCTATGACGTTTCGGCCGTGCGGGAGCTGCTTGGACTGCTCACGCCCGCCAACGCCCGCATCTTTCACGTGGGTCCGGACCAGCCCGCGGACCGAGAGGCCTTCTTCTACCAGACACCCTACAGCGTGCGCCCCATCGGGCAGGCCGACCTGGCGCGCTGGACCGCTCTGGCCCAGGGCCTGAATCTGGCCCTGCCGGATCTCAATCCCTTTGTGCCCGATGACTTCTCCCTTGTTGCCCGTGACGGCAAGACGGTCCCGGTCAGCCTGGCGAACCGGCCGGGGCTGACGGTCTGGCAGGCCCAGTCGCAGCATCGCCGCGAGCCAAAATCCATCCTCATGGTCCGGCTGCAGTCGGAGCGCATCGCCTCGACCCTCAAGCAGACGGCCCTGCAGGGCGTGCTGCTGGAACTCTGGGACCAGAAGCAGGCCGGCCTGCGTTACCAGGCCCGGGAGGCGGGCCTGGGGCTCTCGGTCTACGGGGATGAGGGCTTTGTGGTGCGCATCGACGGCTTCAGTCAGCACCAGGCCGACCTGCTGCCCCTTGTTCTCGACTTCCTGAACAGGGAGGTCACGGCCGACGATTTCGAACTGGCCAGGTCCGAGCGGCTCAGGAGCCTGACCAACATGGAGAAGCAGGGTCTCTTCGGTCAGGCCATGGGGGCCGTGCGCGGCCTGCTCAGGGTTCCGTCCTGGGACCACCGGGCCCTGGAGGAGGCGACCAGGGGCCTGACCCCGGACGATCTGCGGGCCTACGTGGCCGCCATGCGCCGGGACCTGCGCTTCACGCTGTTCGGCTTCGGCAACGTCACTGAGCGCGACGTGCTGGAGGTGGCCGATTCCGTGGTTCCCTTCATTGGTCCCGATGCCGGAGCGCCTCTGGAAGTGGGCCGCATCCTGCCCGTGCAGGGCGTCACGGCCGACTACCGCCGCGACAGCGATCTGGAGGACAGCGCCCTGGTGGAGATGTTCCTGGATCCGGCCGTGGGCCCCGAGTCCTCGGCGCGCATGCTGCTCCTGGAGGGCCTTTTGTCTACGAGGTTCTACAGCCGCCTGCGCACCGAGGAACAGCTCGGCTACCTGGTCACGAGTTTCCCGGTCATGTTCGCCCATGGGGCCGGTATCGGTTTTGGCGTGCAGAGCCCGGTGGCGGGCACGGCCGGCCTGGCCGACCACTTCGAGTCCTTCTACTTCAAGGCCCTGGGCCAGCTGCGCGGGGTGACGTCGGAGGAGTTCGAGAGCGTGCGGCAGGGTGTGCTGGCTTCCCTGACCAAGACCCCGGACACCCTGGACGAGGAGTTCGGCCGCTTCGAGACCGACCTGCGCCTGGGCAATGCCGCCTTTGACGGCCGCGACCGTCTGGTCCGCGCTTTGGAGGCGGTCACGCTCCCCGAGGTGGTCCGCGCCTACGAAACTCTGGTCCTGGGCCCCGGCGGCACGCGCGCCGTCATCCAGATCCAGGGGACGCGCTTTGAGGATTTCGGCTGGGCCGAAAAGCGTGGCGCCTCCCTGACCCAGCAGTTCGAAGACTTCCACCGGCTCATGGGGGTGCAGCGGTACCGGGGGCTGTAGCGGGAAGCAGGGGGGCCGGTCAGCGCCTTGCGGCCGAAACATCGCTTCGTGGACAGGGATGATGCTTACGGCCGCCGGAATACCGCCTGGTTGTCATATCCCGGGCGCCCGATGGCCGTGCATCTGGAGTCAGGATGTCTGCTGGGAGCGGCCGACCCAGTACGTCGGCCTGCGATGATGGTGGGCTATGGCGATGATGAAGATGTGGTCGGCTTCGATGGCATACAGGTGGCTATAAGGGAACTTGTGTAGCAGGCATTTTCTGACGTCCCCACTGACAACCGCCCACGCATGGGGATATTTCGCTATTCGCAGGGCGGCTTTCCGAACTTCTGACTTAAATGCGCTTCACAAGCCTTCGAACGCCGTCTCGTAATAGGCGGTAGCGTCGTCCATTTCCAGCCTTGCCAGTTCGGAAAAGACAACCCTCATGACCGTTATCCGAAAATCTCGTCCATGGGGAGGCCCTTCAACGAGCCTGTCCGGTATGCCTGAAGCCTCCCCTCAGCCTCTTCGGACCAGATGTCCTCCAGGCGGGTGTCCGGTTCATCCAGGCTTTTGAGTAACCCCTCGACCACAAGGAACTTCTCTTCCGGCTTCAACTCCATGGCCATTTCCAGAACATCTCGCGTATTCATGTCTCCTCCCGAATGTTTCTTCTCACCGTATAGTCCAGGACGCGTATCCTACAAAAGGGGAGCCCCTGCCCATTTTCAGGCCTTCCCCCGCTGATCCAGATAGTACATCACCGGCACGACCACGGCCTGCATGTTCGGGGGGATGACGACTTTTTGCAGTGACGTCATGGAGGACAAAGAAGCCGCCCTTGAACCCAATCCCGTACGGGCCTCTTCTCGTTTTGGGGCCTTTTCACCAGATTCGTCCGTCTGAAAGTACACACATAGTCGAATTTCTCTGACGCCGTGACGCTGGCACAGTGAACCAAAAACGTGCCGCTGCACCGCGGCGC
>CAZQYA010000285.1:0-3174 GCA_964597325.1 uncultured Desulfovibrionaceae bacterium
TGGAACGCGTCTACCGTCTTCTGGGGCGTCTCTAACTGACTGAAAAATCGGAACAGACAGGCCGTTCAACAATGGTGGGGTGCAGGCAAGTGAAAAAAACCGGGACGCGCAGTGTATTGTGCATACACAAGCGACCTGGCTTTTTTAGCTGACGCAGCAGCTCGCTGTCTTGAGGCCTGCTTGCTAGGGTTTCGTGATGCGCACGCGCGTTTCGTAATAGGGCGTGCCGCTCCCCACCGTGCTCGGGATGTCGGCGGTCAGGCGGTTCAGGCCATGCCCGGCCTTGAGCCAGCCTCCTCGCTCGCCCACCAGGATGTCCCGGCGCTGTACGGCCCGGGTCGCGAGTCTGGCCTGTACCGAGCCGACGGTGCTCTCCACCATGACCGTATCCCCGTTTCGCAACCCGGATTTTTCCGCTTCCTCCTCCGCCAGAACGACCACGGGCAGCGGGTCATGATCCCTCATGGTCCGCTCCGAGCAGATGTGGCCATGGGCCGCCGTGGTCAGGAGCCGGTAGGGGAATTCCGGGTCCTGTGCGCCGAGAGTGGTCGGGTCGAAGCTCGTGGGGAAGCGGAATTTTCCCGACGGGGTCGGGAAGACCCTGTCCGCGTAGGGGACCATGGGCGCGTTCAACCGGAAGGGCCCATGGCGCAGTTCCTCCAGGCGGCACCCTTGCTCCAGGATGGGCGCGCAGATGTCCTGGAGCCATTGCCCGGCGCTTTGCCCGAACCTGTCCGCAAAGGGAAAGCGCTGCGCCAAGTCCGAAAACATCGAAAATTCGCTCCGGCACTCGCCCACGGGTTTCATGGCCGGGTTGACGGGGCCGACGTAGTTGTGGCCGTAGCTGGCCATGACGTCTTCTTCCTCCAGAAAGGTTGTGGCCGGGAGGAAGACATGAGCGAGATCCGCTGTATCGTTCAGGAAATGGCCGGTGCTGACCACGAACTCGGCCTTGCGGAAGGCCGCGGCCACGGTGGCCGTGTTCGGGGCCATGCACACGGGGTTGGCCGCGGTTACGAAGATCATGCGGATTTCCGGGGCCCGGGCTTCCAGGATCTCCCGGCCGATGCGCGGCAGGAGCAGGGTCCTGCGGGGAGGATTCAGGTGGTCTCCCCAGTGCGTCGGGTCGTACGGCCCGTATTCCTCGAAGCCCTGGCTGACGCCTCCGCCGGCAACGCCGATGTTGCCGCTGACGGCCCCGAGGGCGTCTATGGCCCGGATGGACACGTGGGCGTTTTCGTGGCGGTGCATGCCCCAGCCCAGAAGGGTGGCCGTGGGGCTGTGCCGTGTAAGGAGGTCCGCCAGGAAATGTGCGTCCTCCACGGGGACGTCGCTTCGTCTGCACAGTTCTTCCGCGCTGAAATTTTTCAGGATCTGTTCGTACGCTGCCGCGCCTTCGGCGTGGTCGTTCAGGAAGGTGCGGTCTTCGGCGCCCCGGTCGAGGAGGATCCTGGTGACGGCCATGGCCAGGAATGCGTCCGTGCCCGGCCTGGGGGCGATGTGCCGGTCCGCCATTGCCGATGATCTGGTTGGCGCGGGGTCGATGAGGACGACCTGCCCGCCGCGTTGCCGGACATCGCGGATGATGGGCACGAGGCTTATGTTGGTCGAGGCCGGGTTGCGGCCCCAGAGAATTATGGAGCGGCTGTTCAGGTGGTCCAGGGGATCGTGGGAGATGCGGCAGCCGAAGTCGAGGTTCTGGGCGCTCTGGCCCGTTCCGCCACAGAGGGATCCGGATGTGGTGGTCACGCCGCCCAGGAGATTGAAGAAATATCTGTTCAGAAGTTTGAGGGCCGTACGTTCCCCGTATCCTTGGTAGTAGAGGATCGCTTCAGGGCCGGATTCCGCGGCAACGGATTTCAGGCGTTCGGCGATGAGGTCGAGGGCTTCGTCCCAGCTGGCCGTTCTCCAGGGCTCGTGCCGATGGGCCCGGACCAGCGGGCGGGTGATGCGCTCGGAACTGTACACCCGCTCTATATATCGCTGCGCCTTGACGCAGGCTTTTCCCCTGGTCAGCGGGTGGTCCGGGTTCCCGGCGAGTTTGATCAGGCGGCCGTTTCGCACGGTGGCCACCAGCCCGCAGGTGTTGGGGCAGTCCCGGGTGCAGGTGGTGACAATCGTTTTTTCATTCATGTCGTGGTTTGTCATTGCAGTGGTTGAGTGTTTCGGTGTTTCAGGCATCTTCGGCTTCGGTCCCGGGCTCGTCAACCTCGGTTTCGGCCGCGGTCCGCATCCCTTGACAATTGCGGGGCTCCGTGCTTCCCAGATCATCCATGAATTCGGTCGCACCAGCTCCTTCCCTTCCTGTCCGCAGCCGTCTGGCCCCGAGTCCGACAGGGTATCTGCATATTGGCAACGCCTGGTCGTTTCTGCTGTGCTGGGTGGCGGTCCGTTCCTCCGGAGGACGTCTGGTCCTGCGCATGGAGGATATCGATCCGGCGCGGTCGAAGCCACACTTCGCCGAAGCCATCATAAACGATCTGAAATGGCTCGGATTGGACTGGGATGAAGGGCCGGACGTGGGTGGCCCTTTTGCCCCGTATACGCAAAGCGGCCGCCTGGAACGCTATGCCCGGATCATAGAGGAGTTGAATCGCCTGGGGTGCACCTATCCCTGCTATTGCTCGCGAAAGGAACTGCGGACCATGGCTTCGGCTCCCCATATCGAGGATGCCGGACCTGTCTATCCTGGCACCTGCCTCCGCCTTTCTCCTGACGAACGTGCGGAGCGCGAGGCGCGGGGGCGGCAACCGGCGCTTCGGTTGCACGGGAGCGGCGAGACGGTTTTCGTGGATTTGATTCATGGGGAGGTCCGCCTGGGCTGGGCGGCCTGCGGCGGGGATTTTCCGCTGCGCCGGTCGGACGGGGTCGTCTCGTACCAGTTGGCCGTGGCCGCGGATGACATTGACCAGGGCATCAACCTTGTTGTGCGCGGGGCGGATATCCTGCCCTGCACGCCGCGGCAGATTCTTCTTTTCAGACTTCTGGACAAGCCGGTGCCCCGATATGCCCATGTACCTCTCGTGTTGGACAGCGAGGGAGAACGTCTGGCCAAGCGCCATCAATCGTGTGAACTTCGTATGCTGCGTGAAGCGGGCGTATCGCCCGAGGCCCTGGTAGGCTATCTTTGGCACCTGGCAGGCCTCCATGAGAAGGCAGACCGTGCGATGCCCC
>CAZQYA010000286.1:0-3172 GCA_964597325.1 uncultured Desulfovibrionaceae bacterium
GGCCCTGTGGTAGGCCAGGCCGCTGTCCACGTCGCCCCAGCGGACCTCGATCTCGGCCCGGGCGATGCCGTAGTAGAGGGCCGCGGCCAGCACGATGGACGCCCCGGCCCAGACCGGTGCGATGAGGAACATCACGCCGATGCATCCCACCGCGCCCGCCAGGGACACGGACCAGTGGTTGAACCGGAAGGTCGGGCGGAAGCTCGGGTTCCTGATGAATCCTTCGTAGAAGCAGGCCAGGTTCATGGTCCCGTAGGTCAGCAGGAAGAACATGGTGATGACGGGCGCCACGGTGTCGAGGTCCCCGGCGAGGATGCCGGCCTGGGCGATGAGGAAGGTCAGCACCACGGCCCGCCGCGGCTCGCCCGACGGGCCGCTGCCTTGGCCGAACCAGCGCAGGCGGCGGAAGACGTTGTCCCGGGCGAAGGCCTGGAGGATGCGCGGCGCGCCCATCATGCTGCCCAGGGCCGAGGACAGGGTGGCGCAGATGACGCCCGCGTAGACCAGGACGGGCGAGAAGGCGCGCTCCTGCATGACGAATCCTTCGCCGATGAGTTCCTGGCGTCCGGTGCTGGCGGCCAGCAGGACGGCGATGCCGAGGTAGATGCCGCCCGAGACCGCGATGCTCAGGAATGTCCCGCGCGGGATGGAACGGCTTGGGTCCTTCAGATCCCCGGACATGTTCACGCCGGCCATGATGCCCGTCACGGCGGGGAAGAAGAGGGCGAAGACCGGAAAGAACGTGTGCCCGGCCTGCCAGTCGGGGCGCAGGTTGGCCTGGAGGGTCTGCAGGGACGACGCCTCCAGGGCCCCGACGAAAAAGGAGCCCACGGCCAGCAGGAGCACCGCGAGGATGGCGTACTGCAGGCGGATGGTCCAGCCCGCCCCGATATAGACACTGGCGAAGACCAGGCAGTTGGTGATGGTGCCGACGATCCGGAAAGGCAGGCCAGCATCCGGGAAGGCGGAGACCAGGGCCTCGGTGAAGCCCACCACGTAGAGGGTCACGGCCACGGCCTGAGCCACGTAGAAGAAGACCGCGATGACCCCGCCGAACTCCACGCCCAGGCTGCGGCTGATGAGGTAATAGGCCCCGCCGCCGCGGACGCGCATGTTGGTGGCCACGGAGCTGATGGACATGCCGGTGATGACGGAAATGGCCTTGGCGCCCGCCAGGATGGCCAGGGCGTTCCACAGGCCCGCGTAGCCGACCACCGTGGAGAAACGCAGGAACATGATGACGCCCAGGATGGTCAGCAGGCTCGGCGTGAACACGCCTCCGAAGGTGCCGAATTTTTTGGGCTGCGCGGTGGATTGCGAGGTGGTGTTCATCTGGCTTCGGTTGCGCGGTTGGCGCGGTACGATTCGTTGTCGGGAAATGTCACCCGTCCCCATGACGGTTCGGATCGCCGTGCCCTCGCCATTCCAGCGTTCAAGGCCCCGTATCGGGGCCGCATCGGAACACGTCGGGATGGACTGAGAAGAGCGTTTGATTTTTTAGCATAGCAAGGCCAGAGGCGTCATCATCGGGATTTGGGCCGCCCACGTCGCGGCTGCGCAGGCGCGACGCTTCGCAACGGCCCTGACAGCAGTGCATGTGTGAACGGGGATGGGACAAAGGCTTCGGGACGCCATGACCTTGCCGGGTGACCGTCCGGAAAGAGGCCTGTGTCGGGCAGCATCTTCTTTCCGGTCAGGCCGATTGCCGGGTCGTCAGGACCAGCAGCCACATGCGCTCCATGCGCAGGAGTCGCTGCCGTTCGAACCCCTGGGCCCTGGCCTCGTTGGTCAGGCGTTCCGGCGTAGGGAGGCGGGTCTGTTCCGGAGGCAGGTCGTCGTAGCTGAATTCCAGCACACCCAGGCGGCCGCCCGGTCTGAGGATGCGGCGAAGCTCCGCGAGGGTCGCGTCCAGGCGCGCAGTGCGTCCGGGCATGTGCAGGACCGTGGCCAGCAGGCAGGCGTCGGCGCACCGGTCGGCCAGGGGCAGGGGCGCGGTGATGTCCGCCCGGACGGGAAGAATGGTGGCGATGCCAAGGCGCGCTGCGTCCTCATGCAGTTCCGAGAGCACGCGCCCCCATGTGTCCAGGGCCAGGACCGCGCCGCCGGGGCCGACACGTCCGGCCGCGTCCAGGGCATAATCGCCGGGGCCGCAGCCGAGGTCGAGAAACACGCCGCCTCTGGGCAGGGCCAGGGCCGAGAGCACAAGGGGGGCAGTTTCGGTACGGTAGCTGCTTGGTCCGGATCGCCGTCTGCCCTCTGGTTCAGGAGTCATGGTCGTCTTCGAATTCGTCCTGGATGCGCTGCATCCATTGTGGAACGCGCACGTCGTCCCGGGGTTGCCGCTCCGTGAAGAAGGGCTTGATGTCCACCACGGGGCTGCCGTCGATGGCGTCGAGGCCGGTCACTTCGAGAATGTTGCCCCTTCTGGCGGTCAGAGACACGGTGGTCATGAGTACGGGGTTGGGCCGGGCCGGGCTGCAGGTGCTGAAAATGCCCACCTGGGGGAGCTCCCTGCGTCCCATGGGGTGTACGCGGGTCAGATCGCGGCTGCGCATCGGCACTTTGTGTCCCCAGTAGAGTATGGTCAGGTGCGAGTAGTCGTCGATGCCGTCGAGAAGGTCTGCCAGGTCCTCCCTGATGACGATTTCGGAAATGGCGCTCCTGGTTTCGCGGACGCGTTTGCGCACGGTGTTCATGTTCTCTTCCGAAGCGATGCCGTTTTCGTCGGCCTTGAGAAAAGGTTCCGTGACCATATTGCGAACGAAACCGACCGGCTGTACGAAAAGGTCCGGAAAATCCGTTTTGGTCTGTCCCTGTGTTGTCTTCATGATGTCTCCAATGCCGCGCCCTCCGGGCCGTGTGATGTCCGGCAGCGTGGGGGGGCCAGCGGATGTTTCTCGGGCAGGACGCCTGCCTGTGTGTTTTTTTTGAAGAATTGACCGATTGCGTGTCACGAATCAAGCGCAATTCGCACTGCGATCCTTGCCGGACCGTTTTTTCCGGACATTCGCAGGGCATGGGCTGTCGGCCGCCTGTTCTGCAACCTTTTTGCGAGGATGACGTACATGGAACTGAAAGATTTCGGTTTCGACCAGTGGTTCGAGGCGCACGCCGGGGATCTGCGCCGGCCCGGCTGCGCCTTTGCCCGTGTCTGCGCAGTGGACCGGGGATC
>CAZQYA010000287.1:0-3161 GCA_964597325.1 uncultured Desulfovibrionaceae bacterium
TGACCTACAAGGCCGAGCTGCCCGAGTGGACGAGCCGCAAGGACGTCAACACCGTGCTGACCATCGATAATCCGGCCGACGGCTGGGAACACCAGGTCGGCCTCATTCCCAATGTCCTGCTGGACATCAATCCCACACCCAAGAACACCGTGGCCATCACCTGCGGCCCGCCCATCATGATCAAGTTCACCCTCCAGGCCCTCAAGAAACTGGGTTTTGAGGACGAGAACATCATCACCACGCTTGAAAAGCGCATGAAGTGCGGTGTGGGCATCTGCGGTCGCTGCAACATCGGCACCAAGTATGTGTGCCTCGACGGCCCCGTCTTCACCTATGCCCAGCTCAAAGAGCTGCCCTCGGAACTCTAGGAGGTACGTATGGCTGGAATATTCAAGGCAACGGACATTCTCCTGGCCGCCCAGGAAGTCGAGACCCGGGGCGAGGTTTTCTACAACCGCCTGGTTGAGACCACGACGGAGCCCAAGCTCAAGGAACTGTTCACCTTTCTTGCGGGTGAAGAATCCAAGCACCGCGCGATTTTCGCCAAGCTCTACGAGCGCGTGGGCGAGGTGGAGCTCCCGGCCTGGGCCGAGGAAGATGAATACGTGGACTACCTCAAGTATCTGCTCGACTCTCACACCCTGTTCCGTCTGGGCGACGTCGAGAACCTGAAGCGTTTCATGGGTACGCACAAGGAAGCCGTGGAGACCGCCATGGGCTTCGAGAAGGACACGATCCTCTTCTTCGTGGAGATGCAGGAATTCGTGCCCGAAGGCGAAAAGAAGTACATCAAGGCCTGCATCGACGAGGAGCGTTCGCATTTGCGTATGCTCGCCGCCATGCTGCCGAAATAACATAGGGTAACATCCTCCTTCTGCAGGGCCTCCGGACATGTGTCCGGGGGCCCTTCTTTCTGGGGGCTGATGAACGTGTCGCCTTTCGCCAGGGAACAGGAAATCGGGATATTTTCAGAATTCGAGATGGCCTGAATCGCTTAAGAAACTGACCGAGGTCTGTCGTCTGCGTCCGTTTTCCACGAGGGTCACGGAATAGCAGCCCTTGGGCAGGACAACCTCCAGGGGCCGGCGCGGCCCGGCCTTGTAGGGGCCGAATCGTTTCAGGCTCTGGTCATTGGTCAGCCACAGGGTCAGAGGGCGGGCGCTGGTCACGGTGAGGGTGCCCTCGGTGGAGAGGCCGGCAGGGCTTCTGCGTTCGGGGGCCTGTTTTTGGCTGGGCGCGGCAGGGACTGCCTCGGCGGAATCCGCCGTGGGTGCTGCGGGCTGAGGCTTGACGGCGGTTTCCTGTTTCTGCCCCGTGGTCGAAGCGTTCCGCCCGGCCGGGTCGCATGAGACGGGGACGGGCGAGGTCTGGGTGGTCCGGGAAGGTGCGACGCGGCCGGAGGGCGTTTCAAGGGCAGCCACAGTGGCTGCCTGCCCCATGCTTTCAGGGGAGTTGGGCGGATCGGTAACGGTTTCGCCGGGGGCTACCGCACCGGACGTGTCAATTTTTTGCGTGACCTTGGGGCTTTGTCCCGTGCCGGAATTCAGATCGGGAACCGTTGCAGGCGATGTGGACTGCTGGCCTGCATGGGTTGTTTTTGGCATTGCGGCGGGGGGCGTTGCGGCGGGGGGCGTTGCGGTGGAAATCGTCGCGCCTGGAGGGGCCGACGTCGCCTTTGTCTGCAGGGCGGAGACAGCACTCTGTTCCTGCGTGAGCTTCGTCATCCGCAGCACGTCCGGAAGATCGATGAGCCCGGCCTGGTAGGCCAGGAGGCCCGATCCCGCGGCAATGGTCAGGCAGGTGGCCGCCAGGGCAGCCGCGGACGGGACCAAAGGCGGTGTTCGGCGCGGTGCGGCCGGGGCCGTCGCGGCAAGCGAATACAGGCGGCCGCACTTCGGGCATTCGGCCGGGAAAAGTTCCATTTCCAGGTCGGTTGGGATGTGGCGGCATTTTCCGCAGACCGGCCGCGGCCCAGCCGGGACATGGCTCGTACCGCTTTCCGCATCCGAGACCATGCTTTCCCCCGGCCTGTGGCGGACCATGCCCGAGAGCATGCCCGTCAATTGCAGGATCTTTTCGCTGGAGAGGGGGCTTTCGTGTTCCAGGATCATGCGCGTCAGGGTCGACGCCTGTGCGATCATCACGCCCCGGACCAGACGGTCCGTTTCGGTGTTTCCGCGACTGAAGCAGAGGACCGGGCAGATCTGGATGGCCCCGGACTCTTCCAGCCCAAGGCGCTGCAGCAGTGCCTTGGAGCGCCGCCAGCAGGCGTCCAGCGGGTTGCCCAAAAACGGCCAGCCGTTCAGGCGCAGGGACTCGCGGTCCGCCGTGATTTTTCCCAGGTGGGGCAGGACGGTGATGACGAAGAAGCCCCCCGGCCCAACGACCACATGATCGGCCCGGGCCGAACCCGAGGCCAGGTCGTGGAAGACGTGGTATTCGTCGGGCAGCATGTGCAGGGTCTTGGCCACGATCTGCCTGGACGGGGCGTCCTTGCCGGTCCGGCCGAGGCGCAGGACAAGGGTCAGGCCAAGCTCCTCGTAGCGCAGGAGCAATAGAACAAAAAAGATCGAGAAAAATGCGGTGATGGCGTAATGGCCATGCAGGAAGGCATGAAGGCCCGCAGAAGCGAGAAGAAAAAGGAAGATCAGGGGCAGCGTCGTGCGGAGGATGATTCCGGTGTGCCTGGTGTTGCCCGAGACATCTGTGTCCTGTCCTGGGCTGCCGTGGATGTGTGCCATGAGCTGTTTCCTTTCGCAGTGCTGAGTTCATTATCGATAACATGCAAAAGAGGAAAGATGTCAAGAGGTGCTTGATGTGTAAGACACATCGTCCGCCGTTTTTTCGTGGCTGTCATGGTGTAATACATCGTCTTTGAACCATTAGGCGCAGAGGCCATCCGGTTGAAGTGAGCTCATGCAGTGTTGCTGCGGACAATATTTGTTCCAGATAATGAGGCGGAATTTTGTCTTTTGAGGAAGAAAGATGACGTGCTTTTCTCGAAACGTCCAAACAGGGCTGAGATGCTCTCTGGCTGCGCATCATCAGTTTCCCGTCCGTTTCGAAGTGATGTGGAATATCCGCCGGATATTTTTTCAGTACTGAAAATGGCTGTCCGTCAATGTTTCACGCATTCAGGGTAGAAAGGTCCAGGGTGTTGA
>CAZQYA010000288.1:0-3137 GCA_964597325.1 uncultured Desulfovibrionaceae bacterium
GCAACAGCGTCAGGAAGGCCGCGCCGAACACCGACCCCCAGATGGAGCCCATGCCCCCGACCACGACCATGATGACGAAATCCGTGGAGGCAAAGATGCCGAAGGTATCGGGACTTACGTAGGAGTAGCAGTGGGCGAAGAGGCTTCCGGCCAGTGAGGCCAGGACCGCCGAGAGTACGAAGATTTTGACCTTGGCCGCGCGCGTGTCCACGCCCAGGCACATGGCCGCGGTTTCGTCGCCGGCCAGGGCGGCCAGGCCCCGACCTGCGCCGCTGCGCACCAGGTTGAGACAGAAGAGCATGCAGACCATGGCGAAGGTCCAGAGCAGGTAATGCAGGCTCACCGGATCGTCGATGACGGCGCCCGGGACGGTCAGGCTGGGGATGCCCGCGAAGCCGCTGGGTCCGCCCGTGACCTCGTCCCATTGCAGCAGGATGGTGTGCACGACGTAGTTGAGTCCAAGGGTGGCCATGGCCAGGTAGTGGCCCGAGAGACGCAGTATGGGAATGCCGATGACCATGGCCACAAGGCCGACCAGAACGGCTACCAGGGCCATGGCCGGCCAGGGCGGCAGGCCGAAGGTCACCGTGGCCACGGCCGAGCCGTAGGCGCCCATCCCGAAAAATGCGGCGTGACCAAGGGATATCTGGCCCGCATAGCCGATGAAGAGGTTGAGGCCCAGGACCACGATGGCGTTGATGGCGATGAGGTTGGTCAGGCCCAGTGTGTATGGGTTGTCCTCCACGAACGGGAACAGCAGCAGGGCCGTGGACAGGAGGGTCACGGTCAGCCCTGTACGGTGCAGGGAGAGGAAGTAGAGGAGATTCTGTCTGCCGGTCATGTATGTCCTTGTCCCGTCGTCGGTGACCGCTTGGTCCGGCCGGGGAGCTTGTGCGACGTGTTGGTGCGTACGCAAAGTATAATCGATTTCCCGCGCGGTAAAGTCCGCGGGAGGCCTCAGGCCTGGCGGTTATTTTCCGAGCAGTCCCTTGGGCCTGATGAACAGGACCAGCAGCAGAACCACGAAGGCGACCACATCCTTGTACGCGCTGGAAAGGTATCCGGCCGACAGGGATTCAAGAAGGCCCAGCCCCAGGCCACCCAGGATGGCGCCGGGGAAGGAGCCGAATCCGCCGAGGATGGCGGCGGCAAAACCTTTGAGCCCCAGGAGCACCCCTACATCGTAGTTCAATGTGGTTATGGGCGTGACAAGCACGCCGGCCAGGCCGCCCAGGGCTCCGGCGATGGCGTAGCTCGTCAGACGAATCCGCCCGGCGGGTATGCCGACCACGGCCGCGGCCGTGGGGTTGGATGCCACGGCACGCATGGACAGGCCCAGGGGCGTGCGATGGAAAAACCAGGTCAGGACGGCGATGGCCACCACGGTCAGACCCAGAATCCACAAGGCCTGCGGCAGGACACTGGCCCCCAGGATCTCCACGGGGACGTCGGGTGTCAGGGGCGGCAGGGCCATGCGGTTCTTGCCCCAGACGATTTTGATGGCGCCACGGGCGATGATGGACAGTCCCACCGTGAGAAAGATGAGCACCAGATGGTTGTCCGACCGTGCCGGTCGCAGGCCGAATCGCTCCACAACCATGGCCGTGAGTCCGACCATGATGACGGCCAGGGCAAGGGCCGGGACAGTGGGGAGGCCCAGTTCGAACAGGGCCGAGAACATGAACATGCCGCCCAGGGTGACGAAGTCCACCTGGATGAAATTGACGATGCCCATGGTGTTGCTGACCACGCAGAAGCCCAGGGCGATGAGCGCGTAGATGGCCCCGCTGGTCAGGCCGCCGAAAATGAACTGCAGGAGATCGGTGTGCACAATGACCCCAACGGCTAGATGAATGAAGAATTAAATAAGCTAGTCGAGATGGATGGGAATTTCAAGGACCGGGGAGGCTGCGATAAGGGGTATCCTCCGCCTGTTTTCCGGGAACCGCGGCATGGATGCCGATGGATGGCGGACAAAAAAAAGGCGGCCCCTTTGCGGGGCCGCCTGCGCGGGCTATTTTTTCTGGAAGATGCCCTTGATCACGGCCTCGATGCGGCGGTTTTCGGCGCGGCCGGCTTCGGTGTCGTTGCTGGCGATGGGCTTGACCTCGCCGAAGCCCACGGCGGTGAGCAGGGAGGCGTCCATGCCGAAGTTGGCGATGAGGTAGTCACGCACGCTGTTCGCGCGGCGTTCGGACAGCTTCTGATTGTAGGTGTCGGAGCCCTTGGAATCCGTATGGCCGTCGATTTCGACGGACACGCCGGGGTACTGCTTCATGAAGGCGGCAAAGTCGGCCAGTTCCTGATGGTACATGGGCTTGATGGCGGCCTTGTCGAAGTCGAAGTTGATCTTGAGGGTGACGACCAGCGGGATGGGACAGCCATTGGCGTCCACAGCCAGGTCCGCGGCCGTGCTGGCGCACTTGTCGATGCAGTTGTTCACGCCGTCGTTGTCGTCGTCCAGGGAGCAGGGATCGACGGTGGTGTCCTCTTCATAGAAGACATCCATGACGAACTGCTTCATGGCGGCATCGTCGGCCAACTGGGCGGCCGTGGCGGACACGCCGCAGGACTTCAGGGCGGAGATGTCGTCCAGGAGGGCCTGGTTGCCGTTCACGCTGTCAGCGAAGCTGATGGTGTGGAAACAGACGTTGTACATTTCGGCCATGGCCGCGGCGACCTTCAGGGAGCCTTCGCCGGTGTTTTCCTGACCGTCGGACACGATGATCACGGCGTTGCGGCCGGCGGCGTCCTTCAGGGTGGGCTCAAGGGCGATGAGGCCGACGCCAAGGGGCGTGGGGTTGTTGCCGATGAGGGTGGGAATCTGGGCGATGGCGGCACCATAGGAACCGGCGGCATAGGTTTCCAGCCCCTGGATCTGAACGGCCGGAGCGGCGGTGCTCAGGCCACCTTTGTAACCGAGTTCGGGGATCATGGCGTTCATACGCTCCAGCAGCGCCTTGGCCAGGACGATCTTCTTGTCCTTGGTCCCGACATATTTTCCATCCATGGAGCCGGATCGGTCCACCAGGATGATGAAGTTGTCGACCTTGGGCACATAGTTGGCGGCCATGGCGACGCTGGCGGCGCACATGATCAGCAGCAGACTCAACGCAATGATTTTGCAACCTTTCATA
>CAZQYA010000289.1:0-3112 GCA_964597325.1 uncultured Desulfovibrionaceae bacterium
ACCACGAGGATGGGCAGGCTCGCGTCCAGGGCCTTCTTCAGCACGAAGCGGGTCTGGGGCAGCGGGCCTTCGGAGGCGTCCACCAGCAGGACCGCGCCGTCCACCATGGACAGGGCCCGCTCCACTTCACCGCCGAAATCGGCGTGGCCGGGCGTATCGACAATGTTGATCTTGACGTCCTTCCAGCGCACCGAGCAGTTCTTGGCGGCAATGGTAATGCCGCGCTCGCGCTCCAGATCCATGGAATCCATGACGCGTTCGTCCACGGACTGGTTTTCCCGGAACACTCCGGATTGGCGGAACATGGCGTCCACCAGGGTGGTCTTGCCGTGGTCGACGTGGGCGATGATGGCAATATTTCTGATATGATCGTTCTTCTGGGTATTAGGCATGATTCTCCTCTGCGGGCATAAAAAACGGCTTCCCGATCGAAGCCGAAACTGCGCCGGGCGCACGACGCACGACACTATTTTTCCACTACGCGCAGTTTTCAGGCGGAGTCAAGATGGAAAAACAGGTCCGAACCGCCCGGAGGCGGCCGATGGCGTCGGGCTGGCGAAACAGGAAGGAAAAAGGAAATCAGACGATCTTGCCGCACCGCAGGTTGCGTATGGAATCCTGGAAAATGACTTCGATGGTGCAGGGCTTCATAACCTTCTGCACGTGACCGAGGCCGAAAACAGGATGATCGAGAAGATCGCCGACGCTGTAGGTGCGGTCCATGGCGTATCCCAGAGGCTCGCCCGACCCGGAGGTCAGCTTCTCCCACTGTGCGGCGTGGGCCTGGGCCTGTTTGACGGCGGCCGTCACCCGGGCGGGCTTTGCAGCGCGGGCTGCTGGGGCCGGAGACGTTGCCGGAGTCACGGCGCCCGTGGCACCATTGCGTACGCGCGCGGCAGGCGCAGCCTTGGCCTCGGCCTTGGGGGACGCATAGGCGTGGCGGGCGCGGCAGACCTTGCACTCCACCTTGGCGATCTTGTCGCCGAGCATGGCCACCACATGGTGGTCGGTAACCGCCTTGCATTTCTTGCAAACGGATTCCACGGAACTGCCGGCCTGTATCTGATTCTCGGTCATGGTCTTTCCTCGTAAAGCTGAAATGTCGAATGGAAAAAAAAGCCACAAGGGGATTACCTTGTGGCGGAAAAAAAGATCGTACGCTTATCTCCGCCCGGAAGCAACGGCCGAATTCGAGCCTTCCCGGAACCGCCTGGACAGCTCTCCGGATCCATGGACTCATGGCCCTCGGCACAGATACCGAAACCGGCATCAAACCGTTGACACGAGCCCCTTCCCCGCGCATGATGCGCCACATTCTCAGGGCGGGGTGAAAGTCCCCACCGGCGGTATCCCGCATCATTGCGGGGAGCCCGCGAGCGCTTCCGGGAGTCCGGAAGGTCAGCAGATCCGGTGCAAGGCCGGAGCCGACGGTTACAGTCCGGATGGAAGAGAAGACGGCCGCCGTCCATTGACGTGGACGGTACCTTTCGGCCGCGCCCTGATTCACGCCCAATTCCCAAGGAGAACCACGTGAATCAGCTTACCCCCACTTTCGAGGAAACCCCTTCACACATACGCGTGGAAAACGCCCTCCGGGCCCTGCGCGAAGGAAGGGGGGTGCTTGTCACCGACAGCGAGGATCGCGAGAACGAGGGCGACCTCATCTTCGCCGCCGAGACCCTCACTCCACCCCAGATGGCCATGCTCATACGGGAATGCAGCGGCATCGTCTGCCTCTGCCTGCCCGAGGAAAAAATCCGGGCCCTGGATCTCGCCCCCATGGTCAGCAACAATTCCAGCCGCTACCAGACCGCCTTCACCGTCTCCATCGAAGCCGCCACGGGCGTGACTACGGGCGTTTCCGCGGCCGACCGCGTGCGTACGATCCAGGCGGCCATCGCCGACGACGCCGGGCCCGCCGACCTGCACCGCCCCGGGCATGTCTTCCCCCTGCGCGCCCGTCCCGGCGGCGTGCTCGAACGCGAGGGGCACACCGAAGCCACCGTGGATCTCATGCGTCTGGCCGGACTCAAGCCCTACGGGGTCCTGTGCGAACTGACCAACGAGGACGGGACCATGGCGCGCATGCCACGGATCCAGGAGTTCGGACGGCAGCACGACCTCCCCGTGGTGACCATCGACGACCTCAAGGCCTACATCATGACCGAGGCCCGGGCCGCCGTCTGACCAGCCTTCCGGCGGGAGCCCCCACAGAAGGGACTTCCGCCGGATTCCGTCCAACCCCTGGACTTTTCCCCCTGCGCTCTGTAGCCGATTGTCCATGACCCCCGCCATCAACGCCGCCAAAAAGGCGAAAATTTCCTTCAAGATCCACGAATACGAACACGACCCGGCCTGCGCGTCCTACGGCCTGGAAGCCGCCGAAAAACTGGGCATCGACCCCGGGCTGGTCTTCAAGACGCTGGTGGCGGACCTTGGCGGCGAGCTGGTGGTGGCCGTCATCCCGGTGGAGTCCATGCTCAGCCTGAAGCTGCTGGCCCGGGCCTGCGGCGCCAAAAAGGCCGCCATGGCCGACAAGGGCCTCGTGGAGCGGACCACGGGCTACGTCCTGGGCGGCGTGAGCCCCCTGGGCCAAAAAAAGCGCCTGCGCACCATCCTGGACAGCACGGCCGAAAGCCTGCCTGCCATCCATGTCAGCGCCGGCCGCCGGGGCCTGGAGATCGAGATCGCGCCCCGGGACCTCCTGGCCCTGACCCGCGGGATGTTCGCGGACCTGCGGCACCTGTAGACAATTTACCGCCAAGCCGGCATAATATATGTTTATTTCCTGATTTCCATTCCCGCAACCCGGCCCATTCGCCGGCGGAGGCTCCATGGTCTACATCGTCAGCGGTCCGTCGTGTTCCGGCAAAAGCACGTTCGTGCGTTCACCGATGGCGGCAAGGACTTCATGCCTCAGCCCGTCCGTCCCCGTGTTCTACCCCGCCCGCGCCTACCAGACGCAGACCATTCCCTCCGGGCCCTGCTTCTTCCATTACAATATTCTCAGACCCGCCGCTCTTCGCAGAAAGCGGACCGGCCTCACTTCGCACTGTACAGACTTCTGCGCTGACAAGGCCTGGCGGGTGGTCTCCCATGCCTCGCGGCCCAA
>CAZQYA010000290.1:0-3104 GCA_964597325.1 uncultured Desulfovibrionaceae bacterium
CCCAAGTGGATGGATTCCCGTCTTCGCGGGAATGACGTGTAACTGGAGCGTCAATGAGTTCCATGTTCCTGACGCCATACGCCCTGCCTCGGGGTCGTCCCGGCAAAAACGAAAAATGGCGTCATTTTTCACCACATCCTACTCAACACTTGACAATCCTTCATCTTCGCACCAAATCGAGCCTCTCGGACTCCGTTGCTCCCGCCCCGCACGCCTTTCAGATATGAAAATCATTTTCTCATTTTTTTTCGAAACAGAAAATTTTCCTCTTGACGGACTTTGTGAGACATGTCACAAATTGATTGACTAACCAACTTAAACCTTTTCGGAGGAATTATATATGGAACTGCCCGGTCTCAAATCTTTTCTGGTCCCTGTGGATGGAGGCGAAGCTTCCCGTCGCGCCAAGCGTTATGCCGTAGCCCTTGCCAAGCAGTGCGGGGCGACCGTTGTGCTCTTTCATGCCCACGGCCCCATCAGCGGCCGCATCGGTCCCGAGGGCCGCGAACGCATCATGCGCAAGGACATGGAAAACATCTCCAAGGTCTTCTCCATTTATGAAGAAGGCTGCAAAGAAGCCGGCATCGTCTTCAAGAAGGTGGTCGGCCACGGTCCTGCCGTGGAGTCCATCGTCGATGCTGCCCGCTCCTACAACTGCGACATGATCATCATGGGTTCCAAGCACCACGGCCCGCGCAAGGTGCTCGGCTCCGTGACCGACGCGGTCAGCGCCCACAGCGCCGTGCCTGTTGTCGTGGTCGGCGGCGAGTGCGACTGCTCCAACTCCTGCGGAACGTCCTGCGTCCGCAAATGGCGCTTCGAGCCCATCCCCAATCTCCGCGGCGACGCTATTGCCTGCTGATACAGTTCGATCAGTCCAGCCATGAAAGCCGCGACGGGAAACCGCGCGGCTTTCTTCGTTTCAAGCTCGGGGCATTCAGAGGAATCCAACGCGCCTCCCCTGAACCCTGCAACTCCCCCTCGTTGCGGACAAATCGCCGACACCGCGCTGCGGTGCACGACGACTCCGTACGCACCAACACACTTCCACATACACATATTTAACTATTTAAATTATCAGAATATTCATATCTGCTTGGAATTGACCCTACCCCAGAAAACTGATTTTTCCTGAAGCGAGGGCCCCGGCCGTCATGGTCCGGCGAAGCGCCGGCGATCTCCCTCCGAAACCGCACCGAATCGACCGGTCTTTTGGTCGCAACCCCAGGCGACCGGTGCGACCGGTGCGACCGGTGCGACCGGTGCGGCCGGGCTCTCACCCTGCGAAAGCGTCCCGACGAGTACGCGCATCCATCGCGGGTGGACCAGAACCATTCAGGAGAACGTCATGACCATTTTACGCCATGTCCTTGTCGCCCATCTGACTGTCATGCTGCTGGCAGCCCCCAACCAGATCCGAGCCCAGACGGACTCCCCGCAGCCGTCCGCAGAGGCAGCAACCCATAACGCCGGCCCGGTCAGCGCGCCTGAAACGTCCCTGAACGTACCCGACGCAAACGCCGGAATGTGCATCATCGAGACAAGCGGCCTGATCCTTAGAAGCGATGCAAGCACCGTCTTCAGCATTCTCGAGGACGAGGGGGGACGAACGGTCACCGTAAGCTCGGGACGCATGGATTTCGACCTGGCGGCACAGGCCGGAAGCGCGGTGTTCCAGACGCCTTTCGGATCAGTGATGCTCTGCCTCGCGGACCGGGATCCAGTCGAATCTGCCCGGGGCACCATGCACGTCGGCGAGGACACGGCGACTCTCACTGTGACCCAGGGAGTCCTGCTGCTCGCATCCGGACAGGAGCCGCAGACCCTGTCCGCAGGTCGCGTGCTCGTGCTCACGAACGCCGGTGGCAAGGAGCCCCTGCCCACTATCTCCGGTCCACGGCAGGCGGCCATGAGCACAGGGACAGCCTGGACCTTCGGCACCGTGTCCGCCCTGGTCGGCGGCGGACTGATCCTGGCCGGGATGTCGGGGGGCGGCGAAGACGACTCGAAGGAATTCAGCCCCCACTGACAGGCAGGTCCGACACCACGCGACCCGTTGCGCGTCCATGCCCATGCGACTTGTGCCGTTCTTCCGCTGAAAGCGTTGCCTGGGCACCTCATCCGTCGTGAACATGCCGGGTTCGCGGCACTGCAGCCCGGGACATGTTTTTCATACCTGGTTCGCGACGCCCCCGCCGTATGACACCCTCGCCCCTTTAGCAGGCCGTTCAAAAATGGTGAGATGCAAGGAAGCGAAAAAAGCCAGGGCGCGCAGTGTAGTGCGCAGATGCGCGGTCTGGATTTTTTCGCTGACGCGGCAGATTGCCGTTTTTGAACGGCCTGTTAGCCGTTGAATGACGAACCGTCAGCGCAAATTCGGCCCTGAAGAAACGACGAAAATGTCTGCCGGATTCACGGAACCCCGACGGACCCGAGCAATCCGCCACTTCTTCCCTGCCCCGCCCACACTTCGACGCTGCGCGACGCGCCGCACTGTATTGTCATACATTGAAAATATTACACTTTTTACTTGACTTAAAGGCATGTTCCGGTGTTGAAATGCCCCGGTCACATGGCCGTGAGGCCAAACACAATGCGTCATTTTCCCTTTCATTCATATTTCGGAGGAATGCATGTTCGATTTTCGGAAGTCTCTCGTCGTCCTGGCCGCAGCCACCCTTCTGGCCCAGCCCCTGTTCGCCGGATCCACCCCGCGCCTTGTGCCCGAAGGGTCCGTAAAGATCCTTGAGACCGGCCTGGTCATGGACAAGGAGATGCCTGTCCCGGCCGGATCCCTCAT
Organism: uncultured Desulfovibrionaceae bacterium; assembly: GCA_964597325.1. Classification (GTDB taxonomy): domain Bacteria; phylum Desulfobacterota; class Desulfovibrionia; order Desulfovibrionales; family Desulfomicrobiaceae; genus Desulfomicrobium. The sequence goes on from CAZQYA010000290.1 coordinate 2,801, forward strand.
GGCCTGCAGCGGCCAGTGCTACGTGGAGGCCGGCGGACTGCAGCTCATGGGCGCGGACAAAACCGTGTTCGCCCTGCAGGAAGAGGCTGAGCGCTTCGTGGTCATGGTGCAGGAAGGCAGCCTGGATTTCGCCCTGAAGGCCGACACCAAGACCATCGAATTCAAGACGCCCTTCGACGCCCTGGACGCCAAGCCCTACCAGGTCCCGGCCGGCACGGACGCCGTGGTCCGCGGCACCATCCAGGTCACCAAAGAACGCGCCCTGCTGACCATGACCGAAGGGTCCATGGAGCTGACCGCCTCC
>CAZQYA010000291.1:0-3094 GCA_964597325.1 uncultured Desulfovibrionaceae bacterium
AGGACTTGTTCTTGCCGAAAAAGCGGGTCAGGAAGCCGAGCATGAAGATGGGCAGGATGAAAATCATGGGGCCGTGCATGACGGTGGCCCACTGGCCGATGACCTTGGCAAAGGAGCCGAAGTCGATGAAATTCAGTCCGGGGGTGCCGGCGGCGACAGCGGTCTTGACCAGCGGGTCAAGGAACTTCAGGCCGACGAGGACGGGCGTGCCGACCGCACCGAAGGTGACAGGGAAGGAGTTGAAAACGAGACAGATGACCGCGGCTGCCAGGGGCGGAAAGCCCAGGGAGAGGAGCAGCGGAGCCGCCAGGGCCGCGGGCGTGCCGAAACCGGCCGCGCCTTCGATGAAGGCCGCGAACATGTAGCCGATGATGATGGCCTGGATGCGTTTATCGCGGCTGATGCCCTGCATGCCGTACTGGATGGTTTCCATACCGCCCGAGTACTTCAGGGTATACAGGATGATGATGGCGCCGAAGACAATGATGAGAACGCCGATGGCGACGACGATACCCTGCAGGGAAAGAGCCGCGACGTAGCCGACGGGCAGGTTCCATGCACCGATAGCGCCGAGGGCGCACACAAGCCAGGCAAGAGGCATGGCTTTGGTCGACGGCCAGCGCATGCCGACCATCAGGACGAGAGCAACCAGGATGGGCAGCAGTGCCACCATTGCCAAGACAGGAATTGACATATCTCCCTCCAAATAAAACTGATGAAATTGCCGCCGGTCCGCGGATACCCCAACCCGCGGACCGGCGACGAGCCTTTACCTATTCTCCGGCGCGGCCGTCATCGCAGGGCTCTGCAGGCTTGTTGGCCCCGGAATGTTCGGCTGTTGCCGTGAGTGTACAGCCCTCGCCTTCAGCACCCGCAGCAACGGGCTCGGAAGAGGTCGCAGGAGCGAACTGCTGCTTGGCAAGGTACTGGTACATCTCGAAACGCTGCAGGTACTCCTTCTCGATCTCGGCACGAAGCTCCTTGGAGGCTTCGGGCGCAATCTTCTCGAGCAGAGCGTACCTGTTTTCGCCGGCCAGGAACTCCTGGATGGATCCATCGGGAGCCTTGGAATCCAGGGAGAAGGGGTTCTTGCCTTCGTCCAGCAACGTGGGGTTGAAGCGGTACAGCGGCCAGTAACCGGACTGTACGGCCAGCTTCGACTCGAGCTGGGTCTTGCCCATGCCCTTGCGAAGCCCCTGGTTGATGCACGGCGCGTAGGCGATGATCAGAGACGGCCCGGGGTAGGCTTCCGCTTCGCGGAACGCCTTGAGCAGCTGCTGTTTGTCATAGCCCATGGAAACCGTGGCTACGTAGACGTAACCGTAGCTCATGGCCATGCGCCCAAGATCCTTCTTGCCGGTACGCTTTCCTGCGGCGGCGAACTTTGCGATGGAACCAAGCGGCGTCGCCTTGGAGGACTGACCGCCAGTGTTGGAGTACACTTCCGTGTCCATCACCAGAACGTTGATGTCTTCGCCAGAGGCCAGAACATGGTCCAGCCCGCCATAGCCGATATCGTAGGCCCAACCGTCGCCACCGAAGATCCAGAAGGAATTCTTGGTGAAGAGTTCCTCGTTCTCGAAGATTTCCTCGAGGAGCTCGTCGCGATGGGTGAAGGCCAGGATGTCACGAATCGTGTCGCCGTATTCTTTGGACTTTTCCGCGTTGGCGCGGTTCGCGAGCCAACCCTTGAAGGCATCGGCCAGGTCCTCGGGCAGATCGCCCTTCAGAGCCTTTTCGATAAGGTCGACCAGTCTGGCCTGACGCTGGGCATAGGCCATCTGGATGCCGTAGCCGAACTCGGCGGCGTCCTCGAACAGGGAGTTGCCCCAGGCCGGACCGTGCCCTTCGGCGTTGACCGTGTAGGGGGTGGTCGGCGCGGAAGCGCCCCAGATGGAGGAGCAGCCCGTGGCGTTGGCGATGATCATGCGCTCGCCGAAGAGCTGGGTCAGCACCTTGACGTAGGGGGTCTCACCGCAGCCGGAGCAGGCACCGGAGAACTCCATGAGGGGCTTCTGCAGCTGGCTGCCCTTGACGGTGTCGCGGCGCATGAGGTTGTCCTTGAAGGGAACGGTGGTCGAGAAGTCGTAGTTGGCCACTTCCCTTTCGGTCTGGGAAGCCAGGGGCTTCATGACCAGGGCGGTCTTCTTGGCCGGACAGATGTCGGCGCAGTTGCCGCAACCCAGACAGTCCATAGTATTGACCTGGATGCGGAACTTCATGCCCTTGAGCTCCTTGCCCAGGGCATTGATGGTGTCGAAGGTCTCGGGGGCCCCGGCCATCTCCTCTTCGGTCACCAGCACGGGCAGAATGGCGGCGTGCGGGCAGACGAAGGCGCACTGGTTGCACTGGATGCAATTCTCGGGGATCCACTCGGGAACGTTGATGGCCACACCGCGCTTCTCGAACTGGGAAGTTGCCACCGGGAAGAGTCCGTCGGGCTCGAAGGCGGACACGGGCAGTTCGTCGCCCTTCTGTGCCAGGATGGGACGCATCACGTTCTTGACGAAATCAGGCTCGTCCTTCTCGGCGGCGCAATCGCAGGCGGCGTCGGCCCAGGCGGCCGGGACCTTGATCTCGATCAGGCTCTCAACGGCCTTGTCCACAGCGGCGACATTCATGTTGACGATCTTGTCGCCCTTCTTGCCATAAGCCTTCTTGATGGCCTTCTTGAGCAACGCCACTGCCTCTTCGAAAGGCATGACGTTGGCCAGCTTGAAGAAGACGGTCTGCATGACCATGTTGATGCGGTTGCCCAGGCCCACTTCACCGGCGATCTTCACGGCGTCGATGGTGTAGAACTTGAGCTCCTTCTTGGCGATGGTGCGGCGCATGGCGGCGGGCAGTTCCTTCTCCATGTCCTCTGCGCTCCAGTCGGAGTTGAGCACGAAGGTGCCGCCATCCTTGATGCCTTCCAGGACGTCGTAGGAGTGCACGTAGCTGGACTTGTGGCAGGCGACGTAGTCAGCCGCATTGACCAGGTAGGTGGACTGGATGGGCTCGTTGCCGAAACGCAGGTGGGACACGGTGATGCCGCCGGACTTCTTGGAGTCGTAGGCGAAATAGCCCTGGGCGTACATGTCGGTGTTGTCGC
>CAZQYA010000292.1:0-3077 GCA_964597325.1 uncultured Desulfovibrionaceae bacterium
TTTCTTTTCCGCCCGGGGTTTAATTCTCTCACATACCTGATTCACGGATTTCATACCTTCTTATGCGCCTGGGCGTCCTTCTTAGCCTCTTCTAGGATGCGTTCGGAAAGCTTCTGGGCGTCCTCAACTTCCTTGTCCGTGAGGTATTTCTTGAAGAGAAAACCCGCTACCGCACCGAGACCGATACAGATGAATGCGGTGATAATGATGTCAGCCATGAAATTCTCCTTGGCTCAATATATTGAAATGCCTACGCGAAGGCGGTAATCCGCCGCTCCTGTCCTTGAAATCGGACCCGGGGAGCAGCGGCGCGTGAGTGCCACATCAGCAAGGAGGATGGTCTGGCTAACCTAGAGGGGACAGCTTGTTGTAAATCCCCGGAAGGTAGTGTTGGGAATCATTTTGAACCTCTTAAGTTAAGAGGGGGTCGGCTACAGCCCATCAGGCTTCTCCGATTTGCGGAGCATGCACACAAGGCCGTTGTAAGCTACCCGAATTGCGCTTTATTGGCTCAAAAACGCATCACCAATCACTAACCCTCCAGGGTTTAAAGCTATTCTTCAGGACTATCTATCTTCGAAAGAAGCCGTTGCAGATTATTCTCAAGCTGCTCAAGCTTCCCTTGATCGTGTAAATAATCGTCGGCCAGACTGAGTGCCAGGTATGTCAGAAGCCGCTCCTTGCTCATGCTGCTGGCCCGCCCTTGAAGATCCTGATATCGTTTGTGAACGAATTCTACAGCCTGCTGAATCCGCTCAGGCGGGACGTCGGCCGCGAAGGATAGATCGAGGCCGAGCACTGTCAAATTGTATCCTGGCATTAGCTAATCACTATCAACCTCTTGTAACCTGTTCAAGATATTTTCCACCTTGCCAAGCACGGCCTCCTTGGTCTGGCGCTCCTGCTCAAGCTCCTCTTTTAATTGAATATTTTCGAGCTTTAAAGCCTCCTGGCGTTCCAACAGGAGGGTTATCTTGTCCGTAAGTTGATTCAGGATATCCATGTCCGTTCCTAGGATTGAGGTGAGTTCTTCTTTTTCTTCCTTTCAATGTTGGCCTGCTTTGCCCGGGCCACGCACAATGCACCGTCAGGCACATTCTTGGTAACCACAGATCCAGCGCCAACAAGCGCGTCAGCCCCGACAACGATGGGAGCAACCAGGGCCGTGTTGCTGCCGATAAAGGCATTCTCCCGAATTTCAGTCCGATGCTTACGTACACCGTCATAATTGCACGTGATGGTACCCGCCCCGATATTGACCCCCGGGCCAACGTCAGCGTCTCCCAGATAAGTCAGATGACCGGCCTTGGCGCCTTCCCGGAGCACTGAATTCTTCACTTCGACGAAATTTCCGACGCGGGCATCAGGTCCGATGTCAGCGCCTGGCCTGAGACGCGCAAAAGGTCCGATGGTCGCACCGGACTCGACCCTTGCTCTCTCAATATGGGAAAAGGATTTCACTTGGCAAGAACCCAGGGCTGCATCCTTGATCCAGCAATGGGATGCGATCCGGGCGCCTCGCTCGATACGGGTCCGTCCGTATATTTCGGCTGGACCTGTAATCTCCACGCCAGGAGCGATTTCCACATCAGGACCAATGACAACGGAAGACGCGTTGCGCAGGATGACTCCGGTATCGAGGTACCCCTCGACGATGTCCGCTCTCAAGGTCTCCTCAAACCGGATGAGTTCCTTTGGGGAGTTGATTCCGCGAAGCAGGTCGCTGTTTCCGAAAGGCATGCCCACGATAGGCAACCCCTCCTGTGCACAGAGGCTGATCATCTGGGTCAGGTAGAACTCCCCTTGAGCATTATCCTGGTCCATACGGGACAAGAGGCGGGAACAAGCTCTCACGTCGAACACGTAGACGCCAGAATTCACTTCGTAGACTTCTCCTCCGTGTTCCACGGGGTCGAAATCCTTCTCTTCGACAACACGGACAACCCCGCCATCTTCGGAACGAATCACCCGTCCATAGCCAAAGGGTTCGTTCAACTCCAAAGTGAGCATGCCCATGGCTGCCCCCTCATCAGAACATGCCACGGCCAGCGACTCAACCTCCTGAACCGGAACGTACGGCGTATCACCGTTGAGAACACAGACATGGGATATATCGCTCGCCAGGATCTCCGGCCATGCCAGGGCAACCGCATGCCCTGTGCCAAGCTGCTCCTCCTGCAACACGAACTGCAAATCTCTGCCTGAAAAAAGTGAGCGAACTTCCTGGGCACCAAAGCCGATAACAGTCCATACGAGGTCCGGTGGCACATGACTCAATGCATCATAGACGTAGCCAAGCAGCGACTTTCCGAGAACCGTTTGCAGAACTTTAGGAGAATCCGAATGCATCCTGGTCCCCTTTCCGGCGGCCAGCAATATATATCCCAGCTTACCAATCATGAATCTTCTCCAATCCGAGCCGTTTCAGAAGTGGACGTCGTGTTATCCGACAGACTTCGTCCCACGATCCGCAAATGTTGCCAGATTTCCAAAAGGCGGACAGAATGACCGACCGCCACATGAGACCGAGCAGAGATACCAGCGCACTTTCCGTCACTCAAGTCCAATCTGCAAAAAAAAAGCAGGCTCCGGAGAGCCTGCCTTCATTTTGATTGCCTGCGTTCGTTACATGCGGCATGTGCCTTCACTGACAGCGCTGTCACGGCATTTCATGCGGTGGAGCGCCCTGGCCAATGCGGCCTGCACGGCCGCGTGATCCAATTTCTCCTGCTGCTGTTTGGCGCGCTGCTCCGCTCTTTCCTGAGCCTTGCGGGCCCGTTCCAGATCGATGTCTTCAGCTTTTTCCGCCACTTCAGCAAGAACAGTCACCTTCGCAGGGGACACCTCGGCAAACCCGCCGGCGATGAAGATATAATACTTCTTACCGTTAAGCTTGTAGTAGAGGCTCCCGATACCAAGCGCAGAGAGAAACGGGATATGATTGGGCAGGACGCCAAATTCGCCGTTGATGCCGGGAGCGCCGACATAGTCGACCTCTTCCTTGAGCACCATCTTGTCTGGCGTCACTATTTCAAGCGTAATTGTTTTAGCCATATCAATACCCCAGAGCAAGAATT
>CAZQYA010000293.1:0-3074 GCA_964597325.1 uncultured Desulfovibrionaceae bacterium
CGTGGTCAATGTGACCGATGGTGCCAATATTGACGTGCGGCTTCTTTCTTTCAAATTTCTGCTTGGCCATTTTTCATCTCCATTCATTTCTTGGTCAATTCTTCGGCAAGACTCGCAGGTACGCGGTCATAATGGTCGAACAGCATGGTGTAGGTTGCCCGACCCTGGGTCCTGGAGCGCAGATCCGTCGCATAACCGAACATGCTGCTCAGCGGTACGTTTGCGCGGATGATCTGCATCCCGTGCCGCATTTCGAGACTGACGATCCGGCCGCGACGACCATTGAGGTCGCCCATGACATCGCCCATATAGTCTTCGGGGGTAAGAACCTCGACGAACATGATGGGTTCCAGAAGGACGGGGGCCGCCTTGTTACAGGCTTCCTTCACCGCCATGGAACCGGCGATGTAGAACGCCTGCTCTGACGAATCGACATCATGATAGGAGCCATGGACCAGTTCGACCTTTACGTCGACCATGGGGAAGCCTGCCATGACGCCATTAAGCAAGGCGTCCTTGATGCCCTTGTCGACGGCGGGGATGTATTCCTTGGGAATGACACCGCCAACAATGCTGTTCACAAATTCATATCCGCCACCCGGTTCCTGAGGCTGAACCTTGATGACGACATGGCCATACTGGCCGCGCCCACCGGACTGCTTCGCGTACTTGAGATCCTTCTCGACAGCCTTGGTAATGGTCTCGCGGTAGGCAACCTGGGGCTGACCCACGTTGGCATCCACCTTGAACTCACGAGTCAGGCGGTCGACAATGATCTCAAGATGCAGCTCGCCCATTCCGGCGATAAGTGTCTGCCCGGTCTCCTCGTTGGTCTTGACCCTGAAGGACGGATCTTCCTTGACCAGCTTCTGAAGGGCCTGCCCGAGGGCATCCCGGTCGCTCTTAGTCTTGGGCTCGATGGCGACCTCAATGACGGGCTCGGGAAAATCAATGGACTCAAGAAGCACAGGACGCTTCAGATCGCACAGCGTCTCACCCGTGGCGGTCTGCTTCAGTCCGACGGCGGCGACGATGTCACCGGCGTGGGCAGATTTGATGTCCTCGCGCTTGTTGGCGTGCATCTTCAAAAGGCGGCCAACGCGTTCCTTCTTGCCGGATGCCGCGTTGAGTACGGTGGAACCCGTCTCAAGCACACCGGAATAGATGCGCAGGAAGGTCAGATGACCGATGAACGGATCCGCCATGAGCTTGAAGGCCAGCGCACTCAAGGGTTCTTCATCGGAGCAAGGGCACACGATGTCCTCTCCGGTGTCTGGGTCCTTTGCGGTCATGGCGTCGATATCTACGGGGGAAGGCAAGTACTCGACCACGCTGTCGAGAAGCGCCTGCACGCCCTTGTTCTTGAATGCGGACCCGCAAATAACCGGACAAATCTTCAGCCCGATGGTGGCGGAACGTATACCCGCAACGATCTCTTCGGGCAACAGCTCCTCACCGCCGAGGTACTTCTCCAGCAGGGATTCATCCTCTTCGGCAATGGCCTCAACAAGATTCATACGCCATTCTTCGACCTGGTCGGCCATTTCGGCGGGAATCTCCCGCTCCTCAATGGTTTCGCCCTTTGAATCCTCGTCGTAATAAAGAGCCACCTTGCGAACGAGGTCGATCTGTCCCTGAAAGTTTTCCTCGGACCCGATCGGCAAATGCAGGGGCACAGGCTTGGCCTTGAGGCGCTCCTTGATCATGTCGACGACTCGGTAGAAATCAGCGCCCGAGCGGTCCATCTTGTTGACAAAGGCGATACGGGGGACACCATATCTGTCCGCCTGGCGCCATACGGTTTCGGACTGAGGCTCAACCCCGCCGACTGCGCAGAAAACGGCGACAGCGCCGTCGAGAACGCGCAGGGCGCGCTCCACCTCGACGGTGAAATCCACGTGCCCGGGCGTATCGATGATGTTGACCCGGCAATCGCGCCAGTAACAGGTCGTTGCAGCGGAGGTAATGGTAATGCCACGCTCCTGCTCCTGCTCCATCCAGTCCATGGTCGCCTGACCGTCATGCACCTCGCCAATCTTGTGGGAGACACCGGTATAATAAAGGATACGCTCGGTAGTCGTGGTCTTGCCCGCATCGATGTGGGCCATGATACCGATATTGCGCTGCTTTTCTATTGGAACTCGTTTAGACACGAAAAGAACCTCTTTACCAGCGGTAATGCGCGAAGGCCTTGTTGGCTTCGGCCATTCTGTGGGTATCCTCACGCTTTTTGATGGCACCACCGCGATCGTTAAAAGCATCAAAGAATTCAGCCGCCAGACGCAGGACCATGCCCTTCTCGCCGCGATTACGGGCGTAGTTTACCAGCCAACGGATGGCCAGGGCCTCCTGACGGGCAGGACGGACTTCCATGGGAACCTGATACGTGGCGCCACCGACACGACGGGATTTGACTTCCATCTGCGGCTTGACCTTCTCGATGACCTGCTCGAAAGCCTTCAGCGGATCGTTATCCGTACGCTTTCCGAGTTCTTCGATTGCATCGTAAAATATTTTTTCGGCAGTACTTTTCTTGCCGTCATACATCATCTGATTCACGAACTTTGCAGCCACCCGGCTCCCGTATTTCGGATCCGGGAGCACTTCACGCTTTGGCGTGGGTCCCTTGCGAGGCATACGTCAATCTCCTTGTACCTATTTAGGACGTTTGGCACCGTACTTGGAGCGGCTCTTCCGGCGATCCTGAACACCGGCCGCGTCCAACGTACCCCTGATAATCGTATAGCGGACACCAGGCAGATCCTTGACACGGCCGCCGCGGATCATGACCACGGAGTGCTCCTGCAGGTTGTGCCCTTCGCCGGGAATGTACGATGTCACTTCAATTCCATTGGTCAGACGCACTCTGGCGACCTTCCGAAGAGCAGAGTTCGGCTTCTTGGGCGTCGTGGTGTACACGCGCACGCAAACTCCGCGACGCTGAGGACATTCCTGCAGCGCGGCTCTTTTTTTGCCTTTCACCTGGAGGACCCGCGCCTTGCGGACCAACTGATTAATCGTGGGCATTTCAAACTCCATGAATAAACATTTTGAGAAGGGGGTTCATAATTGAA
>CAZQYA010000294.1:0-3062 GCA_964597325.1 uncultured Desulfovibrionaceae bacterium
GTCCTGCAGCATCTCTTCAGCCTGGAGGACTCGCCGCATTACTGTCCGCTCTTTGCGTACTACTCACCTCTGCAGAGCCTGCTTTCCCTGAGCCCCATCCTTGTGAACGTCGCCGCACACAGCCCGCTGATGGACTGGTTTCTCGCGGAAGACAGGCCGTCCCGTCTCGGCATCCTCGTATCGGGCCGGAACGACCTCGAAACCACCGCAGCCGCTCTCGCCGAAACGCTTTTCCCGGAGCGGGAGGGAGGGGGCCGCACCCTGTGCAGATGGCAGGGCCCACAGGTGCTGTGCGACTGCATGCAACTTTCCGCCGTTTTCCCCGTTGTTGTCCAGGGCCTGTCATCCGTCCTCATGAAGGCCGATATTGACGGAAGCATCGGAGCCTGGGTGCATTGCGAGATTCCCGAACAAAGAGAGCGCAAGGCATTGCGTATCCCCCTTTCCTTTCTGGATGATTACCACGAACTTCGGGAAGCCAGGCTTCTCGACCGACATGTGGCGACACTGAGAGGAGATGTCGTCGAATCAGAAAAAACAGTGACAAAGCGCTTTCACGGCTGCGACGTCCGCATCCTGTCCACCCGGTCCTTTGGTCCGGTCGATGATGCCGAACGGGACGCGGTCAGGTCCGAATGCCGCGAACTGCGCAAACGCTACGGCTTCGATCTCCCCCAACTTCTCGATATCCGCCTGCTTTTTCACCTCCATCCCCAATTGGCCGACGTCTTCGAAACACATCTGTCGGACACAACCCTGCCACCCCACGAGAGGATCGCCCTATGTCGGAAACACGTCAGGTAAAGGGCTTTGTCTGCGGCTTCAGACACGTCATCCCCGTACGCTTCGCCCTCTGCACGCACACGGACTGCACCATCCCGGACAACGTGCTCAAGGCCTTTGAGCCCGGCGCGAATCTGCCCGTTGTCAACCACGCCTACACCCTGCGCACCCTGGACAGCGGATACGTCTTCGCCACATGGAGCGCCAATCCAACCGAACAAAACATTGCCGTCTTCGCTGCCAAAGGCGGCAGGCTGACCATGCTTGACGGCCCTCGCAGCACCGGATTTGCGAGCAGGCCGGACGCCATCGCCGTGCCTCGGGAGGTGGAGCAATTCTATATGCTCTTCATCCGCATCCCCGAGTCCGAGGCAGAATGGCCGGACGATCGCACCCGGGCAATATGGAAGGAGATGCGCAAAAACCTTGCGGCCGACCCGTATGGCCAGATGCAGCTCGTGACCCTCGGCAAGGCGGTGGCCCCAAAGCTGCGCCAGTATTCCTACGAAGCGTCCGCAACCTGCTTCCACGCTGACGACCGGCCCCTGCATGTAGAGGAATACGCCGAAAACCCCGGTGGCCTGCTGCGGCTGCGCCAGGAAAATTTGGGAGTGAAACTCTTTGAGCGGCCCAAGCCTGAGGAAGACAAGGAATGGTCGCCGCGTGAACTGTGCGACAGACTCCCCGCGTGGCAACGCTGGGACGCCTCTGCCACGCCCTTTTATCAGAAGCCCATCCCCTCGACACACCACGACACCCACGTTGCCTGCCTGGTCGACCCAGTGGGCATGATCTACGACATGGTCACGGCGTACAGCGCGGGGTTGGAGGATTTGTCCCTGTACGCTCGCTGGCACGAGCCAATGATCGTTTCGGGGGAGCTGACCAGGCTGTATGTGGAGTCAAAGGGTAAAAAAAACAGCCGAGTCATCAGGCCGCCAATGCGGCCCGGTGACTGCCATTACGACCCAAGGCAGCCGCAAGAACAGCTCCCGAGTCTCGCTCCATACAACGCGTTCAAGGACAGCCACGCGAACGCGCTCAACGCCCTGGAAGACCGCCTGAAACTCATCACCGGCTCGTGGCTGGTCCTCATGCAGGACACGAGGCCCATCTACTCCTTCCAGTTCCAGCTCGGGAATTTCTTCCTGAGCGACGACCAGAAAAAGCCCTGTCCGGTGGACCCCGCCACCGCCTTCGACAGCGACGAAATCCCGGCCGATCCCCTGACCGTGGCCCGCCTGGCTATTCTGGCCGGGGCGTTTCACAATATCGCCGCACGCCTGCCCTCCTTCACCGTTCTGGACTCGCTCTTTGCCCAAGGATCACAGTTTCTCGGGCTTTTTGAACGTGTCGTGGGCGAAGGGGCCGTGCCCGGCAATGAATACGGGCTGCTCCTGACTCAGTTGACCTCGTACATGGCGGACCGCTCCAGGAAAGACGGGACGGCCGACAGAGTCCTGCCGCTCCTTACCGCCTTCAACAGGCGCCTGGGCCTGCCGCCGGCCGAGCCTTCGCAGACCCTGGCCGAGGGGGCCTTCGCGGCTCAAACCTGGATCAATTCCGAATTCTACCCCATCGCCGGAGATGCCGAAACCGCCGATGACTCCACAGTTAAGAAGACCTTCGACACACTCCATTCAGGAGTCGGCGCCTTTGCCCTGCCCATGACGATATTCCTCGAAAAGGAATTCGAAAAACTCAAGACGGCGAAAAGCCAGTGTGAAATTGCAGAGCGGGAATACAGAAGCGCCAATCTGGAGGTGACACGTCTGCGCAAGGAAGAGGCTTCCCTGGCGGCGGAAGTCAAACGCGCTCAAGCCGATTTGAAAGAAGCCGAGAAAAGGCGTCAGAGAGCGTCCTTCGATTGTCTCATTTCCTACGCCAAATACGCCCCGGCTTACGAATCGGAAAACCTGAGATTTAAACAGGTCCAGAAAGCCTTCGTCGAAGCGAACGCCGGATGGGACAAGGCCAAGAACGCCCTGACCCGGGTAGTGCTCGATCCGCTGGGGTCTGGCAAGCCACTCAAAACAATTGCGGAAGAACTTCAGCAAGCCAGGAAGGAACTCATCGCAGCGCGCAACGAGCTCATCCACAGCTACGAAAGGCACACGGGCGCCATGGGCATGCCGCTGCGCGCGTCGGACCTGCGCGTGTCCACCCATGCCAAAATCCAAGGCAAGCGGGCCCGGATCAAAAGCCTGCGCGATGGGCAAGCGCAGGCGCGGGAAGCCCTGGCTCTCAACGATCGCATGGAGCAGACGGCCCTGGCCGAT
>CAZQYA010000295.1:0-3032 GCA_964597325.1 uncultured Desulfovibrionaceae bacterium
TGGTGTGGGCCGCGTAGGTCAGGTAGCCGCCCGTGGTGTGCACCACGCCCTTGGGCTTGCCCGTGGAGCCGCTCGTGTACAGGATGAAGAGCAGGTCTTCGGCGTCCATGGATTCGCAAGGGCAGGTGTCGGCGAGGTCCGGGGCGGTCATGGCGTCGTGCCACCAGGTGTCGCGGCCTTCAGCCATGTTGATGTCGATGCCGGCGCGTCTGACCACGACGCAGTCGGTCACGCTGGGGCAGCCCTCCAGGGCTTCGTCGACATTGCCCTTCAGCGGGATCTTCTTGCCGGCGCGCAACACCGCGTCGGCCGTGACCAGGACTTTGGCCTCGCAGTCCTGGATGCGGTTCATGAGGCTGTGGGCCGAGAAGCCCGCGAAGACGATGGAGTGGGCCGCGCCGATGCGCGTGCAGGCCAGCATGGCCACGGCCAGTTCGGGCACCATGGGCATGTACAAGGCCACGCGGTCGCCGCGCTTCACGCCCATTTTCTTGAGCACGTTGGCGAAGCGGACCACATCGGCCAGAAGCTCCCTGAAGGAGATGTGGCGGACGTCCTCCTCGGGTTCGCCCTGCCAGATGATGGCTGTCTTGTCGCCCAGGCCGTTTTCCACGTGGCGATCCAGGCAGTTGTAGCTGACGTTGAGCTGCCCGTTGACGAACCAGTTGATGCGCGGTTCGTTGAAGTCGCAGTCCATGACTTTGTCCCAGGGCTTGGACCAGGTCAGAAGTTCCCTGGCCCTGTCGCCCCAGTACCCTTCGGGGTCCTCGTCGGCCCGGCGGTAGTGCTCCCGGTAGGTTTCCATGTCGGGGATGTGCGCACGGGGGGCTGCAGGGGGATTGAAAAGCCGTTCTTCGTGGGACAGGCTTTCGATATTTTCAGGGGTCATGGATTCCTCCTTGATCTGCTGGTGGTTGCCTTTTGGATATGTTTTAACTGGAAATTCGTTTAGAAGAAATGAATTTTGTTTTCCCCCCTTTTCTGGTAAGTGGCTGATATTGGCGGTTAACGGAAATCGTGCCCTTCATCCTGTCGGTAAACGGAGCTTTTTGGACGATGAGCGTCAAACATCTGGATCTGTTGTTCAAGCCCAATTCCCTGGCCATTATCGGTGCGTCGCGGGACCCCGATTCCGTCAGCGCCATCCTCATGCGTAATCTCATGTCCGGAAAATTCCTGGGTCCGGTACTGCCCGTGTCCGGTGCTCAGGAGGCCATTTTCGGCGTTTTGTCCTATGTGGACGTCAAGTCCCTGCCTCTGACCCCGGACATGGCCATCATCTGCTCATCGGTCTTCGAGGCCCCGGACCGCCTGCAGGAACTGGCCGACAACGGCACCCACGTGGCCGTGATCATGGATCCGGGCTACGCCCTGCTGGAAGGCGCGGAAAAGAAGCGCCTCGACGAGCGCATCCGCTCCATTGTCCGGGAAAGGGACATCCGCGTCCTGGGTCCCGGCAGCCTGGGCATGATCGTGCCGGCTTCGGGCGTCAACGCCAGTCTTTCCCGCGTGGGCGCCAGGGAAGGCCGCATCGCTTTCGTGACCCAGTCCGACAGCCTTTTCGAGTCGGTCCTTGACTGGGCCAGGACCAACAATGTCGGTTTTTCCCACTGCGTCTCCCTGGGCCGCCAGCTTGACGTGGATTTCAGCTGCGTCCTCGACTATCTCGGTTCCGACCCGGCCACCAAGGCCATTCTCCTTTATGTGGAGAACATCCAGGACGCGCGGCGTTTCATGTCCGCGGCCCGGGCCAGCGCCCGCAACAAGCCCATCCTTGTCATCCGCCCTCGCCGCCTGCCCTGCGGCCTGCGCGACGCCGCCAGCGAGCTGACCGAGGCGGATCAGGACCAGATCTACGACGCCGCCTTCCGCCGCGCCGGCATGGTCCGCGTGGACGACATCGACTCCCTGTTCGAGGGTGCCCGCACCCTGGCCAACTACAAACCCCTGCGTGGCAACGGCCTGGCCATTATGACCAACGGTCAGAGCATCGGGCTCCTGGCCGCCGATTCCCTTATCGCCGGGGGAGGGGAGTTGGCCTCCATCACTGAGGAGACCCAGCTCAAGCTCGAGGAAATCCTTGGCCCCGAGCGCTGTTCCGACAACCCCGTGACCCTGCCCTACAACGCCACGCCCGAGGACTACGCGCGGGTGCTGAGCGTCCTGGTGCGGGCAAAGGACGTGGGCTGCGTGCTCATCCTGCACGTCCCTTTCCAGGGCACGTCGAGTCTGGAGATAGCCCAGGCCGTGACCCAGGTGGCCAAGACGAGCCGCTGTCTGGTCCTGGCCAACTGGCTGGGCGAGGAGACCGTGCGCGACACCAAGGACGTCTTCGAGGACGCCGCCATTCCCGTCTTCGACCGGCCGGGCAAGGCCATCATGGCCTACCTGCACATGCTGCGCTACAAGCGCACCCAGAAGATCCTCATGCAGACGCCCGACTCCCTGCCCGCGGACTTCTTCCCGGACACGGAGCATGCTCAGAGCATCGTCAGAAAGGCCCTGGAGGAAGAACGCACCCAGCTTTCCGAGGAGGAGGCACGGCAGGTCCTGGCCGCCTACGGCGTGCCCGTGGTGGAGACGCGCATCTGCAAGTCGGCCATGCAGGCCGTGGAGGCCGCCTCGGAGATCGGTTTCCCCGTGGCCCTGAAGATCCGTTCCCCGCAGATCACCCAGCCCTTCGACATCGGCGGCATCGCCCTGGACCTGACCACCCCGGACCTCGTGTTCGAGGCTGCGGCCAACATGTCGGCCCGCGTGCATGCCCAGGTGCCCAACGCCTATATCGAGGGCTTCACCGTCCAGAAAATGGGCCGCCGGCCCGGTGCCCACGAACTGTTCATCTCCGTGTTTACGGACAAGGTCTTCGGCCCTATCCTGCGCTTTGGTCACGGCGGCGTTTCCGCGCCGGTCATCAACGACCACGCCATGGCCTTGCCGCCCCTGAATATGGGTCTGGCCAAGGAGATTATCGTCCGCACCCGCATCTTCAAACTGCTCCAGGGTTCGCGCCGGCAGGCCGCGGCGGACAT
>CAZQYA010000296.1:0-3020 GCA_964597325.1 uncultured Desulfovibrionaceae bacterium
GCCTGGCTCAGTCAGCCAGCGGACGGCCCTCAAACCCGGCACACCGGCCCGCCGGAGGCAGTGCTTAAGAGTGGGGGCTGCCTGTTGAGAGCGGGGATGATTTTTGTGCAGGAGTGCAGAGGGTTGTGTGTGATTTGAGGTTGGATGGGGATGGGGGCTTCGATGGGAGGGCGGCGGTCCGGCGTGCCGGGCTTGAGGACCGTCGAAACTCCTTCGCGGGCCTCGTAACGTTTTCCCGTCGCGTCTTCGAACAACAGGCCTGCACTTCGGACGAAGGGCGACGGGAAAACGAACGATGCCTGGCTCAGTCAGACAGTCGACGGCCCTCAAACCCGGCACACCGGCCCGCCACGGGCAGTGCGGGAGTGAAAATTTCATCTGGAGAAGGAAGAGAGGAGAGAAAAATATGGAAATGATGAAAGCGCTGGTGAAGGCCAGGCCTGAGGTCGGGATCTGGATGGAAGAGATTCCCGTGCCCGAGGTCGGCCACAACGATATTCTGATCAAGGTCGGCAAGACCGCCATCTGCGGCACCGACATCCACATCTACAACTGGGACGCCTGGGCCGAGAAGACCATTCCGGTGCCCATGGCCGTGGGCCATGAGTTCGTGGGGCGCATCGTGGACGTGGGCTCCGAGGTTCGCGGACTCAAGGTCGGCGACCGCGTCTCGGCCGAAGGGCATATCACCTGCGGTCATTGCCGCAACTGCAAGGCAGGCAAGCGCCACCTCTGCCGCAACGCCATCGGCGTGGGCGTCAACCGCCCCGGCTGCTTCGCCGAGTACCTCTGCGTGCCGGCCGTCAACGCCTTCAAGGTGCCCGACACCATCTCCGGCGACGTGGCCGCCATGCTCGACCCCCTGGGCAACGCCACGCACACGGCCCTGTCCTTCGACCTGGTCGGTGAGGACGTGCTCATCACCGGCGCAGGCCCCATCGGCATTATGGCCGCCGGGATCGCACGGTTCTGCGGAGCACGCCACGTGGTCATCACCGACGTCAACGACTACCGCCTGGATCTGGCCCGCAAGATGGGCGTCAGCCGGGCCGTCAACGTGGCCAGCGAATCCCTGGCTGAAGTCATGGCCGACCTGCACATGAGCGAAGGCTTCGACGTGGGCCTGGAGATGTCGGGCAACGCCTCGGCCTTCCGCGAGATGCTTTCCCGGATGAACCACGGCGGCCACGTGGCGCTTTTGGGCATCATGCCCGGCGACACGCCCATCGACTGGGGCCAGGTGGTTTTCAAGGGCCTCAACCTCAAGGGGATCTATGGACGCGAGATGTTCGAGACCTGGTACAAGATGACGGCCATGCTCCAGAGCGGTCTGAACATGGAACCCGTCATTACCCACAGCTTCGCGGCCGAGGACTTCCAGAAGGGCTTCGACGTCATGCGTTCGGGCAAGTCGGGCAAGGTCATCCTCGACTGGAGCGCGTAACGCCGGGCTGAGGGAGAGGGCAAGAAAGGCATGGATCCCCGCCTGCGCGGGGATGACACCGAGGAGTGCGGACAGGTCGTGCATCTCAGACGATGCGGACACATCCGGACCCGTCGAGTCAAAGAAGCGTCATTCCCGCGCAGGCGGGCAATGCCAGGCTCCGCGTGGAATCCATGCCTTTCACCGTGTCCGCCACGACGTACGCGCGTCGTCCCGGAAGCCGTCTTGCCTCGGGGCCCGGCCCCTGACATACTCATCACGTACGCACTCCACCCCACTCCAAAAGGAGCCCCCATGCGCCACACCATTTCCGCCCTGGTCCGGAACAAGCCGGGCGTCCTGGCCGCCATGGCCCAGGCCTTTCAGCGCCACGACATCAACATCCGCTCCATCTCCTGCGGCGAGACCGAGCGAGAGGACGTCTCGCGCATGATCATCTGCGTGGAGGCCGATGACGAGAAGATCCGCGCCGTGACCGGCGAGATCGAGGCTCTCGGCTTTGTGTTGCGTCTGGAGGACCTGTCCGACCGGGATCTCATGGACCGCGAACTGGTCATGATCAAGGTCCGCATCACGCCCGCAACCGTCAGCCAGATCCTGCAGATCTTTGAAGTGTTCCGCGCCAACGTCGTGGACATGGGCAACGAGACCATTTCGGCCGAACTCGCGGCGCCCCAGGGCAAGGTGGCCGGGCTCATCCGCACCCTGGCGCCCCACGGCATCCAGTCCCTGAGCCGCACGGGCCTCATCGCCCTGGCACGGGGGGATGGCTGATGGCAGCCGTGACCTCCCTGGACCGCATGGTCGAACTGGTCCGCGCCCGGCGCAATCCGGCGCGCGTGGTCATCGCGGCCTGCGCCGAGGCCAACGCGGTCCGGGCCGCCCTCGAAGCCCATCGCCAGGGCCTGGCCGAGCCGGTCTTCGTGGGCGACGTTGAAGCAATGAAGGGGCTGCCGGAACTCGCCGGAGAGGATCTGGACGGGTTCGAGTGCCTGCACGAGCCCGATCTTTCCGCCGCCGTGAAGCTGTCCCTGGATGCTCTTGAGGGGGGCGGCTTCCTGATGAAGGGCGGGGTCAAGACCGACGTGCTGCTGCGCGCCGTCCTGGGGCGCAGGCGGGGCAGGGACGGGCTCCTGAGCCATATCGGCGTATTCCCCCATCCGCGCGAGGAGCGCCTGCTCGTGGTCACCGACGCGGGCGTGAACATCGCCCCGACCCTGACGCGCAAGATCGACATCATCAAAAACGCCGTGGACGTGGCCAAGGCCCTGGGCATGAATCCGCCCAAGGTGGCTGTGCTCTCGGCCACGGAAAAGGTCTCCTACAACGACATGGTCTCCAGCAAGGACGCCGACATCCTGGCCAGGCTTTCGCGCATGGGCATTTTCGGCGACGCCGTCATCGGCGGCCCCTTTGCCCTGGACATCGCCGTGTCCGTCGAGAAGGCCCGGGCCAAGGGCGTGGATCACCCCGTGGCCGGTCGGGCCGACATCCTCTGCGCGCCCAATATCGTGACCGGCAACGTCCTGTACAAGGCCGTGACCAGTCTCATGGACCTGCCCATGGCCGGCATCGT
>CAZQYA010000297.1:0-2992 GCA_964597325.1 uncultured Desulfovibrionaceae bacterium
GCCCAACCCGAAGCTCCGGCTTCCGGCCGGGCTCAAGTGCCGGGTCGTGTTCTGAATTTCGCCTGAAAGATCAGCACTGCGCGCCGACACGCTCCGCACGCAGCGATTCCAGGGCGCGCAGGGCTACGGTCACGGCCTTTTCCATGGCGTCGAGGTACTGGTGGTCGAAGGTGTTGTGCCGCCTGTTGGCGATGGCCGGGCAGATGAAGCCGCCCCAGTGGCTCAGGCCGCCCAGATAGTGCAGGAGAAAGCTCGCCTCCATTTCCATGTTTTCAAAGCGCTGACCATCAAGGCGTGGGTCGAAGTCGGCCATGATCCGGTCAAGCTCCGGCACGCTCGGGGAGATCCGCGACACGTCGCGGCCCTGGGGCGCGAAGAACCCGCTGTTGGATACGGTCAGGCCGAGCCGGACCGGTATGCCGAGTTCGGCGGCCGCCGTGGCCAGGGCATCGGTCACGGCCGGTTCGGCGCGCGAGACATAGGGGTGGACCCTGCCCCGGAAGCGGGAGGAGGGGGGCATGGCCCGGCGGATCGTTTCCGTCAGCTCCTCTTCGAGCCGCAGGCAGGTTTCGTCGGCCGCAGGGGCCTCGTAGAAGAGCCCGGTGTTGTCCATGCCTGCGGCGTAGGTGGTGATGATGGGCGTGCCAAGCGGGGTGGAGGACTGCAGTCCGCCGGAGGTGCCGACCCTGATGACGTGCAGCCGGGGAAAACGGGACTTGCGCGTGCGCGTGGCGAAATCGATCTCGTTCAGGGCGACCAGTTCATTCAGGACAATCTCCAGGGACGGCGTGCCCATGCCCGAGGTGGCCACCGTGGTCCGGGCGGGCGAGACGATGGTGGTCCTGCCGCCGGTATCGACGGCCGTGCCCGTGGCCGTGACGAGCCCCCGATGCTCCCGGGCGACCTCGAGGTCCGTCAGGAAGTGCGCGCCGATGAACTCCGCGCGGCCCGGATCGCCCACGAGCAGGATGTCCGGCGCGAGCTGGTCGGGCTTGAGCTGCAGGTGGTAGATGCGGCCGTCGGCGTCGATGGGCAGGTCGGCTTCGGAAAAGGGGCCGGTCGGATTCTGGACGGTCATGGGTGCCTCGATGGATGAGAGTGGCGGGTCATGATTTCGAGTCCATTAGTCTGTCATACAGGCCGCATTTCTTCAATGTTCTTTCGGCCCTTATTTCCGTGGGGATTGAGTCTGTTGGAGGGAAGGGGGGCGAATTGGATGAAGCGTGGCAAGCCATCTTTACGCAGAATTTTACAGTGAATGTAAGAAGAGTAATGAGACGTGAAAGGATCAGGATCGACACATACCACCCGTACCAAAATTTCCGATGCCGGAGACGTGTCGCCAATGGGGCTGGAATTTTCCGGGCGTCTGAAATTTTTTGTTGACAGCTGGTTAACTTTTGTTAATTGATAGGCCGAGGCAATGAGTATGAACTTCGATGAATTCTTCCAGAGGGTGGTCAAGGTCACCGGAGTCGAGACCCAGAAGGAGCTCGCAGGGCTGCTGGGTATCGAGCCCGCGGCCATCACCCTGGCCAAGTCCAGGGGCGTGCCCAAGTCCTGGGGTCTGAAGCTGGGCGCCCAGTTCGGCATCAGCCCAGAGTGGCTTCGGACGGGTCAGGGAGTCGTGCATCTGAACGACACGGGCAAGACGGCCCTCGTGCCCAAGGTGTCGGCCCGGGCCTGCGCCGGCGGAGGCTCCCTGGAACTCGGCGACAACGTCATCGACGAGCTTCCTTTCGATCGCACCTGGCTGTCCCGCAAGGGCAACCCCGCCCGCATGGTGGCCATGGAAGTCGTCGGAGACAGCATGTCCCCGGAGCTCGAACCCGGCGACAACATCCTCATCGACCAGAGCCAGGACACGGTGACAAGCAACAACCTCTACGTCATCGGCCTGGGCGAGAGCATCCAGGTCAAGCGCGTGCAGGTCCGGCCCGGTCTGGTCATGCTCTTCAGCACCAACCAGCGCTACGCTCCCGTCACCCTCCAGGGCGACGAGATCGACACGCTCAGGGTCATCGGCCGCGTGCTGTGGAGCAGCCGCGCCTACGCCTAGAATTTTTTTTGCCCGTCATATTAACAAATGTTAATTCGATGAAAAAGGAGGCTTCCCATGCAACAGCGTTTCTGTGAATGCGGTCATCCGGTCCTGGTGGCGTACGTGATCACGAAGAAGGGCATCCTGCACGTCTACAGCATCAACGCCCGATTTGGCACGCCCATGCGCTGTCCTTGCTGCGGCAGGCATCTCGATATCAATGAATTGAGATAGGGACGCACGAAGCCGGCCGCGCACATGCGGTCATGAGCCAGTAGTGAGTCTGCCTTTCATGAGGTCGTGCTTCTGCCTTGTTCATCACTTCAGTTTTTTTGACCGAAGCGTTCATGTGCGCCAAGCGCATGCATCATCACGGATTGATGCATGCGCATTTATTTCTGGGGTAAACGTGTTTTTTACGCCGGGTGCTGTATTGCGGCGTATGGACGCGTGCGGGCTGGAAATGTTTTTTTGCACCATGCTGAACGAAAGTAATCATTCAGGGGTGTTGAGTAGGCGAGCAGTCAAGGAAAAATCTTTTTGCTTGCAATGCATGTCAGGGAGGTGATAGCTAATATACAATATGGCACTTTGCTTTTTTTTCAGCCGCCTTTTCACACGGATTCTCTCGATGGATTGGAGTCAGCCATGAGGCCACGGCATGGCCTTCACGAAGATGGTGAATCAGGCGGTGCCACACGGCGCGGACATGATTCCTTTTCCCACGTGTTCATGCACGCCCCCTTTGGTGTCTTCGAGTCCACTCCTCAAGGACGACTGCTCTACGCCAACGATGCCTTGGCTGCCCTCTTCGGTTATGCGGACGCTTCGGAATTCATGAACCTGGCGGCGGATCTCGCCGCTCAAGTGTATCCTGAAGCCATGGATCGCGCTGATTTTTTGCGCAGTCTGGCGGAAGGCGGAGACTTGCTCGAGCATGAGTGCCGCTTT
>CAZQYA010000298.1:0-190 GCA_964597325.1 uncultured Desulfovibrionaceae bacterium
GGAAGAGTTAATTCGGGAGAATATGAATCATAAGGATCAGTTGAGGGATATAGAGGCATCGAGCACGCGGCCGGCAATGACGAAAACAACCAGGAATTCACCCTGGCCTACCGGGTCACGGACGGCGACGGCGATATCGCCGACGGATCCCTGGCCATCAATGTGGACGACGACACCCCGACTGTCTCCG
>CAZQYA010000298.1:290-2973 GCA_964597325.1 uncultured Desulfovibrionaceae bacterium
AGGCCTTCACCCTGGCCTACCGGGTCACGGATGGCGACGGCGACATCGCCGACGGATCCCTGGCCATCAATGTGGACGACGACACCCCGACTGTCTCCGCCAACGAGACCGTGCTCCTGGACGACGACGCCCTGGCCGGCGGCAACCCCGGCGGCATCGGGGACGACGTGGACGCGGCCTTCACCAGCGGCACCCTGGGCCACAGCTTCGGCGCCGACGGCGGCTCCATCGCCTGGCTGACCACGGGCGCTCCGGCCGGCTTCACCTACGAGGCCGGGCCTGACGACAGTCTGCTGGTCAAGCAGGGTGGTGTGACGGTCCTGACCGTGACGCTCGATCCTGATACCGGCGACTACAGCGTCACCCAGAACGCGGCCATTGAGCACGCGGCTGGCAATGACGAAAACAACCAGGCCTTCACCCTGGCCTACCGGGTCACGGATGGCGACGGCGACATCGCCGACGGCTCCCTGGCCATCAACGTGGATGACGACACCCCGATCGTGAACGCGGTCAGCCATCTGGTCTTCGCCAATGAGCTGAGCACAACCGGCGCGACCGGCACCTACGACTACAGCATCGGAGCCGACTCCAGGAGCACCTACAGTGCCCTGAACTCCGACTTCTCCATGATCAACCTGGCCGGACTCGTGGGCGCCGTCGCCATCTCCGACACCTCCGTGGTCTGGGCCGCCGAAGATGACAACAGCGCATCCTTCGACTTCAGCTTCAAGTACGCTGCGAACCCGCTGACCCCGAGCGTCCTGGACGACGCCAGCGGCACCCTGGTCTTTGACAAGGATGCCGGCACCTACACCGTGACCCTGGACGATCCCATCGACAGCTTCACGGTCCTGACCACAAGCAGCACCGTCTCCAGCGAGAGCTACAACATCGACGGAAGCGCCGCGTCCCAGCCTGAAATCGTGGTCTCGAAGCTGGCGGACGACTTCTTTGTCCGCTTCACGGCCTTCGAGGAAACCGGCGGCAGCATCCCGGTGGATCTGCAGACCAGCAACGGCGACACCGCCTTCGTGAACGGTGAGACCTTCACGGCCGACCAGGCCTGGGTTTCCATCTCCGGAACCGAGAACGGCGTGGCCAGCGACACCCTGCAGAGCGGCGAAGTCCTGAACATGGACTTCTACACCGCAAGCCCCGGCGGTGACGTGAGCCCCGGCGACGGAACCGCGCGCGCTGACGGCATGTACCTGAAGCTCGCCAAGCTCGGAGCCGGTGAGGATCTGGTCATCCTGCTCAAGCTCATCGACCCCGACGACGATTCGACGACAACCCGCGCCATCGTGGTCGACTACGGCGATGTCTACCTCTCCAGCGAGGCCAACCCCTACGGCATCACCTTCGAGGACGGCAGCGACGGAGTCGTGATCATCGAGGGCAACGACTACAACGGCGCCGGTGAAAACTACCTGATCTACGGTGCGCAGCTCCTGGTGTCCACGGAGGGCGTCACGGGCTCCGGCATCGACCTGAACCGCGACACCGGCGATACGGGCGCGTCCACCACCACGGACGCCTTTGGTCCTGACACGGTGGATTCGGATGTCATCAAGGTGGTGGACATCGGCATCATCTCCTCCACCACGAACACCGTCGACGCCCACCTGACCTTCGACTTCCAGAACGTGGACGGCGACGCAGACATGACCGGCACCCAGACGCTGGATGTGCTCATCGAGGGCAACCACATGTTCGTCGGGACCGCAGCCGATGACGTCATCCTCGGAAGCTCCGACAGCGACGTGATCCAGGGCGGGGCCGGGGACGATGTCATGACCGGCGGCGACGGCATCGACGCCTTCCTGTACGACGACGTCGACCTGGATGCCGGCCATGATGTCATCACGGACTTCCAGTACGGCGCCGGCGGCGACCAGCTCGACCTGAGCGAACTCTTCGCCGGGGCGGATGTGGATGACCTGGTGGCGGCGGGCAACCTGAGCATCTCGGGCGATTCCAGCACCCTGAATGTGGTCATCGACCAGGACGGCGTGGCCGGAGGCTCCGACAATGTGATGATCACGGTCCACCTGGATGGCGGCACCCTCGATCCCGCGCCGGACGACAATGTCATCGACACCATGCCCCACAACAACATCAAGACCGAGATACCGTAACGGCAACCGGCGAAAGGGAGGCCCCCTCCCTTTCGCCTTGCCCGACATGACACACCACAGGACATCCGACGCAGGCCCGACGGAACGGGGCGGCAAGGGGGAGTCCCATGAAGGATGCAATCAGAATCACGCACTTCGCAGGCCAGCCGGTCCCTGAAGAGGGGCTGGTCATCCATCCGCCCCAGGGCGGAACCCTGAACGTCTGGCCGCACGGCGAGTTTGAATATCTGCCTGCCGGGAACGGTTTGGAGGCAGATGGCGCGGAGGCCGTGGTCACCTACTACACGTACGTCATCGAGGACATCGACGGCGCGACGTACACCAACACCTTCGCCCTTGACCCCGTGGCCGAGAACGCCCGCGCCGCGGACTTCCAGGCCTGGTCTCTGCCCGGAATCCTCGAGGCAGGGGAAGAGGCCGCGAGCCTGTTCGAAGGCACGGACGCCGCCGACCAGGCCATGACGACGCATGACGGCGCAGCGCATGGTTATCAGGAATACATGGGCGGGGATATGGACTTTGACGACGATGTGACGCTTATGATC
>CAZQYA010000299.1:0-2958 GCA_964597325.1 uncultured Desulfovibrionaceae bacterium
GCACCCGCATCTTCAAACTGCTCCAGGGTTCGCGCCGGCAGGCCGCGGCGGACATTGACGACATCTGCCTGGCCCTCATCCAGATCAGTCAGATGGTTATCGACCTGCCGCAGATCAGCACCCTGGAGATGAACCCCATTTTTGCCGATGAGCAGGGCGTGCTGTCCCTGGGCGCTCGCATCTGGGTCCAGCCCGCTCATACTTCGGGGCCGGAACGCCTGGCCATCAGGCCCTATCCGCGCGAGCTCGAGGAGTGCGTGCGCCTCAAGAACGGCGAGCAGGTCCTGATGCGTCCCATCAGGCCCGAGGACGCCCAGGCCCACCTGGACTTTATCCACAACCTGTCCGAGGAGGACTTGCGTCTGCGGTTCTTCGGGCTGGTCCAGAATTTCGTCTTGAGCGACATGCCGAAATTCACCCAGATCGACTACGACCGGGAAATGGCCTTCATCGCAACCCGTCAGGTGGAGGGAAATCCCGAAACCTTGGGCGTGGTGCGCACGTCCACCAAACCCGACAATTCCGCCGCCGAGTTCGCCATCATCGTCCGGTCGGACATGAAGGGCACGGGGCTCGGGTCCATCCTTTTCGAAAAGATGATCCGCTACTGCAAGAGTCGGGGCACCCGATACCTCGAAGGTCAGACCATGCCGCGCAACAAGGGCATGATCGGCCTGGCCAAGCGCTTCGGCCTGGCCGTCAGCCACAACTACGAGGAGGAACTCGTGGAGATGCGGCTGCCGCTGTGGGAGTGGGAGCCGGGGCGCTGAAGAATCCGTTCTGACCACTCCTAGGCGGAGCGGTTTTTGAACGGCCAGGTCGGGTTTGAAAATGGACTGAATGGACGAAATGGACGTGTCATGGACCTGGACAGTCAGCCTTTTCCCCGGCGGCGTCCATATCGGCCGTTTCGTCTGTCATCTTTCTCCCGGTCCATCCAATCCATCCCGCCGCCCCCCGGAAGCCCGCCAATTTCGGCCCCAGTGACATCTGGATTATCCAATCGATTTCCGTTAAACGATTTCCTCGCGTACGCTGGAAAGAAGTCCGGCGGCGTCTGAAACGTCTTTTGTCCTGGCGAGGGGAGAAGACAGATGGAGGATATATGCAAAAAAATGATATAGCCACGTTGACCATCGACGGAGAGACCTACGAGTTGCCCGTGGTGCGCGGCACCGAGGGCGAGGTCGCGGTGGACGTGAGCCTTCTGCGCAGCCAGTCCGGGGTCATCACCCTGGACCAGGGCTACGCCAATACCGGTTCGTGCCTGAGCGCCATCACCTTTGTCGACGGCGAGAAGGGCATCCTGCGTTACCGCGGCTACGACATCGGCGACCTGGCCCGGCACTCTTCCTTCGTGGAGACGGCCATGCTGCTGGTCTTCGGTGAACTGCCCAGCCGTGAGGAACGCGCCGCCTTTCGCGCCCTGCTCGGCGATCAGGCCCTGCTGCATGAGGATCTCATGCATCATTTCGACGGTTTCCCCCCCGGCGGTCATCCCATGGCCATCCTTTCGGCCGTGACCAACACCCTCGGAGCTTTCAACCCGGAATTGCTGGACATTCAGAACGAGCGTGAATTCCGACGCGTCGCCGCCAAGCTTATCAGCCGGGTGCGCACTATCGCTGCCTTTTCCTACCGCAAGTCCACGGGTCTGCCCATCATGTACCCGGACCCGAGCCGCTCCTACGTGGAAAATTTTCTGCACATGATGTTTTCCATTCCCTACAAGGAGCACGTGCCCACGCCCGAGGCCCAGAAGGCCCTGTCGGTTTTTCTGCTGGCCCACGCCGACCACGAGCAGAACTGCTCGTGTTCCACCGTGCGCATGGTTGGTTCCTCCGAAGCCAACCTTTTCGCTTCGGTCTCGGCCGGGATCTGTGCCCTGTGGGGGCGCCTGCACGGCGGCGCCAACTCCGCCGTGGTGAACATGCTCCAGCAGATTCACGAGGGCGACATCTCCGTCAAGGAATGCATCGAGCGGGTCAAGCGCAAGGAGTTCCGTCTCATGGGTTTCGGACACCGCGTTTACAAGAACTTCGACCCCAGGGCCAAGGTCCTCAAGGAGTGCGCCACCAATCTGCTCTCCACCCTGCATATCAAGGACCCGCTCCTGGACATCGCCCAGCAGCTCGAAGAGATCGCCCTGAACGACGACTTCTTCGGTTCCCGCAAGCTCTATCCCAACGTGGATTTCTACTCCGGACTCATCCTGCGCGCCCTGAACATCCCCGTGAACATGTTCCCGGTCATGTTCGCCATGGGCCGCATGCCCGGCTGGATCGCCCACTGGCACGAGCAGCACCTCGAGGAGAACACCCGTATCCACAGGCCCCGTCAGGTCTATGTGGGACCGAACCAGCGCGAGTACGTGCCCATGAAGTACCGCTGAAAGGTGAAGAACGCCCCTGTACGGTGAGGGGAGGGTGGTTCATGCATTGGAACGGGAGCTTCGGCTCCCTTTTTTTGTGGCGGGTGGGGAGAGAATTCTGAGGATGGATTTCACGCTTGTGTCAGGCTTAGCGTGAGAGGCTGATACGGTTGCTTCGAAGACTCCCACGCAGAGCCTGGCTTCGCTCGCACACGTCAGGCAAAGCGTGAAAGATCAGGATCAGCGTGATGACATGTCACTAAATACGTCATGTATAGACCCGCCTACGCGGGAATGACACTCAGGTTCATCCACGACTTTTTGCAGGAGCGCTATTTCAGGCAAAGCGTGAGAAGTCAGGCTCCTTGCGAAGCCTGACATGTGCGAAAAATCCGTTACCTTCGTTGCGTCATCAGCACCGAGAACAGCACCACGCCTGCAGCCGCGAACTGCACGGGGCTCAGGACCTCGCCCAGGAAAAGGAAGCCGCAGGCCACGGCGACCACCGGGATGAGGTTGATGTGGGCCGAGGCCGTGCCGGCGGGCATGCGCGTGATGGCCCAGTTGTAGAGGGAGAAGGCGCCCAG
>CAZQYA010000300.1:0-2950 GCA_964597325.1 uncultured Desulfovibrionaceae bacterium
TCGGCCATGAACACGGCCACGCGGGTGACGCGGCCCGAGTCGTCGAAGACGGGGTAGAAGTGCAGATCGAGGTCCATGTCCTGCCCGTACTCCGTGATGTCCGCGGCCTCCCCCGAGGCGAAGACGCCGTCCACGGCATGTCGCAGGCGCGTGCTCCGGTCTTCGGGCAGGAGGTCGAACAGGGACTGGCCGATGAGGGGCTCCCGGATGGTTCCCAGGCGTGAGGCGCCCGTGTCGTTGATGTCCAGGATAATGCCGGTCTGGTCCATGAGCAGCAGGGTTTCGGTAGGGGCGTTGATGAGCGCCCGGGCCTTGGCCTCCCTGTCGCGGATCTGGCCCTCGGCCTGGCGCCGCTGCTCCACTTCGAAGATAAGGTCGCTGGTGCGGCGTTCCACTTCGATTTCCAGTCGGGCCCTGGCCTTGCGCAGGTCGCCCTCCACGCGGATGCGTTCGTTGACCTCGCGCTCGAGTTCGTCGTTGGCCGTGCACAGGTGCTCGGTGCGGGCCCGGACCGCCTCCTCCAGCTGTTCCTTGTGGCGGCGCAGCACTTCCTGGGCTTCCTTGCGCCGGCGGATGGAGCTCAGGAGCATGGCCAGGGCGGCCAGAAGCACGGCCACGCCCGCCGTGGCGGTCCAGATGAAGCGTTTGTCAATCTGGTAGAAGCGGGCGGGTTCGTTCAGAACTATACTGCCCGGGGGCAAAAGGGACTCGCTTATGCCGAAGCGTTCGAGCTGGATGTAGTCGAAGATGTAGCGCGAAGGGGTTGCCTTTTCCACAGGAATGGAATCCGGGTCCGTGCCGGCCAGGACACGCATGGCCAGCCGGGCGGCCCGCATTCCCTCGGCCCTGCCCTCGACCATGCGGCCGCCGACGCAGCCCGTTCCCATTTCGAAGTCCCAGAATCCGTAGATGGGTACCTTGGCGTAGTTGGACAGAAAAAGGTTTTTGTCCCGGTAGTCCACCAGGACTCCTTCTTCGTTGCGCATGACTCCGTGGATGAAGATGAGCTGGCCGTCCTCCAGCTCCTGAAGGCGTTTACGCAGTTCCCTGGCCGGGAGGTTGTTCCAGTAGGTGAAGCGGATCTCGGGAAACTGTCCTTCCAGATCGCGCAGGGTATCATCGGTGATCAGGTCCGTGATGGACTGGTCGGCGCCGATGATCACGAATTCCCCGGTATTCGGGTGCAGGCCCAGCGCCGTGCGCATGGTCTCGGCGAAGGCCGGGTTTTCTGCCAGTCCGGTGATGTCGTGCTGGCCGCGCAGTTGGGAGAGGTGAAAGTCGTTGACGCCGCAGAAGACCACGGGCGCTCCGTGGAAGATGCTTTTCCTGTATTTGATGACGAAGTTCAGGGCGTCGTTGTCGGTGGTGATGATCAGGTCGAACATGCTGTCGGCCAGCTTGTGGCGGAGCAGGGCCGCCTGCAGGGACAGGTAGGACGTATCTGTGTTGCGTTTGGTGTCCAGGTATTCGACCCACAGCAGAGCCTTGGGATTCTCGGCGCGGAATGTCTCCTGGATGCCGGCGTTAAGGGTGTCGGTCCAGGACAGGCCTGGATGATAGGAGTGCAGGACAAGGACGTTTTGTGAGCGGGCCTGGGCTGTGGCGGAAAGCGCAAACAGCAGGAACGCCAGGAGTATGGTGGAAATGACGCGCGGCATGGGACGGGTGTATGCCCAATCGGCCCGGCATTCAAGCCTGGGAGCAAACGGCCTTGACAGGGGCAGATCTTGGGAATAACGGTCATTGTTTCCTTGCTCGCCCCGAGAAAGGGACGGGCTTTTACCCACAAGGAGGATTTATAATTATGACAAGGTACGAGGAACTGCTCCTGCTCAGCCCGGAGCTCGGCACCGAAGAGTGTCGCGAGATCGTGAACAATCTGAGCTCCATCGTCGAACGCGAGGGCGGCAGCATCCTGAAGATCGACGACTGGGGCATCAAGGATACCGCCTACCCGGTGCGCAAGTTCAGTCGCGGCCGGTATGTCCGTATGGAAATGAACATGCCTGGTAGCGCCGTTGCCGAGTTCGAGCGCAATATCCGCATTGCCGATGGCGTGTTCAAGTTCATCACCGTGAAGCTCGCCGACGCTCCCGTCGAGACTACCGAGGAGGCATAAGATGTCGTTCAAGAAGAAGTTTGCACCGCGGAGAAAGTATTGCCGTTTCTGCGAGAATCCCGAGATTCCGCTCGATTATAAGCACCCCGAGGTCCTCAGGGATTTCGTGACCGATCGCGGCAAGATCATCGCCAGCCGCATCACCGGCTCCTGCGCCAAGCATCAGCGGGCCATTACCCGCGAAGTCAAGCGCGCACGTCAGATGGCCCTGCTGATTTACACGGCCACCCACAGCACGGACGTGCTTAAAAAATCCAGAATCTAGGAGAGACGGTCATGAAGGTCATTTTGCGAGCAGACGTTGATAATCTGGGCAGCCTCGGCGAGATCGTCGCGGTGCGCCCCGGTTATGGCAGAAACTACCTGTTGCCGCAGGGACTGGCCTCTTTGGCTACTCCCGGCAACCTGAAGGTCTTCGAGCAGGAGCGCCGCAAGCTCCAGGCCAAGAGCGACGCTCTTCGCGCCGAGGCCGAGGCCCTGGCCGCCAAGATCGAGGCCGCCAAGGTCGTCATTGAAGTGCGCACCGGTGAAGGCGACAAGCTTTACGGTTCCGTCACTACCAACCAGATTGCGGCCGAGCTGGCCGAGCAGGGCGTCGATTTCGATCGTCGCAAGATGCTGCTCGACGAGGCTATTCGTGCCCTGGGCGAATACGTTATCGACGTGAAGCTGCACCCCGAGGTCGTGGCCAAGCTGACGGTGACTGTGGTCAAGCACGGCCGCATGGAAGAAGAGGTGGCCGAACCCGAGCCGCAGGCCGATGCAACAGAAGAAGCCGCTGCAGAATAAGTTCGGGCAGCGCCTCGGAACGACAACCAAACCGGAAGAGGC
>CAZQYA010000301.1:0-2904 GCA_964597325.1 uncultured Desulfovibrionaceae bacterium
CACCTCATCCCGACCATGACGGCCCTGGAGAACGCGGCCCTGCCCCTGGAGTTCGCCCACAGCCCCAAAGCCCGCAGCCTGGCTCTGGAGGCCCTGGAACAGGTGGGGCTCGGGCACCGGGCGGACCACTACCCGTCCCAGCTCTCCGGGGGCGAGCAGCAGCGCGTGGCCCTGGCGCGGGCTTTTGCCCCCCGCCCCCGCATCATCCTGGCTGACGAGCCCACGGGCAACCTGGACGAGGGCACGGGTGCGAAGGTCATGGAGCTGCTTTTCGCCATGCAGGCCGAGGAAAGGGCCACCCTGATCCTGGTCACCCACGACCGGAACCTGGCCGGGCGCTGCGGTCGCATGGCGACCATGCATTCCGGGCGCATGGAGGGGCGATGAACAGGCGGGATCTGCTTCTGGCCCTGACCCTGTGCCGCCGCGAACTGCGCGGGGGGCTGCGGGGATTCGGCGTGTTTCTGGGCTGCCTCTTTCTGGGCGTGCTGGCCATCAGCGCCGTGGGGTCTCTGGGGCGGGCCCTGGAAGCGGGCCTGGCTTCCGATGCCAAGGCCATCCTGGGCGGTGACGTCAGCGTGGCCATGACCTCCCGGGAGCTGGCCGCGGACGAAGCGGAATTTCTGGGGAATTTCGGCGATATGAGCAGAACTCTGTCCACACGGACCATGGCCCGGTCCGAGGGCAAGTCCGTTCTGATTGAACTCAAGGGCGTGGACGCGTCCTATCCCCTTTATGGTCGTATGGAACTCGAGGGCGGGGCCGGGCTGCACGGCCTCCTGGATGTTCGGGACGGCCTGGCCGGAGCCGTGGCGGACCGGGATCTGCTGGCCAGGCTCGGTATAGGGGTCGGCGACGAGATCGCCGTGGGCGAGACGCGGGTGCAAGTGCGCGGGGTCATCGTGCGCGAGCCCGACCGGATCATGGAGTTCTTCAGCCTCGGTCCGCGCCTCATGGTCGGGGCCGATGCGTTCCGGGCCACGGGCCTGGCCCGGGCCGGCAGCCTGTTCCGCGTGGAATACCTGCTGCGCCTCCCGGACGGCGACACGGCCCGGACCACCGAGGCCATTCGGAACGCCTATCCCGATTCGGGCTGGCGGGTGCGCGATTTTTCCCGTGCCGCGCCGCGCGTGAACACGCTCCTGGAACGCCTGCGTGTGGACCTGACCCTCATCGGTCTGGGCGCGCTGCTGGTGGGCGGGCTCGGCATCGCCGGCGGGGTGCGCGGCTACCTGGGCGGACGGCTGACGCACATGGCGGCCATGAAGTGTATGGGCGGCTCCTCGAAGGTCCTGTTCACCTCGTACCTGATCCAGGTGCTCTTCCTGGGGGCCATCGGCGCCTTCGCCGGCATGGTCGGGGGAAGCCTGGTGCCCTGGCTGGCCGGCCGCTTCTTCGCCGACATCCTGCCCATCCAGGCCAGGGCGGGCCTCTATGCGGCGCCCCTTATCCAGGCCGCCCTGTTTGGCCTGGTCACGACCCTGGCCTTTTCCATGCCGCCGCTTTTCCGTGCGGTGACGGTCAGCCCGTCGGGCATCTTCCGTGGCTACATCTCGGCGGACATGGCGCGCATGCCGCGTGCAGCCCTGCTGCCCACGGCCCTGTCCTTCGCCCTGCTGGCGGTCATGGTCTTCCAGTTCGCCGGCAACACCAGGCTCTCGGCCTGGTTCGTCGGGGGCACCATCGGCGCATGGCTGGGCTTCAAGGCCCTGGCCCGGGGCATCCGCTGGCTGGCGGGCCGGGCGCCGCGCCTGCCCTGGATGAGCTGGCGCATCGGCGTGGCCAACATCCACCGCCCCGGCTCGCCGGGCGTGAGCCTGGTTTTCGCCCTGGGCTTCGGCCTGACGGCCCTGGTGGCCGTGGTCATGGTCAACGTCAGCCTGACCCGGGCCCTGACGTCGGAACTGGCTCGCGAGGCCCCGGCCTTTTTCTTCATGGACATCCGGCCGGACCAGGTCGGTGATTTCCGCGCCATGGTGGAGCGGTCGCCGGGCGTGACGCGGCTCGACATGCGGCCCATGATCCGCGGCCGCATCGTACGCATTGCGGACACGCCCGTGGAAAACGCCACCGTGGCCGACGAGGTTTCCTGGGCCGTGCGCGGCGACCGGGGCCTGTCCTACAGCGAGGAATTCCCCGCGGGCAGCACCCTGGTGCGCGGCCAGTGGTGGGAAGAAGGGTATGACGGCCCGCCGCTCATCTCCCTGACCTCGGATCTGGCCGACGGTTTCGGCGTGGACCTGGGCGACACCCTGACGGTCAATGTGCTGGGCCGCAACATCACGGGCACCATCTCGAGCATTCGCGAGGTGGACTGGCGCACCCTGGCCATGCAGTTCGCCATCATCTTCTCGCCGGGCACCCTGGACCGGGCCCCCCAGACCTGGCTCGGCGCGGCCTACGGGCAGGGCGAGGAGAACGGCATCTTCGCCGCCGTGACCGAGGCCTATCCCGACGTGGCGGTCATCACCATCCGCGAGGTCCTGGACAACGCCGCCATGCTCATGTCGCGCACGGCGCGCATCTTCCAGGTCATGGCCGGGGTGGCGCTGCTGGTCGGCTTTCTGGTCCTGGCCGGCGCGTTTTCGGCCGACCAGCATCGCCGCATCTACGACAGCGTCATCTACAAGGTCTGCGGGGCCACGCGCGGGGACATCCTGTCCATCCTCGTGGCCGAGTTCTCCCTGGCCGGCTTCTTCACGGCCCTGGGCAGCCTGGCCCTGGGCACCCTGACGGCCTGGGGCGTGGTCCAGGGGCTGCTCAGGATGCAGTTCACCCCGGACCTCTGGACGGGGACGGCCACGGTCCTGGCCGGCGTGGGCATCTCCCTGGCCATGGGGCTTCTGGGGACGTGGCGGGTTCTGGGACGCAAGGCCGCGCCGTTTTTGCGCAATGAATGATTCG
>CAZQYA010000302.1:0-2902 GCA_964597325.1 uncultured Desulfovibrionaceae bacterium
TTCCTTGCATCTCACCATCTTCGGGCGGTCTGCTCTGCGCCTGCAGCCTTGCCCAACCGCGGCACCAGCGCCAGGACCAGGGCGCTGCTGACCACGCCTACCAGAGCCAGCGTCAGCACCTTGTTGTCCCAGGGCAGGGCAATGAACCACATGGCTATGGCACCGCCCACGAAATACGTGAACATGATCAGGGATGCCGCCGATCCTGCGTCACGGCTGACCTGTTCCAGCAGGAAATTGCTGCTCGGCGGTCGCGTCAGTCCCAGGCTGAAGGTCATGCAGGCCATGGGCACGGCCATGCCCCAGGGCCCGAGGTTTGAGCACAGGACCAGGGCCGCGGCGCTGACAAGGATGCCGCAGTAGCCCGCAAGGATGATGCGGAAACCCGCCATGCGTTTGAGAAGCCGGCCGCAGACATAGAATCCGGCCATGAGCGCGGCGGAGTTGAAGGCGAAGAAGTAGCTGTAGACTTGTTCGCTCAGCCCGAACTGGTCGATGAAGATGAACGAGGAGCCGCCGATGAAGCAGAAGAGCGGGGTCATGCCCAGGGCGATGAGGGAGCACAGGGTCATGAAGCGCAGGTTGCCCATGAGCCGTAGGTAGCTGCGCAGCACTTCCCCGAGCCTTCGTTCCGTGGCCGGCGCGGGTTCCTTGAGTCGCAGTACGCCCCAGATGGCCACTCCTCCGAGAGCGGCCTGGATGTGGAAGATGACTGGCCAGGACGCGAAGTTTAGGACAAGGCCGCCCAGCACCGGAGCCAGCATGGGCGCCAGGGAGACGATGACGGCCATGTGGGCCAGGGCGCGTTCGCGCTCGGCGCCTTCGAAGCAGTCCTTGGTCATGGCCAGGGACAGGGTCGAGGCCGAGGCCGCGCCCATGCCCTGGAGCAGCCGCCCCAGGATCAGGCCCTCTGGAGAGTCCGCGAAACTGCAGACCAGGCAGGCCAGGATGTAGATGGATATGCCTGCAAGGAGCACGGGCTTGCGGCCGAAACGGTCCGAAATGGGACCGTACATGAGCAGGGACAGGCTGAAGCTGATGAAAAAGCCCACGAGGGTCAGGTTGATGACCGTCTCGGTCGTGCCCCAGGCGGTGGTCAGGGCCGGGAGGGCCGGGAGGTACATGTCCGTGGACAGGGGCGGAAAGGCCGCCAGCAGCGCCAGGATGAGCAGAGCTCGGATTTTGGTCGGGACGGATATGGTCATGGTGCCTTGATGGTAATAGGGTGAGGGGCACGCCTACAGCGGGAGCGGGTGGCAGGCAAGTGCGAATTACGCGGCGCAGCTCCTGGAACGTATCGTGCACACATGGAGTCGTGAAGGAAGATTTTTCCGGAGGTGTCCCATGACCATCGCCCCACTCGCCGCCATCGGCATCGCCAACGCGGCCGTTTCCCTCATAAGCACCCTGGCCGAGGCCGTCAGCCGGCCCGATTCCCGCCCCGTGCAGGTTGCGGCCCAACCGCGTGAATCCGTGTGGCACCAGCTCGGCAAGGGCGTGGATGTCCATGCCATGAGCCGCGAGGAACTGGCCGAGGTGTCCATGGCCCTTTACCGCAGCGGGGCCATAGAGCTTCGCGATCATGCGGTCATGAGTTTCGATCCCGCCTTTGCCGGTTCCTCGGGGCTCTTGACCGGTGCCGACGCGGCAGGGCGGGTGGATTGGGAGGCGGAATTCCGGGCGCGGTTGGCCCGGCACATGGAAGAGGGGGATGAGCGTTCAGCCGGGCAGGACATGCGCGTGCTGGACATCCTGGGCCGCCTGCAGGCAGGCCGAAAAGGCGTTACTTCGATCCGCGTCTGAGGCACGAGAGCTTCACACAGGTCATGTATTTCTTTCGATCGGTCGGGCGCGAATCCCGGCATCCGGACAATTCGGGGGCCTGCGGTGCTGCCGGAGGATTTGAAAGGAACGCAAGGCCGAAAATCGCGATGTTTTCGACCTTGGAAAAAAAAGGGAGAGTTGCCGTCCGGTTACCAGGGCTCAGATGATGTCCTTTCTGGGTTTGAGGAAAACGAGCTCGACCCCGGCCTGGAACATGCCGGACCATCCACCTTGCTCCTGTCTGCACCAGCGCACCATGCCGACCAGATAGTCCGAAGTTTCGTAATCAATGGTTCCGCGTATTTCATCGGCCGGATAGATCTTGATGGGCACTTCCTCCACAGGGAGGGGGTAGTCCAGTTCGAGCAGCACGCCGTGGGGGTTCTCATTGATGATGCGCGCCATGACGGGCGTGTCAAAGGCCGTGGACCGGACGGCGCATCGCTTCAGGCTGGCGGCCCGGGGGGATTTTCTTTTCTCAGTGCTGTCTGACATTTGGCGCTCCGAGGTGTATGACACATGTGCGACTCCCTGTATTTCCGGGAGGTTATTTGTGTCGATTGTGCCGTGCCGGCATCTGAACCGTGCTGAACAGGTATCTTTCAACAATCCGGTATCATTCTCTTTTCAAGATGCCAATGCGTTGTCATACATTTTTTTCATAAACGGGTGATTTCTGTCCCCGGCAAGGCGTCGGGCTAAAAAAATGGGCGACCATGCTTCACTGCCTGGTCGCCCGTGCGCTTTTTCCTCGGGGCGGCCGTTAGATGAGCATGTCCAGATTTTCGGCAGGGGTGGGTGTTGCGCCTGCGTCTCCCGTCATTTCTGAATAAGTCGCCAGGAACATGGCGTAGGTCCTGCCGTTGCCGTTGGGCTGGGAGAGGGGCGGCAGCGCTCCGGATTGTTCCACGGACTCCGTCAGTTTCTGCAGCAGCCCGGCCAGTTCCGCATGGAGTTTTTCGAGGGGGGAAGCGGAGAGGGCCGATGTGCTTTCCGGAACGGATTCGACGGACCCGGCGGCAGCGTTACCCCCGTCGGACTGCGGCGTGACCGTGGTGCTGCCGTCCTCGGTGTATTC
>CAZQYA010000303.1:0-2867 GCA_964597325.1 uncultured Desulfovibrionaceae bacterium
TCCATGCCCTCCAGGGTGGGGATGGTGGCCATGCGGTATTCCACCACCTTGTTGCGGTCGGGCAGCTTGATCTTGATCTTGCCGTCCTGGGGCAGGCGGCGCTCGGCGATGTCCAGGCTGGCCATGATCTTCAGGCGCGAGACGATGGGCCGGGCCAGGGGCAGGCGCACCTTGCGGAACTCGTAGCAGGTGCCGTCCAGGCGGAAGCGGAACATGCAGTAGCGGGACTGCGGATTGGGCTCGATGTGGATGTCCGAAACGTTTTTGCGCCATGCCTCGACCAGCAGGGCGTTGACCATGCGCACGACCTCGCTGTCCGTGTCGCTGAGCTCCGCCTCGGCCTCATCGACTATGGGCATGTCGGAGGTCTCGACATCCTCGTCAAAGGCCGCCGCCAGATCCTCACCGGCGCCGAACTGCTTGTAGAAATGCTCGATGAACTGCTCGATGTCCGCGGCCAGGGTGACCTTCGCCTGAACGTTGGACGTGCCGTAGATGAATCGGATCTCGTCGAGGCGCCCCAGGTCGAAGGGATTGGTCATGAGCACCGTGATGGCGCTACCGTCCTGGGAATAGGGAATCCAGCCGTAGCGTTTGAGAAAATCGGGGTCCAAGCGGCGCTTCTCGAAAAGCTCGAAGGGAGGCTCCTTGGAGGTATTGAAGGGGACGAACTCCGTGCCGTAGAACCGCGCCAGGCTCTCACCGAGGTCCTTCTTGGAAATATTGAATTCCTTGAGGAGAGCGACGTCGGGATCCACGTTCTCGGCAGAAAGCACTCTGGAGAGCTGTTCGGCCGTGATGAGGCCCTTGTCGAGAAGAAGGGAGTAACGGCTGCCGCACGAAGCCGAAGGGCGCGGAGTCAGGGCCTTGATGCGCTGCTCGATGCCCGGAAAGTCGGAATCGAGGAAACGGACCTTCTCGAAAATGCGCCTGGCCTCGGCGATGTCGTCCTGATGCTGATAGATGAGCCCAGCCCGAAAATACAGCTTGGCCGCGACCTTCGGCGGGTACTGGTTCTCGCCGAGCACCTTGAGGGTGACCTCGGCCTGTTCCTGGACCTTGCCGAGCTTGTTCAGGCTGTCGAGCATGAGCCGGACCAGATCATAGCTGCGCAGTCCCTGGGAATACCCGCTTCGGCAGATGTTCAGGACACCGTTGTAATCATCCTTGGCGAAGAGGGCCCACGCTTTGGACAGAAGTTGTTCCTCGGTCGGAGGAGTAGACATGCGTCACGCTCACCCTTTGCGTCGTCGCGGACGGCCGCATGAAACGGCCGCCCGCGATCATTTTATTTTTGCAGCCAGGACATCATGCCGCGCAGGCTGTCGCCGACCTTCTCTACCTGATGTTCGTGGCTCTGACGCCGGCGAGCCAGGAAGGAAGGCAGTCCAGCCTTGTTTTCCAGAATCCAGTTACGGGCGAATGTGCCGTCCTGGATTTCCTCCAGCACCTTCTGCATGGCCTTGCGGGACTCGTCGTTGATGACGCGCGGACCCGTCTCGTAATCGCCGTATTCGGCCGTGTCGCTGATGGAATAGTGCATCTTCTTGAAGCCCCCTTCGTAGAGCAGGTCCACGATGAGCTTGAGCTCGTGCATGCACTCGAAAAAGGCGATCTCGGGCTGGTACCCGGCCTTGACCAGGGTGTCGAACCCGGAGCGGATCAACTCGCTGACGCCGCCGCACAGCACGGCCTGCTCACCGAACAGGTCCGTCTCGGTCTCCTCAGCGAAGGTGGTCTCCAGGACGCCGGAACGGGTGCCGCCGACGCCCGCCGCGTAGGCCAGGGCCTTGGACAGGGCCTGGCCGCTGGCGTCCTGATGCACGGCGACCAGACAGGGCACGCCGCCACCCTTCTCGAACTCGCGACGGACCAGGTGTCCCGGGCCCTTGGGCGCGATCATGACCACATCAACGTCCTTGGGCGGAACGATCTGATTATAGTGGATGTTAAATCCATGGCCAAAGACCAGGGTCTTGCCCGGTGCGAGATTCGGACGAATTTCCTCCTCGTAGACCTTGGGCTGGTACTGGTCCTGGACCAGAATCTGGATCAGGTCGGCCTTCTTGGCGGCTTCGGCGGCGCTGACAGGCTCGAAGCCGTGCTCGCGGGCCAGATCCCAGTTGGGTCCGCCCGGACGCTGACCGATGATGACCTGAACGCCGGAATCCCGCAGGTTCTGGGCATGGGCGTGGCCCTGGCTGCCGTAACCTATGATGGCGACAACCTTGTCCTTGAGTATATTCAGATCCGCATCTTTATCATAGTAGATTTTCATGTGTTCTCCTTCTCTCGTGATAGTGATACCCTACGAGGGGTGCTTCTGCCAAATGGATCAGTCGGTGAGCTGCATGCTGCGACGCATGGCCACGGTTCCGGTCCGGACGAATTCCTTGATCCCGAACCGCTGCATGAGAGCCACGACGGCTTTGACCTTGCTCTGATCCCCGGTGATTTCGAGCGTCAGTTCTTCAGGACTGACGTCGACGACCTTGCATCTGAAAATATCCGCAATACGCAAAACTTCCGCACGCTTGGAGTCCTCGGCGCCAACCTTCATGAGCACGATCTCGCGCTCCACCGCCTGCTGATGGGTCAGATCCACCACCTTGATGACAGTGATGAGCTTATGCAGCTGCTTCATGATCTGTTCGATGATCTGCTCGTCGCCGCTGGTGCAGATGGTGATGTGGGAAATTCCGTTTTCCAGAGTTGGTGCCACGTTCAACGATTCGATGTTGAAGCCGCGCCCGCTGAACAGGCCGACCACGCGCGACAGGACTCCGGGTTCGTTCTCGACCAGTATGGATAAGACATGTCTCATGGCGGCCTCCTAAACCAGCAGCATTTCCGACAGGGCGGCGCCC
>CAZQYA010000304.1:0-2865 GCA_964597325.1 uncultured Desulfovibrionaceae bacterium
TCCCAAGACCAAGGAGAGTGCACATGGTGACAATATTCTGGCT
Organism: uncultured Desulfovibrionaceae bacterium; assembly: GCA_964597325.1. GTDB lineage: Bacteria > Desulfobacterota > Desulfovibrionia > Desulfovibrionales > Desulfomicrobiaceae > Desulfomicrobium. The sequence continues at coordinate 44 of CAZQYA010000304.1, forward strand.
CGCGATCAGTTACCTGCTGGGGGCCATGCCCTTCGGCCTGCTCATATCCCGGACCTGCTGCGGCATCGACCCCCGCGAACAGGGCAGCGGCAACATCGGCGCCACCAATGTCGGCCGCCTCTGCGGCACCAAATACGGGGCCATGACCCTGGCCCTGGACATGCTCAAGGGCTTCCTGCCCGTGCTCCTGGCCACCAGCTTCTCGGACTCGTACTTCTTCCTGACCCTGGTCGCCACGGCCGCCGTCTGCGGCCACATGTTCTCCGTGTTCCTGCACGGCAAGGGCGGCAAGGGCGTGGCCACCTGGGTGGGGGCCTTCGCGGCCATCTCCCTGCCGGCGACCATCCTCTGCGGCCTGGCCTTCCTGGCGGCCCTGTACTTCTACAATTTCGTGTCCCTGTCCTCCCTGGTCATGGTCGCCATCATGCCGGTGATCCTGCTCTTCCAGGGCCTGTTCGGCGCCATCCCCATGGCCCTGGTGCTCATGGGCCTCATCTTCTGGAAGCACTCGGAGAACATCCAGCGGCTCATGGCCGGCGAGGAAAACCCCTGGAAGATGAAGGAATAGGCGGTTTTTTTCCGGATCGACGCCAAAGCGCGGAAGCCACTGGGTTTCCGCGCTTTTTCTTTGCGTGCCGGGAGATTTCGGGTGGGATAGGCGTTGGCGAGAGAGAAGATGGATTCCCGCCTTCGCGGGAATCCATTATGCCGTCATCAAAGACGCCGCCTCACAGCAGCGCTTTGACGCGCTCGACCAAGGGGGCCAGCGAGGGGCGCTCGATGGCGGAGATGAAAACCGCCTCGGGGTGGACGAAGGCCAGGGTTTCGCGGGTCTCGTCGGAGATGCGGTCGACCTTGTTCAGGGCCAGGACGCGGGGGATGGCGTCGATGGACAGGTCGCGCAGGATGGACTCCACGGCGTCGAGCTGGGCCTCCATCTCAGGGTGCGAGGCGTCGGCCACGTGGACCAGCACGTCGGCGCTCTGGAGCTCCTCCAGGGTGGCCATGAAAGCCTCTCGCAGGTCGGCGGGCAGGTGGCGGATGAAGCCCACGGTGTCGGTCAGGATGATCTCCCGGTCCTCGGGGAAGCGCAGCCGGCGGCTGGTCGGGTCCAGGGTGGCGAAGAGCTTGTTCTCGGCCAGGACGTCGCTCTGGGTCAGGGTGTTGAGCAGCGTGGACTTTCCCGCGTTGGTGTAGCCCACCAGGGAGACGATGGGCAGACCGGCCTTGTCGCGGCGGCTGCGCGTGGCCTGGCGGTGCTTGCGCACGCTGCCGAGCTCCGTCTTGATCTGGGCGATGCGCTCGCGGATCTTGCGGCGGTCCATCTCCAGGCGCGTCTCGCCCGGGCCGCGGCCGCCGATGCCGCCCGTCAGGCGGCTCAGGGCCCGGTTCTGGCCGACCAGGCGCGGCATCATGTACTTGAGCTGGGCCATCTCGACCTGGAGCTTGCCCTCGCGGGTCTGGGCGTGCTGGGCGAAGATGTCGAGGATGAGCTGGGTGCGATCCAGGACCTTGCGCTCGGTGATCTGGCTGACGTTGCGCTGCTGGGTCGGGGTCAGCTCCTGGTCGAAGACCAGGGTGGCCGCGTTCTTCTGCAGGGCCAGGACCTCCAGCTCGGCCAGCTTGCCGCGCCCGAGGATGAGCTTGGGGTTGACCTGGTTGACCCGCTGCACCACCGACCCGACCACCTCCAGCCCCGCCGTGGCCGCCAGCTCGGCCACGTTCTTGAATGTGGGGATCTCGAATTTCGCCGAAGCGGCTGTGCAGCAACCTGTCGAACAGTTCACTTTGTTTCTCTTTTCCTCCTTCCAGCTTTCCTTCCTGTCTGAGTCTTTCCGCCAATGTCATAATCGTATCCTCCTTGCCCGGGGTGAGGGCCTTTTCAGCCATCTCCTGCAGGTTGTCTTTGCTGATATCCATGGTTTCAAGCATGTACCGGAAGATGACTTCCATCCATTTGAGCCCGGTTTCGTTGTCGTCGAGTTCGTTCAGCAGCTTGAGGAGCTCGAACGCGTGGTGCAGGCTTTCCGGGAAGTTTTTGGCCCTGAAACAGGAGAGCACCAGCTTCAGGGTGATGGCCCCTTTGATATCTTGTTCCGACCCGGGTGAGAAGTCGTAATGCGATATTTCAAAATCCGGGACGTAGATGTCAAGGTCGGGGTGCGGCAGATCGACGAGTTCGGAAACCCGAAGCGCTGACCTGTTGGTATCTCCATGATAGATGGAAATGGGGATGATCAGCGGCAGGCTTTTGGTACCCCTGTTCTGCTTGATATGGAGCGCCCAGATTTCCAGCATGTACCGAAGCATCTGCAGGGCCAGGAAATGGTCATGGTAACTTTTGTGTTCGAACAGAAAATAGACGTACCCGGGCCGACCATCGGCAAAGGTCACGGTGTAGAGCAGGTCCGAGTAATAGTCGTCCCACTTGGTGTCCACAAAGGTGTCTTTGGTGATGGCCAGAGTGTCCAGGTCGACGTGCTCGGCAATGCGGGGCGGCAGGTAGTTTCGCAGGAAGTCGAGGGCCAGCTCCCTGTCGGAAAAGCCATCCTTGAACAGGCTGTCATGGGGTTTGTTGTTCGGTGCCATGGGAAATGGGTACGACAACCGGGGAAGGGTGGCAAGAGGGCTGCTTTGTCTTTCTCTGCGTGGCTTCGCTCTGCGCCTCTGCGGCTCAAGCGAGGCTTTGCGAGCGGGCGTGGTGGAGACGACTGTTGGGAATATGTCGGACTCTGTCGGATGATGCAGGGTGTTTTTGCACGCCCGGCCCGGAAGCCGGGCCTTGAGCCGCAGAGCCGCAGAGAAAAGGCACGCAGAGGGGG
>CAZQYA010000305.1:0-2847 GCA_964597325.1 uncultured Desulfovibrionaceae bacterium
ACGGCATCCAGTTTGACAGGCACTTGCTGGACGCCGTCGGAAAGAGAGGATGAGGATGACGACGATCCGGGTGGTGGCCCACTGCCTCCTGAACCCTGAGACGAGGCTCGCGGGCCTATCCCCCGTCGTCTTCAGGCCCGAGGCGCCCCTGATCCAGCTCGCCTGTCCCGAGGCAGGAATCCTCGGCCTTGACCGCTGGGCCGTCACCAAAAACCAGATCGACATCCCCACCTACCGGCGGTACTGCCGCGAGATCTTCAGCCATCCGCGCACAGCGGAAGCCCGCAGCGGAGTCGAAGGAGACGCTGCGAAGATCGTCACGGAAACAGGCGAACTGCACGGACGCGTCCGGGTCGTGGACCACATTGTCGAAGGCATTGTCTTTACCGCTTCCCATTTCTCTCCCCTTGCCCCGTTTGAGGGCAACCGGGGGGACTCCATCAATACCGCGGTTCCCAATCATTGGGACAGAATTTCGGCACAGTATAACGGATTTGGCTGCAGGTTGGAAAAAATCTGACCCGAGGTGAGCATTCTCTTCCCCAACACAGCATACGGACAAAAAACCCGTCGGCTCAATCCTTACAGAGCCGGCGGGTTTTTCTCAAATACGAAGTAAAGAGAACTCAAATCATGTTTGCCGGATTGTGTCCAAAGGGCCGAAGCAAGGCAGGCCATCTATCCATTGTCACCAAGCAGACAAATATCTCTCGCCATCCCGACGGCCCTGCGTATACACATGAGGCATGTCCAGCACCATCGCCCTCGGCTCCACCATCTTCCGCCCCGAAACCACGCCCTTTGCCGCCAGGGCCATGGCCGGGCACGGGACCATCGTGCTCGAGGAGCCGGCTACGCCCGGTTTCGAGGAAATGCTCCGGGATGAATTGCCCATCGACGAATATCTCATGCTTACGGACTTCGAATTTCCGGAGTACGCCACGGCCCAATGCCGCACCCTGCAGGAGTTGCACTCCGCGGGCGCCGAGATCCTGCAAGTCCATCCCTGGATGGACGAGTTGGTCGGAATCCATGAATTCTTCGCCTCCGGCAACGGGCCGGACGACATCCCGCCAGGCGGACGGCCGAGGGCCGTCTACGACCGCGAACGCGACTGGAGCGCAAAGCTCCTGGCCTTCTACAAAGCCGCCGGCAAGCGGGATTTCGCCGCCATCCTGGAGGCCGTGAACGACTTCGCCATGGCCGACGCCGCCAGGATCTCGGACATGGACACGGACCGGGCCGAGGCCCTGGCCGGCCTGCTTCGGGACCGGGGCCCGGCCTACGTCGAGTGCGGGGCCATCCACCACGACATGGTCGGCCTCATGATCCGGGCCTTGGGCTGCGGGCGGGTGCGCACGATCCACCTCATGGAGGAGGTCTGCCTGGCCCGGTACGGCCGGCGCCGCCTCATCCCGCCCGGAGACCTGCTGACCTTCCGCCATCTCCTCGGCGCACCGCGCGACCCCGCCCAGGAGGCCCTCCTGTCCGCGCGGGCCGTGGTCTACAACCGGCTCATGGAAAAAGAGGAGACCTTCGAATCCGCCTCGGATTTTCCGCACATGGACGCCGAGGCCATGGTCCTGCAGATCGTCGGCGGTCTGGGCATGGAGCAGTGCCGGGAGCTTTTCGGGCGCATCAGGCATCTGGGCGTGCGCGAGAGCCTTGCCCTTGTCCTGCAAAACAGCCATTGACGAAGGATGAAGACCGACCCCATTCCCGTCACCGGACCCGACGCCGCGGACCTGCCGCCCATGAGCGGCGCCAAGGCCGCCAACCTGCGACTCCTTTCCCTGCACGGATTCACCGTGCCCCCGACCCTCTTCCTCCCCCCGGCGGCCTACGGCGCCTTCGTGCGCCAGGCTGGGCTTGCGGAGCGCATCGACGCGCTGACCGGAAGCCTGCGCGAGGGCATGCGCTGGGAGGAAATCTGGGACGTGTCCCTGGAACTGCGCAACGCCTTCCTGCGCAGCCCCATCCCTGAAGATCTTGCAACCCCCATCCTCAACGCCGCAGGCGCCCAGCTGCCGACCGGCCCTCTGGCCGTGCGCTCCTGCTCCCCGGACGAGGACTCGGGCTTCTCCCACGCGGGCATGCACGATTCCATCCTCGACGTGCGCGGCGACGCAGAGCTGCTGCGGGCCGTCCGGGCCGTCTGGGCCTCCCTGTGGACGGACCGGGCCATCCTCTACCGCCGCGAGATGGGTCTGGAGGCCGCCACGTCGGACATGGGCGTCCTCATCCAACCCATGATCCGCGGCCGTGTCTCGGGAGTGCTGTTCACGACGAGCCCGGTGGACGAGGCCGCAGCCGTCATCGAGGCAGCTCCCGGGCTGGCCCGGGACGTTGTCGAGGACCGGGAGGGGACGGAACGCGTCGTCATGTCGCGCGAAGGGTGCGTGGAGATTTCGCGGACCGGGCCCAGCGAACCCGTCCTCGAAGCGGAAAAGGCCCGCGAGCTGCTGAAACTGGGTCTGCGCGTGGAGAAACTGTTCGGCAGCCCCCAGGACATCGAGTGGACCTTTTCCGACACCGGACCCGTCATCCTGCAGGCCCGCCCCGTGACCACTCTCGCCCGGACCGCCGACGCGGCAGGCTGGAACGAACGCGACAAGCGCCCCTGGTACCTGAGCCTGACGCGCAGCCACGAAAACCTGCTGGAACTGCGCCGCAGGATCGAAGGGCACATCCTCCCCGGGATGCTCGGAGACAGCGAAGGCATGAAGGCCGTGGACCTCCAGGCCATGGGCCCTGCAGAAATAGAGGCCGAAGTGCGCAGGCGCCGGGAATCCCTGGAACGCTGGCGCGACGCCTACTGGCGCGAACTCATCCCCTTCGCCCATGCCG
>CAZQYA010000306.1:0-2837 GCA_964597325.1 uncultured Desulfovibrionaceae bacterium
CGCTTGGGTGGTCGGGATGCTGCCCCGGTCATGAAAGCATGAAACAATACCGCGATTACTATTTCAAGAAGGCTAAACAGGACAAGTATCCTGCCCGCTCCGTATACAAGCTTCAGGAGATGGACAAGGCGTACAAGTTCCTGCGCCCCGGCCAGAAGGTCCTCGACCTCGGCGCCTGTCCCGGTTCCTGGACCTTGTACGCCGCCGAACGCGTCGGCGAAAAGGGGCGGGTCCTGGGCATCGATCTGAACATGCCGGATACGGTTTTTCCGGAACAGGTCACGTTCCTGCAGGAAGATATCTTCGCCCGTTCGCCCGAATTTCTCGGGCATCTGCATGTCCTGGCTCCTTTTGACGTTGTCATGAGCGACATGGCTCCCAAAACCACCGGATCGAAGTTTACGGACCAGGCCCGCTCCATCCAGTTGGTTGAGGAGGCTTTCGGCGTGGCCGAGGAGTGGCTTGCGGCGGGCGGGACCTTCATCGCCAAGGTCTTCGAGGGGCCCGACGTGCAGGCCTTTGTAAAGTCCCTGAAGGGGCGTTTCGCCAAGGTCGCCATGTTCAAGCCCAAGAGCAGTCGGGCGGAGAGCAAGGAAATATTCATTTTGGGCCTGGGGTTTGTCTCCGCTCCCCCCGAGGACTTGCCCGCATAACTTTTTCTGGAGGATTTATGGCAGGACACAGTAAATGGAAGAACATCCAGCACCGCAAGGGGCGCCAGGATGCAAAACGTGGCAAGATGTTCACCAAAGTGAGCAAGGAAATCATTTTGGCTGCCAAGGGCGGCGGTGATCCGGACATGAACGCCCGCCTGCGCGCGGCTGTCGAGGCGGCCAAGGCCGTGAACCTCCCTAAGGACAAGATCGAGACGGCTATCAAGAAGGGCACGGGCGAGCTGGCTTCCGAGGCCCTGGAAGAGATCATGTACGAAGGGTATGCCCCCGGCGGCGTGGCCATCCTTATCGAGGCCGTCACGGACAACAAGAACCGGACCGTGGCCGAGGTGCGTCACATCCTGAGCAAGGGCGGCGGCTCCATGGGTGCGGCCGGCTGCGTGGCCTGGATGTTCGACAAGAAGGGCGTCTTTTCCTTCGACAAGAAGTACACGGAGGATCAGCTCCTGGAAGTGGGCCTGGAAGCCGGCGTCGAGGACGTGCTCGATGACGATGACTCCTGGCAGGTGCAGTGCGCGGTGGAGGATTTCCACACCGCCCGGACCGCTTTCGAGGCTGCCGGCTTCGAGATCGTGAGCGCCGAATTGAACTTCATTCCCCAGAACACCGTGGCCGTCGACGTGGAGACGGGCCGCAAGGTCCTCAGGCTCTACGACGCCCTGGATGACAACGACGACGTGCAGAATGTCTACGCCAATTTCGAGCTCCCCCCGGAACTGCTGGCGGAGATGTAAGCCGGGACCATGGCCGGTGAACGCATCATTCTGGGCGTGGATCCCGGATCGCGCTGCATGGGCTACGGCTTGGTGCTTGAGCGTTCCGGGGTGCTGTCTCTGGTGGAGGCGGGGGTGGTCCGGCCTGCGGAAGAGGCCATGAGCACCCGGCTGGGGCTCATGTTTTCGCGCATCACGGAACTTTTGGAAAAGCATTCTCCGCAGGCTGTGGCCGTGGAGAATGTTTTTTTTGCCCGCAATTCCGCCTCGGCCCTGAAGCTCGGCCAGGCGCGCGGTGCGGTTCTGGCTGCATGCGGGGTGCGCGGCGTCGAGGTCTTCGGCTACGAGCCCACCCTGGTCAAGAAGTCGCTGGTGGGCGCGGGTCGGGCCGAAAAGAGCCAGGTGTCGTTTATGGTCGGGCAGCTCCTTGGCGTGAAACCCGACTGGGCCGAGGACGCCGGCGACGCCCTGGCCCTGGCCATCTGCCATCTGAACCATTTCAGGTTTATGGCCGCCGTGCACGCATCGACGTCTGGCCAATCAGGCGCAACTCGTCTATAGCCTCTCTCCATGATCGCATATCTCGAAGGGACCGTTTTGCGCCGGGATGAGGACGCGTGCATCCTGCTGACATCCGGCGGGGTGGGCTACCAGGTCCATATGACAACGGGCGGGCTGGCCTCGTTGCCCGGAGCGGGTGATGCCGCGCGGCTTTTCACCTATACCCTGGTCCGCGAGGATGCTCTGATCCTGTATGGTTTTGCGACCTGGGAAGAGCGTGACGCCTTCGAGACCCTGCTGGCCGCGCCCAAGCTCGGACCCAGGACCGCCCTGGCCATGCTCGGGTGTTATGCGCCTTCGGAGCTGGCGGCATGTATCGCCAGGGAAGACGTGGCTGCCTTGACCCGGGTGCCCGGCATCGGGGCCAAGACGGCCAAGCGTCTGCTGCTGGATCTCAAGGACAAGCTCGTGGCCTCCGCCTCCCTGGCGCCCGGTCGCGTCGCGCCGGCGGTAACGGCGGAGTCCGATTGCGCGGCGGCTCTGGTTTCTCTGGGCTACAGCCGGCATGAGGTGGACGAGGTGGTCAGAACTGTGTTCGACTCGGAACCGGATCTGGACGCAGGAAGCGCCATCCGCAAGGCCCTCAAAATTTTTGCGACAAAATAGTATGGTTCAGCATCCGGCCGAAGAGCATATCAGACCACACACCCTGGACGATTTCATCGGCCAGGAGGATGTCCGCGGCAATCTGAAGATCTATCTCCAGGCGGCCAGGGAGCGCGGACAGCATCTGGACCACTGCCTGCTGTATGGTAATCCGGGGCTCGGCAAGACCACCCTGGCCCAGATCATGGCCAGCGAACTGGGCGTGAACCTGGTGTCCACCTCGGGCCCGGTGCTGGAGCGCAGCGGGGATCTGGCGGCCATCCTGACAAGTCTGAGCCGGCAC
>CAZQYA010000307.1:0-2832 GCA_964597325.1 uncultured Desulfovibrionaceae bacterium
ACATCGAGAAGGACCCGGCCCTGGAGCGCCGCTTCCAGCCCGTGCTGGTGAACGAGCCCAGCGTCGAGGACGCCATTTCCATCCTGCGCGGCCTGCGTGAGCGTTTTGAGGTGCATCACGGCGTGCGCATCTCCGACTCGGCCCTGGTCACGGCGGTGACCTTGTCCAACCGGTACATCTCGGATCGCCAACTCCCTGATAAAGCAATTGATCTCATCGACGAGGCTGCGGCCATGATCCGTACGGAAATCGACTCCCTGCCTACGGAACTGGACGAGATCAACCGAAAGATCATGCAGCTCGAGATCGAACGCGAAGCACTGAAGCGTGAAAGCGACGCGGCGTCCCGCGAGCGCCTGGAAAAGCTCGAGAAGGAATTGGCCGAACTCAAAGAGACCCAAACGGGCCTTCGCGCCCAGTGGGAGCGCGAGAAGAGTGGCATCGATGAGATAAGTCAGCTTAAGAAGGATCTGGAAGCCACCAAGGAGGCTATTGCCAAGGCCGAGCGCGAATACGACCTGAACAGGGCCGCGGAGCTCAAGTACGGCCGACTGACGGAGTTGGAGAAGAAGCTTGCGGAGCTGTCCGGCGGCGATCAGAACGAACCGCGGCTGCTGCGCGAGGAGGTTGGTCCCGACGACGTGGCGTCCATCATTTCCAAATGGACGGGCATCCCTGTGGCCAAGCTGGTGGAAGGGGAGCGCGAAAAGCTCCTCAAGCTGGCCGACATCCTGCACGAACGCGTCATCGGCCAGGACGAGGCCGTGCAGGCCGTGGCCGACGCGGTGCTGCGCGCCCGGGCGGGGCTCAAGAACCCGCAGCGCCCCATCGGCTCCTTCATGTTCCTGGGTCCCACGGGCGTGGGCAAGACCGAGCTTTGCAAGACATTGGCCAAGAGCCTCTTCGATACCGAGGAGAACATGGTCCGTCTGGACATGAGCGAATACATGGAAAAGCACACCGTGGCCCGGCTCATCGGCGCACCTCCCGGCTACATCGGATACGACGAAGGCGGACAGCTGACCGAGGCCGTGCGGCGCAAGCCCTTCAGCGTGGTGCTTTTCGACGAGATCGAGAAGGCACATCCCGATGTCTTCAACGTGCTCCTGCAGATTCTGGACGACGGGCGGCTGACGGACAGCCACGGACGAACCGTGGATTTCAAGAACACCATCATCATTATGACTTCGAACATCGGTTCTCCCATGCTCCTTGAAGGCATCAGCGAGACCGGCGAGCTGCGCGAGGGCGTGCGCGACGGGGTCATGGGCGTGCTGCGCAGCCACTTCCGCCCCGAGTTCCTGAACCGGGTGGATGAGATCGTGCTTTTCAAGCCGCTTCTGGTCGAACAGATCATGCGCATCATCGACCTGCTCATGGGCAATCTCCAGGCGCGGCTCGAGGAGCGCAAGATCACTATCACGCTCACACCCGGTGCCAAGGAGTTCATCGCCCGCGAGGCCTACGACCCGGTCTACGGCGCGCGGCCCCTCCTGCGCTATTTGCAGCAGCGCATCGAGACCCCCCTGGCCCGCGAGATCATCGGCGGTCGCCTGCATGACGGGCAGAACCTTGTCGTGGACGAAGAGGGCGGAACCCTCGTTTTCAGGTCCTGATCGGACGGACGCGTATTGGCGGCCCGGTTCCGGCATTTCCATGCCCGGAGCCGGGCCTTTTTTTCATGTGCTGGATGCGGGTTTCTGGACCTCGGGTATAAAAAGGAGTACGAGCTTTTCCCTGAATACCCCAGAATATTGCTCATTTTCGACAGCATTCAGTGTGCATATTTTCGCCTCAAGGAGCATAGATTGAGTAGCACAACTTGTCTTATTCTCGATATCGGCAGCGGTACCCAGGACGTGCTGCTGTACCAGGAAGGACTGGAGCTGGAGAACTGCCCCAAGTTCATCCTTCCCTCGCCGGCCAGAGTCGTGGCGGCCCGCATCCGCGAACTCACGGCGGCCGGCAGGAATATCCACCTCTACGGCTCGAACATGGGCGGCGGTTTCTGGCGCGCGGTCAAGGCCCATCAGGACGCCGGCCTCAAGGTCAGCGCCTCTCCCGAGGCCGCGCTGGCCCTGGGCGATGACCTGGACCGGGTGCGCGACCACGGCATCGCCATCACCTCGGTGCCCGCCCTGGACGCCTCGCAGGTGCTGCTGACGGATTTCGACCCCGGTTTCTGGCGCGGCCTGCTGCAGCACGCCGGCTTGTCCCAGCCGGACATGGTTCTGGCCTGTGTGCAGGATCACGGCTTCCATCCTGGTAAGAGCAACCGGATTTCCCGCTTCGCCTACTGGGAGCGTTTCATGAACGAGGACGGCGGGGACGTGCATCGCCTGCTCTACGCCGAGCCACCCGAGGAAATGACCCGGCTGGCCTGTCTGCGCCACTCCATAGGCGTGGGCATGGTGGCCGACACCGGGGCCGCGGCCCTGCTCGGAGCCCTCTTCGATCCCGGCGTGGAACGGAGCGCAGGCTCCGAAGGGGTGCTGGTGCTCAATGTCGGCAACAGCCACACCATCGCCTTCCTGGTCCTCGGCCAGAGGGTCATGGGCGTGTACGAGCATCACACCGGCTATCTGGATCAGACCAAGCTCCTGGATCATCTGGCCCGCTTCCGACGGGGAGAGCTCGGCAACGCCGAGGTCTTCGACGACGGTGGGCACGGCTGCGTGACCGTACCGGACCTGCCCGAAGGCTTTGCGCGCACCGTGGTCCTGGGCCCCAGGCGGGCGCTGCTGGCCGACGCCAAGGTCGAGTTTCTGGCGCCGGGCGGCGACATGATGCTGGCGGGGTGCTTCGGGCTCCTCAAGGGGTGGAGGGCGCTAA
>CAZQYA010000308.1:0-2796 GCA_964597325.1 uncultured Desulfovibrionaceae bacterium
TCGCAAACGTGTCTGTCGCACACGAGATGACAGGCGTTGCTTATCCGGGCCAGCTTGAGTCGGTGCGCGTTTTTCGGGACAGCCTCGTAAGATTTTCCGGCGTTTTCCAGCGGGGCGGGGCGGATGTAGACATCCGCCCCGGTACAGCCCATGGCGTCACGACCTCTTGCCCGTCATCTCCAGTACTTCGATTTTCCAGACATCGACCCCGTGGGTCCTTTCTTACGGCACGTTTTGCGTATCCCCGTCGTACAGGGCCACGCGCATGAACGGGCTGCTGCGGATGACGCCTCGCATTGCCGCGGGGTCCATCATCTGCGTTTCTCTGCACCTCATGGGGTGGTTGAGTATGCCGTTATTTTGAAACGGTACCTTTGCGGTGCGCCGTGTCCGGGTTCAGCGCAGCAGGGCCTCGGCCAGGTTCGACCCGAGTTGCTCGGCTTCGAGGAGTGCCTCGTTGTCTTCCTTGACCTTGCCCCGCTCGAAGACCTTGAATACGGTCTGTACGCCAACAATTTCGTATCCCAGAGCCTCCAGGGGCAGGCGCATGGCGTCCACGGTGAAGCCCATATCCTTGGCGTCGACCTGTTCGCAAATGGCGGCGATGACCGCCTTGCGGCCCTGTCCGGCCAGGCGGCTCGACCAGCCGCGCGGGCATTCGCGGTCGAAATTGTAGAAGCAGTAGAGGCGGTCGATGAAGGCCTTCATCCAGGCCGTGACGTTGTAATTGTGGGTGGGCGAGACCAGGATGAGGCCGCGCGATTCGAGGATGTCCGGGTACAGGAAGGACATGCCGTCTGTCAGGCCGGTGCAGACCTTGTCCCTTCGGCAACGCTCGCACCCGACGCAGCCCTGGAAGGTCACGTCCCTCAGATGCACGTCGTGGGTCTCGATGTCGTGCTTGGCTGCGCCGCCCAGCATGAATTTGAGGATGGTGTCGGAGTTCCCGGCCTTTCTCGGGCTGCCGCCGATGCCCAGTATTCTGTTCTGGGGCGGCTCGCGGTCGATGCCCTTGCGGACGAGGTTTTCCATTGCGTTCATGAGTGTTGCTCCTTGTGTCGTGAAAGGGAAAGGCGCCGGGCCTCTGCATTGGGTACACAACCGCTTAGGGACTGTCGACCCGTACGACCTTTGCCGGAACAAGCGGCTCGCGGGGATTGCCCTCGGCGGCCTGCGCCATTAGGGCATGTATTCCGCAACGAACGCACAGGGAGACAATAATGCCGGAAACGGAACTGTATAAACGCGTCGGCGCCGCATGCGCCATTCCTCTCAGTCAGGTCCAGAGCGTGGCCGCGCTCCTGGACGAGGGCGGCACCGTGCCGTTCATCGCCCGTTACCGCAAGGAGCGCACCGGAGGCCTCGACGAGGTGGCCATCCAGAGTGTGCGCGACGCCCTGGAGGCGGGGCGGGAGCTCGAAAAGCGCAGGCAGGCCATCCTGGGCAGCCTGGCCGAGCGCGAGCTGCTGACCGGGGAACTGGAACAGGCCGTCCGTGGGGCCGGGACCCTGGCCGCCCTGGAGGACGTCTACCTGCCGTACCGTCCCAAGAAGCGCACCCGCGCGACCATGGCCCGGGAGCGTGGCCTGGAGCCTCTGGCCCGGAAGATCCTGTCCGGCGTGCCGGACCCTGTGGGCGCGGCCTCCGCGTTCGTCGATCCGGGCAAGGACGTGCCGGATGCCGACGCCGCCCTGGCCGGCGCGCGGGACATCATCGCCGAAACCGTGAGCGAGGAGCGGCGCTGCCGCGAGGGCATGCGCGCCCTGTTCGCCGCCAAAGCGGTCATCGTCTCGTCCGTGCGCAAGGGCAGGGACGAGGACGGGCAGAAGTACCGCGATTATTTCGACTGGCGGGAGACGGCCCGCACGGCGCCGGGGCACCGCATTCTGGCCATGCTGCGCGGCGAGCGCGAAAAGGTCCTCTCCCTGTCCCTGCGACCCGATCCCGACGACGCCCTGGAAAAATTGGGCCGCCTTTTCCCCATCCCCAAGGGGCCCTGCAGCGAGATTGTGCGCCAGGCCATGGCCGACGGTTATGCCCGGCTTCTGGCGCCGTCCCTGGAGACGGAGTTGTGGGGCGAGCTCAAGGGCCGTTCCGACGCCGAAGCCATCGCCGTGTTCGCCGCCAACCTGCGCGAACTGCTGCTGGCCCCGCCTCTGGGTCAGCGCCGCGTCCTGGCCGTGGACCCGGGCCTGCGAACCGGCGCCAAGCTCGCCTGCCTGGACGAGCAGGGCGGGCTCATGCAGTGGCGGACCGTTTTTCCCGTGGGCGGCAAGGGGCAGGCCGAGAAGGCCGCGAAGGTCATCCGCGGCCTGGTGCAGGAATTTAGCGTGCAGGCCGTGGCCGTGGGCAACGGCACGGGCGGCCGCGAGACCGAGGAGTTCGTGCGCGGCCTCGGGCTGCCGGCTGAGGTGGACGTCATCCTGGTCAACGAGGCCGGGGCCTCGGTCTATTCCGCCTCCGAGGCCGCCCGGCGCGAGTTTCCGGACCTGGACCTGACCTATCGCGGCGCCGTGTCCATCGGTCGCCGGCTCATGGACCCCCTGGCCGAGCTGGTCAAGATCGATCCCAAGTCCATCGGCGTGGGCCAGTACCAGCACGACGTGGACCAGACCGCCCTGAAGAAGAGCCTCGACGACGTTGTCGTGTCCTGCGTCAACCAGGTCGGCGTGGACGTGAACACGGCCAGCCCCGAACTGCTGACGCGCGTGGCCGGCCTGGGGCCGGTCCTGGCCGCCAATATCGTGGAGCACCGCCGCGAGAACGGCCCGTTCGCGGACCGCAAGGGGTTGCTCA
>CAZQYA010000309.1:0-2794 GCA_964597325.1 uncultured Desulfovibrionaceae bacterium
TCGATCGTCTCGTGAACAGCAGGGTCTGGGGCTACATGAAGGCGCCCTGGCAGGAGAACCCGGAACTCTCAGCCACCTACGTCTGGGAATAATGAGGATATAGTCATGCTACTTCGACATACACCTACCGACATCAAGGAACGCAGCGCCCTGACCATTAATCCGGCCAAGACCTGCCAGCCCATCGGCGCCATGTACGCGGCCCTGGGCGTCCACGGATGCCTGCCACACTCCCATGGCTCCCAGGGCTGCTGCGCCTACCATCGCAGTGCCCTGACCCGGCACTACAAGGAGCCCATTTCCGCGGCCACCAGCTCCTTCACCGAGGGCGCATCGGTCTTCGGCGGCGGCGCCAACCTGGTCACGGCCATCGACAACATCTTCACGGTCTACGAGCCCGACGTCATCGCCGTGCACACGACCTGCCTGTCCGAGACCATCGGCGACGACCTGCCGCAGATGACCGACAAGGCCATCAAGGCCGGCAAGGTCCCGGCCGGCAAGCACGTCATCTACGCCAACACCCCGAGCTACGTCGGCTCCCACGTCACGGGCTTCTCCAACATGGTCAAGGGCATCGCTCAGGGCTTTGCCGAGAAGACCGGCAGGAAGAACGGCCGCATCAACATCATCCCGGGCTGGGTCGAACCGGCCGACATGGAAGAGGTCAAGCGCCTGGCCGCCCTCATGGGCCTCAACATCATCCTCTTTCCCGACACTTCCGGCGTGCTCAACGGTGCGCTGACGGGCGAGTACAAGATGTTCCCGGAAGGCGGGACCTCCATCGAGGATCTGAAGGCCGCCGGCGACGCTATCGGCACCCTGGCCCTGGGCGAATGGTGTTCGGCCGATGCGGCCCGCTGGCTCGACACCAAGTGCAAGGTGCCCTGTTCCGTCCTGGACATGCCCTTCGGGCTCAAGGCCACGGACCGCTTCATCGACACCCTGCGCATGGTCGGCGGCACCACCGTGCCCGACACGGTCGCTTTCGAGCGCGGGCAGCTCGTGGACCTCATTTCCGACATGCACCAGTATTTCCACGGTAAGAAGGTGGCCCTGGTGGGTGATCCGGATCAGCTCATCTCCATGACCGAGTTTCTGGTCAATCTGGATATGAAGCCCGTGCACATCGTGTCCGGAACGTCCGGCTCCAAGTTCGAGAAGCGCATCAGGGAGATCACGGCTGAGGCCGGGTTCACGCCCAACGTCAAGGCCGGCGGGGACATGTTCCTGCTGCACCAGTGGATCAAGAACGAGCCCGTGGATCTGATCATCGGCAACACCTACTGCAAGTACATCGCCCGCGACGAGGACATTCCCTTCCTGCGTTGGGGATTCCCCATCCTGGACCGCGTGGGGCACCAGTATTTCCCCACCCTGGGGTACAAGGGCGCCCTGCATCCGCCGACCCGGATTCTGGACCTGCTCCTGACCCGCACGGACCGCGACGCGCCCGAGCAGAAATTCGAACTCGTGTACTAGGCTTCAGGGCGGTGGGCCCGGCCCGCCGCCCGCCAAGGAGATGACCATGACTTTCGCACCCCCCCGAGGAAAACGCCCCCTGGTGGCCGTGGCCAGCAGTTCCGGCAAGACCGTGGACATGCATCTCGGCCATGCCCGGGAATTCAGGATCTACGACAACGACGAGGGTTTTGTCGGCCTGATCGGCACGCGCCCGGCTCCCGAGCCGGGTTCGGGCGACGCCCGATGGGAAGGGGTGGCCGAGATCCTTTCGGACTGCGCCTACCTGCTGGTGGCGGGCGTGGGCAGCAAGCCCCTGGATATCCTGTCCGCCAGCGGCATCACGGTCATCGAGGCCGAGGGCTTTGTCCTGAGCCTGGTCCGACAGCTCTATTCCGGCAAGGCATGAATATAGTATTTCAATATATTGGAGTTTAAAATGGCAATCCCTGAGAGACAGATTCTCGTATGTCAGAGTTTTCGGGTCGGCGGCGATCCCAAGGGCGTCTGCTTCAAGCAGACCGACGGTTTCCTGCAGTACCTCGAAGAGGAGATCCTGGCCCGGGGCCTGGACATCCTGATCACGGCCACGGGCTGCATGAAGTTCTGTGAAAAGGGTCCGGTCATGGTCGTCCAGCCCGACAACTGGTGGTTCGGCGGCGTGAACAGCGAAGAGGCCATCGACGCCATCCTGGACGGCATCGAGGAAGGCGAGCCCTGCGCCGAGTATTCCATCGGCTAAAGCCAAACGACGAAATTTCGTCCCCCGGTCCCGCCAGGTCGCACCTCCCTTTCAACCGGAGCGGGATCGGGGGCACGAGAGCCGACAGAGAAGCAGGCCCGCAACGGCCGCACCAAGGAGCACACCATGAGCAAGAGCATTCTTGAAGAACGAAAGAGCCAGGTCCACCGCATCGGCGAAGAGCCCTTCGCCATCGCCTGCAACCGCCCGAGCCTGGCCGGCGCGGTCAGCCAGCGCGCCTGCGTGTTCTGCGGCTCGCGGGTGGTGCTCTACCCCATCGCCGACGCCCTGCATCTGGTGCACGGCCCCATCGGCTGCGCCACCTACACCTGGGACATCCGCGGCGCCATCTCCTCGGGCCCTCAGCTGCATCGCCTGAGCTTTTCCACGGATCTGCAGGAGACGGACGTCATTTTCGGCGGCGAAAAGAAGCTCGAGGCGTCCCTGCGCGAACTCATCAGTCTGCACGGCCCCAAGGCCGCCTTTGTCTACTCGACCTGCATCGTCGGCCTCATCGGCGACGATCTGGAGGCCGTGTGCCGGCGCGTGAGCAAGGATACGGGCATCCCGGTCCTGCCGGTCATGAGCGAG
>CAZQYA010000310.1:0-2773 GCA_964597325.1 uncultured Desulfovibrionaceae bacterium
TCGAATACCTGCTCAAGCAGTCCGAGTGCGAGAACATCCTGCTCATCGACTCCTTTCGTGACACGGACTACGTGCAGACCGTCTACGACCTGGTGCCGGAGCTCAAGACACAGGAGCGCGGCTACCTGCGCAGCGAGAAATTCCCGGATCTCAAGAGGGTTTTCTTTCTGGGGCAGGAGAAGCATCGGGGCATGTACTCGATGCCTGAGCTCCTGGCCCTGAGCCGCGTGACCACCGAGGAGGACTACCGTGCCCGGCAGGCCAGCCTCGCTCCCCACGACGTGGTCAACATGCAGTACACTTCCGGCACCACCGGTTTTCCCAAGGGCGTCATGCTGACTCATTACAACATCGGCAACAACGGCTTCTGGATCGGGGAAAACCAGGGGTTCACCCACAAGGACCGCGTCTGCCTGCCGGTGCCGCTGTTCCATTGCTTCGGGTGCGTTCTGGGTGTTCTGGCCGCCGTGAGCCACGCATCCACTCTGGTCATCCTCGAGGGGTTCAGCCCGCTCCTGGTCCTTGCCTCGGTGGAGGAGGAAAAGTGCACGGCCCTCTACGGGGTGCCGACCATGTTTATCGCGGTTCTGGAGCATCGCTCCTTCCCGCGTTACGATTTTTCCTCACTGCGTACGGGCATCATGGCGGGTTCACCCTGTCCGGTTCCCGTCATGGAGAAGGTCATCGATGTCATGAACATGAAGGACATCACCATCTGCTACGGGCTGACAGAGGCCTCCCCGGTCATGACGCAGACCAGGGTCAATGACTCCATCGAGCAACGCACCCAGACCGTGGGCCGCGCCATGCCCGAGATCGAGGTGCGCGTGGTGGACCCGGAAACGGGTGAGAGCGTGCCTGCGGGTGTTCAGGGCGAGGTCTGCTGCCGTGGGTACAACGTCATGGAAGGCTACTACAACAATCCCGACGCCACGGCCCAGGCCATCGATCCCGACGGGTGGCTGCATTCCGGGGATTTGGGCACCATGGATGAGGATGGTTACCTGACCATCACCGGCCGCCTCAAGGATATGATCATTCGCGGCGGCGAGAACGTGTACCCGCGTGAGATCGAGGAGTTCCTGTACCGCATGGAGGGCATCAAGGATGTACAGGTGGTGGGTGTCCCCAGCCGCAAGTACGGTGAAGAGGTCGGCGCCTTTGTGATTCCCAAGGAGGGTTTCGACTTCGGGCCCGAGGATATCCGCGATTTCTGCCGGGGCAAGATCGCCCGCTACAAGGTCCCTAAGTACATCAAATTCCTTGATGAATATCCCATGACTGCCAGTGGTAAGATTCAGAAGTTCAAGTTGCGCGAACTGGCCGGGCAGTATTTTCCGGAGGCCATGGAATAGACATGCATTCCGATGCGGGCCGCACCCGCCGTTTCGACATGAGCCGCATCCGTGGAGTGGTTTTCGACTGCGACGGAGTCCTTTTCGACTCCCGCGACGTGAACCGGCATTTCTACAACCACATCCTGCAGACACTGGGTCTTGAGCCCATGGGGCCCGAGGACGAGGAATACGTGTTCATGCATACCGTGGATGCGTCCATGGCCCGCATCATTCCGCCGGAACTTCGTGGCCGGGCCGCCGAGGTCCAGGGCCACATGACCTATGCGGACTTCATAGAGCGCATGATCCCCGAGCCGGGGCTCTTCGAGCTGTTGGAGAGCCTTGAGAAGCGTGGGGTGCGCATGGCCGTGAACACCAATCGCAAAAATTCCATGGAACTGTTGCTGGAGCGCTTTGACCTGGTCCGCTACTTCGATCCCGTGATGACGGCGGCCAAGGTGGCCCGTCCCAAGCCCGATCCCGAAGGACTC
Organism: uncultured Desulfovibrionaceae bacterium; assembly: GCA_964597325.1. Classification (GTDB taxonomy): domain Bacteria; phylum Desulfobacterota; class Desulfovibrionia; order Desulfovibrionales; family Desulfomicrobiaceae; genus Desulfomicrobium. Next base: position 1,829 of record CAZQYA010000310.1, read on the forward strand.
AAGCGTATCGTCGAAGCCTGGGACATGTCTGCAATGAAGATGGCCTACCTCGGCGATTCGTCCGTGGATCAGGAGACCACCATCAGGGCAGGGGTTCCGTTCTGGGCCTACCGCAATCCGGGCCTGTCCGCCCAACTCCATGTGGACAGTTTCCATGAACTGCGGCAATGGTTTGAAAGGGGTTTTTGCGAGATAATCGATTAACGCTTGCGCCATCGGCGCGTGCAGAGTATCCCGCGCCAACACGGCGCGGGAAGAAATATAAGGGAGGCTTCATGCCCGTTTTTTCCAGTCTTTTTGCGGCTGTCTTCTATGTCGTAGACAGCGTGCTGAGTTTATATTTCTGGGTTGTCATCGCCTCGGTGGTCATGTCCTGGATCAATCCCGATCCCTACAACCCCATCGTGCGGGGTATCCGCACCCTGACGGAGCCGGTGTTCTACCGAATCCGTCGGTGGTTGCCGTTCACGTATTTCAGCGGGATTGATTTTTCGCCCTTCATCGTGGTCCTGGCCATCAAGTTCGTGCAGGTCTTCATGGCGCGACTCATGGCTCAGATGATGTTCTAGGGCGGCAGGGTGAGCGACCGACCGATCTATGCCGTTCCGGCAAAATCCGGGGGCTGGCGGATCAGTCTCTGGGTTCAGCCCGGAGCGAAGAAGACCGGACTGGCGGGGATGTATGGGGACTACCTGAAAATCAGGTTGCGGGCCCCGGCAGTTGACAACAAGGCTAACAACGCGTTGATGGAATATGTCGCCGAACTGCTCGGAATGAAGACCTCGCAGGTGGTCATGGAGTCTGGGCACGCGTCCCGGCAGAAGAACCTGCTTCTCATGACGGAGGATGAGCCCGACTGGAAGGTGTTCGCAGGGCGGGCATGAGGATATAACCATAACGCTAAGGAGACATCCTATGGAACAGCAAGACCTCGAACTGATTGCG
>CAZQYA010000311.1:0-2759 GCA_964597325.1 uncultured Desulfovibrionaceae bacterium
AGGACGCGTTCAGGAAATCCTTCATGCACCGGCATAGGCGGGTGATGCCATCGTCGATGGTCGCCTCGGAGGCGTTGGAGAAATTAAGGCGCAGGGTGTCCTGGCCGGTGCCGTCGGTGTAGAAGGGCATGCCCGGCACGAAGGCGACTTTCTGTTCGATGGCCAGGTTGAAGAGGTCCATGCACGAGCCCCTGCCTGCGGGCAGGGTGACCCAGGAGAACATGCCGCCTTCGGGGCGCGTGAAGGACACCCCGGCCGGGATCTCGCGATCCAGGGCTGCGACCATGGCCCGGGCCTGGGCGCCGTAGCGCTCGGTGATGCGGGCGATGTGGTCGTCGATGGAGTGGCGCTTCAGATACTCGGCGATGACGAACTGGTTGAAGGTCGAGGAGTGCAGGTCCGCGGCCTGCTTGGCCTTGACGGCCAGGCGGATGATCTCGGGCGGGGCCACCATCCAGCCCAGGCGGAAGCCGGGCACCGTGATCTTGGAGAAGGAGCCGAGCATGACGCTGCGGCCTTCGGTGTAGGCATAGAGAGGTTTGTGGTGCTCGCCCTCGAGGCGCAGCGCGCCGTAGGGGTCGTCCTCGATGAAGATCGTCTCCGGATGCCTGCGCATTATCTCGCCCAAGGCCTCGCGCTTGGCTCGCGAGGAGGTCAGGCCCGTGGGGTTCTGGAAGTTGGGCACGGCGTAGAAGAGTTTTGGCCGCCCCGTGGCCAGCAGGGTCTCGACCTGTTCCAGGTTGGGGCCATCCTGTTCCAGGTCCACGGTGACGAAGCGCGGCTCGAACATGGTGAAGGCCTGGATGGTGCCCAGGTAGCTCGGGCGTTCCAGGACGACCTCGTCGTCTTTTTCGATGAAGAGCTTGCCCAGCAGGTCCAGACACTGCTGGGAGCCAGTGGTGATGAGCACCTGGTCCGGGTCTACGGTCACGCCGCGGCGGGCGTAGCGGGCGGCGATCCAGGCGCGCAGCTCGGCGTGGCCTTCGGTGGTGGAGTACTGCAGGGCGCGTGTTCCGGCGGTTGCCAGGGTCTCGCGGGCGGCCTCTTGCAGTTCCTCTATGGGAAAGAGGCCCGGGTTGGGCAGCCCGCCGGCAAAGGAGATGATGCTCGGGTCCTGGGTGACCTTCAGGATCTCGCGGATGAAGGATTTCGGGGTGTTCTGGATGCGGTTCGTGAAGCGGAAGTTCATGGCTTCTCCTTGGTGTCGTCCAGGGCCAGGTCCACGGCGGCCCCGGCATGAACGGCGGTGGTGTCGATGAGGGGTACGGGTCCGTCCGAGACGAGCAGACCGATTTCCGTGCAGCCGAGGATCACGGCTCCGGCGCCGCGGTCGGCCAGGCGTGCGATGATGCGTTCGTAGGTACTGCGCGACGCATCGAGGATGCGCCCTCTGCAGAGCTCCTCGAAGATGATGCGGTCCACCTCTTCGCGTTCCGCGGCATTTTCCGGGATCAGTGGGCTGATGCCGTGCGCCGCCAGCCGTGCGGTATAGAAGTCCTCCTCCATGGTGTGGCGGGTGCCGAGGAGGCCGACGGTGTTCAGCCCCATGCCGCGGATGACCGAGGCCGTGGCGTCGGCGATGTGCAGCAGGGGCATGGACACGGCGTCCTGGATGCGTGGGGCGAGCTTGTGCATGGTGTTGGTGGCCAGGACCAGGAAATCCGCCCCGGCCCGTTCCAGGCGCAGGGCGTGGTCGCACAGGACCGCGGCCACCTCGTCCCATTTTTCCGCTTTCATGTTCGGCGCAACATCCTGGAAATTGACGCTCGCGAGCAGGATGCGCGCCGAGTTCAGGCCGCCCAGTCGATGGCGAACACCTTCGTTGATCAGCCGGTAGTAATGCTGCGTTGACTCCCAACTCATGCCGCCGAGAATTCCGATTGTTTTCATGTCGTTTCTCCTACAGAAGCCGGCCCAGAGCCACGCAGGCCATGCCCGTGACTACGGCGCCGACGAAGCTTCTGGTTTTCCAGCTGACCAGGAAGGTGGGCAGGGCCGCCCACAGGAAGATGTTGTCTGATGAGAAGTCCAGGGCCTTTTCCGGAGCCACCAGGGAGGGCAGCAGCATGGCTGAGAGCACGGCTACGGGAATGAAGCCCAGCCAGCGGATCACGGTTTCGGGCAGGGCACGCCGGGACAGGGCTAGAACGGGCAGGGCGCGCGGGATGTAGGTCACGGCCATCATGCCGAGAAGGGTCAGGAAGATCGTCTGCTGGTCCATGTGTGAACTCCGAGGCCAAAGGTTGCGGCGATGACGGTTGCCCCCAGGACGTGGCTTTGGCCGAGCCCCGCGAACATGAGGGCCGTGGACAGCACGCCCGCGACCACGGCCACGGCCAGATGCGTCCGGGATTTGAGCTGGCCGAGGAGCAGGGCGATGAACATGGCCGGCAGGGCATAGTCCAGTCCGATGGGCCTGATGTCGGTAATGAGGGTGCTGGCCGCCAAACCCAGGACCGTGCCACCGACCCAGGCGCATTGGGCGATGACGTTGATGCCGAAAGTCTCGGTGGCTCCTGTTTCGCCCCGGGCGAACCGGCCGACGTGCAGGGCAAAGGTTTCGTCCGTGAGCTGGTAGGCGAACAGGGCCAGGCGCGTTCTGCTCCAGGCCCGCAGGAAGGGGGCCAGGGCCGCGGACATGAGCAGGTGGCGCAGGTTGACGATAAAGGTGGTGGCGACGACGGCCAGAGGGCCAGCGCCTGAGGCGAACAGGCCCACGGCGATGAGCTGGGCCGACCCCGCGAAGACCAGGACGCTCA
>CAZQYA010000312.1:0-2750 GCA_964597325.1 uncultured Desulfovibrionaceae bacterium
CGGCCTTCATCCAGTCCATCCCCACGCCGGTCATGGGCGGCATCTGCATCCTGCTGTTCGGCGTCATCGCGGCTTCGGGCATCCGGATGCTGGTGGAATCCAAGGTGGACTACTCCAAGCCGTCCAACCTGATCCTCACTGCGATAGTTCTCATCGTGGGCCTGAGCGGCACGGCCGTGACCATCGGCACGGTGCAGCTCAAGGGCATGGCCCTGGGCACCGTGGTGGGCATGATCATGTCCCTGATCTTCCACATGCTCGAATCCATGGGCCTGAGCAACCAGCCCCCGGAACAGCCGGCCGACCTGTAGCCGTTCCGGAATTCCCGTTTCGGCCTGCGTTCCCAGAAGGATAAACCCGGCTGAAACGGCGCGACGAAATCCACAAAGGGCGCCATCCTGCACGGACGGCGCCCTTTCCTTTCAGCATATGCGCTGTCATGTTGCCTCTGTTCTTGATTTTAGGAAAAACAGCAGATACTTCTTTTATATCAGGAATCATTCCCAAAAATATGACAAAAAAATCATGAAACAGAAAAAAACAAGCGCTCTCCTCTGGATCGGCGGCATCGTCGGCGTTCTGACCATGGGCGCCCTGCGCTTTCTGGGAAAGAGCACGGATATTTTCGGGCTCCTTGCCGGCATGACCGTGGTCATCGCGATCCTGGCCTTTTTCGTCATCCGCTACGTGAACCGCAACTGGTAGGCCGCCCGTGAATCCCGAAGGCCTGCGCGGCGTGACGGCCCTGTGGGGCCTGGAGTTCGAGGGGGTTGTGGCGAACGCCCCGCTCCAGGGGAGCCCCGAGCGTTGCCTGGGCCGGATGGTGATCCGTGCGGGCGGCGGGCTGTACCTGCTTGAGGAGCTTGCCCCGGCAAGCCTGCCCCGAAAGCGCATCATGGCCGCGCGCCTGACCCATCTTTCGGCACAAGGCCTGGCCGTGGCCGCACCCTGCGCCGGCAGGGACGGCGGACCGATCCAGACCTGCGGCGAACGCTACTGGCAACTGACACCGTTCATTGCCGGAACGGAGCCGGACAGGGCGACGTACTGGCGCGAAGCCTGGCGCGGTAAAGCCCTGGCCCGCTTCCTGGCGGACATGCGCCGGGCCGCCCGGGGGCTGGAAACGGACGAATCGCCCTTTGACCTGGCGGCCTATGCCCGGCGCGTCGAGGCCGACGCCCGCCGCCTGCACCCGGGGGGGGGCGCCCCCCTCGCCCCGGGCTTCGGGCTGATCCACGGAAAACTCGCCGACTGCCGCGACCTGCCTGTGGCCTTCAGCCACGGCGACCCGCACCCCCTGAACGTCATCTGGGGCCGGGAGAACATCCTGGCTGTCATCGACTGGGAATTCTGCGGCCCCAAGTGCGCCCTGTACGACATGGCCCTGATCCTGGGCTGCGTCGGCAGCGAGGACGAGGACGCCCTGAACGGAGCCTTTGCCCGGGCCTTCCTGGAGACGCTGCGCTCAGACGGCCTCCTTGGCGCGGGCCTGCTGCAGCACCTGCCAACCTGGACCCTGGCCCTGCGCACGGCCTGGCTGGCCGAATGGCTGCGGCGGGGAGACAAGGAGATGGCGGAGTTCGAGGTGTTCTATATGACCACGCTTGCGGAGCGCTTTTTCTGAGCTTTGAACGTTGTTGTGATGAAAAGGAATGTAGTGATGCCGTGCAGGCTCTTTCGATAATTTGTGTTATGACGATTATGGCAGCGTTTCATCACGAGCGAAACGTGGCAATCCAAATTTGCTTTCTATTGACGTGATACATGAAAGGCATGAATTGCTTCGTCGAAGACTCCTCGCAATGGCGATTATTGTAATGCATCATTGCGAGCGAATCGCGGCAATCCATCTTCGTTTTCTATTGATCTTATATCCAAAAAAACCATTCCCTGTTAAAAACAGCCAGAGAAACCCGCTCACACACCCCCTCCAATAGAAAAGATCTCCTCGTAAACCGCCGCCCGCGCCCGGGCGGCCGCGTCCAGGACGCCAACACGGCGATCCACAAAATCATAAACCTTTGGTTGAACTTTTCCGATGGACGGCCGCAGGACGCGGCCCAGGTACTGGATGAGGCGGCCGCTGAACTTCACGGGCGTGGCCAGAAACAGGGAGGTCAGGTTGTCGGCGTCGAAGCCCTCGCCGATGAGCTGCCCCGTGGCGAAGACGACGCGTTCGCGCCGCTGCCGGATGCGCTCGGCCAGCTGCCTGCGCTCGGGCAGGGGCGTGTCGCCCGTCAGGAGGGCGCCGCGGATGCCGTGCCGTTCCTCCAGGAGCGCCTGCAAGACCCGGCAGTGCTGCTTGCGGTCCGAAAGGACCAGGGCCGTCCCAGCGCCTTCGGCAAGATCCCGCGCCACCTCGTCGGCGATGAGGGCGTTTCTGTCCGGGTCCTCGACCAGATCGGCGATGATGAGGGGATATTCCTCGGTGGGGTCGCGCCGGGTATAGAATTCCGTGGGACGGATGCGGATCTCCGGGCGCAGGATGGCCCCGCTGTCCATAAGGTCCTCGCCGTCGATGCGGGCGTGCATCTCGCCCAGATGCCAGAAGATGAGGCTCGTCAGGCCGTCGCGGCGGTACGGCGTGGCCGAGAGGCCGAGGGAATAGGCGCAGTCGAAGGCCGTCACGGCGGCCGTGAAGGTGCGGCTGGGGGCGCGGTGGCACTCGTCGACGACGACGTGGCCGCTGCGCTTCTTCAGCTCCTTGGCCCGGCTGTTGACCGGCTGGACCGTGGCCACGGTGACTCGTT
>CAZQYA010000313.1:0-2744 GCA_964597325.1 uncultured Desulfovibrionaceae bacterium
CAGCTACCCCTTTCCCGGCAGCTTCAGATGATCCAGCACCTTCTGGTGGGCCTGTCTGGACTTTTCGGTCTCCAGGGACGGGATTTCGTCGCGGTCCACGTAGCGGATGGCCTCGCAGGGGCACATCTCCACGCAGGCGGGCTCCATGCCGACCTGGCGGCGCTGGGCGCACATGTCGCATTTGGCGACCATAACCCCGCGGTCCGTCTCAAACATGGCACTGTGGGGACAGGCCAGGATGCAGTTCTTGGTCTGGCAGCCGCGGCAGAGCATGGGCTGCAGGATGACCGCGCCGTCCTTGTCCTTTTTCAGGGCGCCACGCGGACAGGCGTTGGCGCACTTTGGATTGTCGCAGTGCAGGCAATAGAGGGGCACCATGACACCGTCCACGGTGCGGGTCATGTGGATGCGCGAGGTGTCGTGGGTGAAGCGGCACACGTATTCGCAGGTCTCGCAGCCGATGCACAGACTGTAGTCGATGTAGAGAGTCTTCTGGCCGCTCATGCCTGCCTCCCGAACCCGACCTCGTTGGTCACGAGGTCGTCGTAGTCATAAGCGTCCAAGCGGTCCAGCGCCTTGAGATCCAGCCAATTGGCCAGGGAACGCGCCGCACGCAGGCCGCTGTACACGGCCTTGCCGATCTTGCTCGGCCCGCTCAGAGCATCACCGGCCACGAAGACATTTTCAATGGCCGTCATGTGCAGCCAGCGTACCTCGCCTTTGCGCACATTTTCCAGGCCCAGTTCCTTGGCGAAGGGCGGGGTGGCCGTCTCCCCGATGGCCGCAACCACCAGGTCCACAGGCAGGACCGTCGTCTCCGGCCCGTTGGGTCCGGACCGCGATATCTCGATACCTTCGACCCTCTCCTCGCCCAGAATCCGCACAGGAGTGGCCCGGTCCAGCCATTGCGCGCCCATACCCTTGAGCTGCTCGATCTCGAAAGAGCCGCAGGGCGCCTCGCGGCTGGTGCGCCTGTAGATGTGGTAGATCCGCTCCGCGCCGAGATGAATAGCGTTATGCACCACGTCGATGGCCGAATGTCCCGCGCCGATGACGGCCACGGCCTTGCCCGCGACTTCGGGCAGCTTCACGTTGGGGGCACAGTATTTCACGGCGCGGATGGGAAACAGGAACTCCAGGCCGGAAAAGACCCCCGGCAGACTCTCGCCGGGAATGCCCAGCCTGCGCGACCGCCAGGACCCGGTGCAGATCATGATGGCGTCATGCTTCTTGACCATATCGCCGAAGCCCAGGATCTCGCGGCAAAAGTGATCGCCTTCCTCATCGTGCAGAGGGCCGCTGCAGCAGATCTTGGTGTGGGTGTGAAAGATAACGCCCGCCTTGCGTTCGAGATGACGCACGCCAAGGTCGATGCGTTCCTTGGGAATGCGGTACCCGGGGATGCCGAAGAGCATGAGCCCCCCGGGCTTGGGGAGCTTGTCGTAGACCTCGACCTGGTACCCCAGGCAGGACAGGTAGCCCGTGGCCGCCAGCCCTGAGGGACCGGCGCCGATGATGCCCACGCTGCGGCCGTTGGGCGCGGCAGGCTCGGCGCAGAGAAAATTGAAATTGATGGGGTCCATGATCCTCCCGTTTTCCGGTAGTGTGTCTTTTTGTCTCATCCCGCGCCGTTTCTTTGTCAAGAAAGAGCATTCCTTCACAAATCGGTACCACACAGCAAAAAACGGGTTTTTGACCTGCGTCAAAGCTCCGAAACCCGGACAGACATATTCCCCTTTTCAACGGAACGATAACTCACCCCAACCATGGAGGTTACCCCTCATGTTTTGCAACCAGTGTGAACAGACCGCCAAGGGAACCGGCTGCACCAAGGTCGGCGTCTGCGGCAAGCAGCCCGACGTGGCCGCTCTGCAGGATCTTCTCATCTACGTCCTCCAGGGCCTGTCCCAGGTGGCCGTCGCGGCCCGCGCCAAAGGCGTGTCCGACGCGGCCGTGAACCACTTCGTCAACGAAGGTGTCTTCTCGACCCTGACCAACGTCGATTTCGACCCGGCCCGCTTCGAGACCATGATCAACCAGGCCGTCGCCCACCGCGAGGAACTCAAAGCCGAAGCCGGCGTCAGCGTGGACACCCCCGCCGCCACGTTCACCCCCGCGCCCACGGTTGAGGGCATGGTCGCCCAGGGCGAACAGCACGGCATCGCCGAGGCCCTGGAAGCGCACGAGGACCTGCGTTCCCTCAAGCAGATCCTGATCTACGGCCTCAAGGGCGTGGCCGCCTACGCCGACCACGCCGCCATCCTGGGCCATGAGGATGAGAGCGTGCACGAATACGTGCAGCGCGCTTTGGCCAAAAGCCTGGAGCCCCTGGGTCTGGAAGAGCTGATCGGCCTGTGCATGGAATGCGGCCAGATCAACCTGAAGACCATGGAAATCCTGGACGCCGCCAACACCGGCACCTACGGCCACCCCGTGCCCACGGAAGTACCCCTGGGACCCAGGCAGGGCAAAGCCATCCTCGTCTCCGGCCATGACCTGAAGGATCTGGCCATGCTTCTGGAACAGACTGCGGACAAGGGCATCAACATCTACACCCACGGCGAGATGCTGCCCTGCCACGGCTACCCGGAACTCAAGAAGCACCCCCACTTCCACGGCCACTACGGCACGGCCTGGCAGAACCAGCAGAAGGAGTTCGCCGAGTTCCCCGGCGCCATCCTCATGACCACCAACTGCATCCAGAAGCCGGTCGAGTCCTACAAGGGCAACATCTTCACCACCGG
>CAZQYA010000314.1:0-2741 GCA_964597325.1 uncultured Desulfovibrionaceae bacterium
GGAGAGGGCGGGGCCCTGACCCGCGTCCCGTCGGTCGAGGCAGCCGAGGCCGCGAAGATGGGCTTCGAGGCCTGCGGCGACCGCATGCTGCCCGTGTTCATCGAGGCGCAGCAGGCTCAGGGACTGGAGAAGCTCGAAGACCAGGCCCTGCTGCCGTACCGCTCCAAGGTGCGCGCGTCCCTGGTCAAGGCCGAGATTCGCAAGCCCGAGGCGCATTGATCTTTCCATCCAAGGAGGAACCGACATGTCCGCACTGAACTATCCCGACGACCGCCGCTACCACGCCGAACACCTCTGGGCCAGGGAGGCCGGCGACGGCTCCTTCGTCATTGGCATCACCGATTTCGCCCAGGATCAGCTGGGCGAGGTCATCTTCGCAGAGCGGTGTCCTTTCCAGTAGCCATACCCGTCGGGGACCGTGGTGGAAGTGAACTCGGCTCTGAGCGACACCCCCGAACTGGTCAACTCCGACCCCTACGGCGCGGGCTGGCTGGTCCGCATCACGGCCGACGACGCCTCCGAAGCGACCATCACGGCGGCGCAGTACGCGCAGCTCGTCTCGGCCTGATCTTTCCTGGGTCTCCCTCCCTGTTCCCGGGCCGGTCTGCGTGCCGGTCCGGGAGCGATTCCTCCAAACCGGGACGGCCCGGCCCCCCGGCTGCCCAATCCACACACGAGGAGGTTGCCATGTCGCAACGCATCACCATCATCGGCGGCGGCCCCGGCGGGTACACGGCCGCATTCGCCGCTGCCAAGGCCGGGGCGCAGGTCACCCTTGTCGAAGCGGCCCATATGGGCGGGACCTGCCTGAACTGGGGCTGCATCCCGACCAAGACCCTCAAGGCTTCGGCCGAGGCCCTGGAGACGGCGCACCGGCTGTCCGAGTTCGGCATCGCCGGCGGCGGCGAGGCCCGGCCCGACATGCCGGCCATCGTGGCCCGCAAGAACAAGGTTTCGGGGATTCTGCGCGGCGGCCTGGAAAAGACCTGCGCCAAGCTCAAGGTCGAGCTGCTGCGCGGCCGGGGCGAAGTCGTGAACGCGGGCCTGGTGCGCGTGCACGGCGCCGACGGCGCGGTGCGGGAGGTGGCGGGGGACAAGGTCATCATTGCCACGGGATCGAGCACCCTCAACATCCCGTCCCTGCCCGTGGACCACAAGAATATCATCACCAGCGACGACGCCCTCGAACTGCAGAACGTCCCGAAGCGGATGCTGGTTGTGGGCGGCGGGGTCATTGGCTGCGAGCTGGCCTTCATCTTCCAGGCCTTCGGGTCCAAGGTGACGGTGGTGGAGGGGCTGGACCGCATCCTGCCCGTGCCGTCCATCGACGCCGACCTGAGCAAACTGATCCAGCGCGAGATGAAGAAGCGCGGCATCGGCTGTGAACTGGCGCGCACGGCGACGAAGGCCGAAGTTACGGATGCGGGCGTGCAGGTGACCCTTGGCCCCTCGCCCTTCGTGAAGGACCTGCCGGCTTCGGCGCAGAAGGAGAGCGTGCTGGAGGCGGATGTCGTGCTGGTGGCCGTTGGCCGCGTGCCCAACACGGCAGGCCTGGGCCTGCCCGAAGCCGGCGTGGAAACGGACCAGCGCGGCTGGATCAAGGCCGACGCGAAGCTTGAGACGAACGTGCCGGGCATCTACGCCATCGGCGACGTGCTCGGCCCGGCGCGGGTCATGCTGGCCCACGTGGCGGCCATGGAAGGGCTGGTGGCGGCCAAAAACTGCCTGGGCGCGAGCGACGCCATGGACTACTCCACAGTGCCGGCGGCGGTGTTCGCCTCTCCCGAGGTGGCCACAGTGGGGCTGACCGAGGCCCAGGCCCGGGAGCAGGGCTATAACGTGACCTGCGCCCAGAGCAACTTCCGCGAACTGGGCAAGGCCCAGGCCATGGGCGAGCTGGCTGGTCTGTTCAAGCTGGTGGTGGACGCGGACAGCGGCAAGCTTCTGGGCGCGCACCTGGCCGGCGCGCACGTCTCGGACATCATCGCGGAGCCGACCCTGGCCCTGCAGCTCGGCGCCAAAGCCGAGGACCTGGCCAAAACCATCCACGCCCACCCCACCCTGGCGGAAGGGCTTTTCGAGACGGCGCATCTCCTGTGAATTCCACGGCAGGGCGCGCCGGAGACCGCGTCCTGTCCGTCCCGTCTCGGAAGGTGTTCCTTCAGGCACCCCTGCACAAAAAAGCGAGGCCCAGGCCTTCCTGAACCATAACGTTTTTCACGGGGTATAACCATGTGAATGGAAAGACCGGTCCACGGGGGCGGCCCGCAGCGCCTTCGAGGGGCGGTGCGAGACAATCAAAGCCCTGCCTGAAAAGAGCTATGAGTCCGGGCTGTAGGCGGCCCGGTCCCTTGGTCCGTGACCGGCGCGGCAGGAGCCGGGGAAGTCTTCGCCCCCGCCCTGGGGCTGGACAATTCTCAAGGCCGGGTACTATGGCACTGATTCTGCTTAAAAGACATCCCAAGTCCCGGAGACAAATGTGTTGCGGGGAGGCGATGCGTCATTTTGGTACAGCTGCCCAGAACAGGGGTGTGTCAAAAAGGAGCATCCGGGGTATCTCCCCCGCCCTACGGGATGGGTTTCCAGTCAACCGGACGGTTCGCCGTTCCTTACCGCAAGTTGGGTATGCCTATGCAAATCTTTGATCTTGCTGATGCCGACCAGAGCTTTATCGCCGAGGTCGAAGCCCGCAGCCACCAGAACGTCAAGACCTGCTACCAGTGCGGCAACTGTACGGCCGG
>CAZQYA010000315.1:0-2718 GCA_964597325.1 uncultured Desulfovibrionaceae bacterium
TTCGTCGGCCCGGCCGAGGACGGCAGCCTGCACATCCAGTTCCTGAACCTGCACAGGAATCTGCAGCGTTTCCGCCGCTCCATCGCCTACAACCTTGGATCGGCCCAGCACGGACTGGTGCCCTCCCAGGAGGAGCTCGAAGCCCTCATCCTGCACTACCTGCGCAGCCCGGAACTGGCGGACTTCATCGCCGACATGGGCGAATCCGGCGGGCAGGGCTACCTGCGGCCCTTCACGGTGGACGAGGCCCAGTCCATCGGCGTGACCTTCCCGGAACGCCCTTCCATCCGCATCGTGACCTGCACCTACGACCGCTACATGGGCGAACCCTTCAACGGCGTGGTCGTGCCTAACCTGGTCCGGGCCGTGACGGCCAACGGCACGGGCAACCTCAAGCTCGGGGTGAACTACCTCCTGAGCATCAAGGCCGTGGACGAGGCCCGCAGCATCCTGCCCGACGCCAGTTCGGCCCTGTTCCTGGACGACCGCCTGGACCTGCCCCTGCGCGACCGCCGTATCACGGAATGGGACTCCTCCTGCTGCCTCATCGCCTTGACGAATGGCACCGTGGTCAAGATTCCCGAAAGTCCGCTCATCCTGCCCTCGGTCACCATCCAGGGCATCTGCGCCATCCTGCGCGAGGACGGCGTGACCGTGGAGGAGCGGGACATGACCTACGGCGAGTTCATGGCCAGGGCCGAAGCAGGGGAGATCGCCGCCATCGCCTCCATCGGCACGGCCGGCATCCTGAACCGCTGCCAGCGCCTGGTCCTGGTGGACGAAAACAACGCACCCTGCTGCGAACTGCGCACCCAGAGCGATCACGCCATGTACCACGCCCTGGGCGAGGCCCGGCAAACCTACTGGGACATCTACCAGGACAAGTCCCCGGTGCCCGAAGGCATGGTCCTGCAGAGCTATCTGGTCTGAACTTTTCGCCGACAGGGAAATTCCGGCCCGAATACAGTTGACATCCGTGCCGGGTCCACCTATCAGGCATCCCACGTCCGGGGATGTAGCTCAGCTGGGAGAGCGCCGCGTTCGCAATGCGGAGGCCAGGAGTTCGATCCTCCTCATCTCCACCAAAGAAAACAAGGGCTTGGATATAAAAATCCAGGCCCTTTTTCTTTTTCCAACTACCATTCCCCGCACCATCCCCCCCCCCGCAAAAGCTAAAAACCAGTCCGTTGTCACCTTGCCCCAACTCGTCACACTGCGATGGCCGCGAAGTATAGCAAGCCACGACGCCGAACGCCTTGATGAGGTCATCGCAAAAAGCCACGCTTCAATCGGAGGAATAACGGACGCGTTCAGCCTCAGAAGGACCAGGCCCGGTGGATCGAAATTATGTCGGAAAAAGCCCGCCGTTTAAAGACGAAGAAAAGGCCCCGCAGGATTAACCTACGGGGCCAATTTTCAACGGTCTGCGTTGCCTGAGGCGCCGGTTGTCCTTCATTTCTGTACCAAGCTAAACGGAGAGCGTATTCCTCCCCGCACTCTGTTACATGGCGGACCTGCTCCATATGGATGCCGGAAAGGATCTTTGGTCAATCCGCGACTACAACCCTATTCCGCCCTTCCTCTTTCGCCCGGTATAAAGCAGCATCGACACGCTGAAGAAGCATTGTCAACGACTCTTCAGATCTATGCTCTGCAACTCCGAGGCTTACTGTCAAAGACAACGCATTGTCGTATTTAGTTTCCGCAACTTGCTTACGAATACGTTCAGCCAATATTGACGCATCTCCAGATTGTGTTTCAGGCAAAAGCAGTATGAATTCCTCCCCTCCCCACCGGCCGAATCGATCCGTCATGCGAATAATTCTTAAAACAATAACACCGAGCTTCACAAGGACATCATCTCCGGCGTTATGCCCATACGTATCATTCACGTTCTTGAAATGATCTATATCAAGCATGATCACTGAAAACGGTGACCCATTTCGTGCAAACCTGCCCATCTCTTCTTTTAAATATTCCTCAATAGCCCTTCGGTTGAATAGGCCAGTCAGGACGTCCCGGCGAGACAACTCTCGCAATGTATGGGTTTGTTTCCGGATAATTGTGTTGAGATGACGGTGGGACAGCCTCCACCCAAAGATCAGAGCCACTTCGACAAATAAAAGAGCCACGAGGCTGAAACCGATATTTTGTTCCAGATTTGTCTTCACGATGGCCCATTTTTCCGAGGCATCTCTCCAAACGACAATGGCACCTGAATCCGGCAGACTGGCATCGATCGTCCCACGGTAGTCACGCAGGGGGAACACACATATTTGCAGCGGTTGTTCTCCACTTATAAAAACAGAGCCTTGACCTTCTTTCAGCAACTTCGCCACATAGTCCCTCGAAAGCAAGGTTTGAGATTTTTGGTCTGTATCGCTTTCGATAAAAAAATCTTGAACTCTACAATTTTTGCAAAAATGTTTTTTAACAAAATCAGGCCACATGTTTCTTTGGACATGCTCCTTATTCAAAAGGACTGCAATACTACTTTCTAATTCCGAAGAAAGAACCTGCAACATACCTGTAAATGAAGTACCTGCCTCTAGTGCTCCGATATGAACATACTTTCCATTGTCATCCTTGATTCGAACGGGAACAACACCTCTGATTCCTGAATAGATTCTGCCTGTTTCAAACCCCTTAACCGCGTTCCCATACGCATTGGCATCGACGACTGTAAAACGGACTTCGTCCATGTTGTCACCGTACTTT
>CAZQYA010000316.1:0-2695 GCA_964597325.1 uncultured Desulfovibrionaceae bacterium
TTCCGAGTACGGCTGCATGACCTCGCCGAGAAGGTCGTCGGCCACGCGAGCGAGCCAGGCCGAGGCAGAGGCCGACGTCATCGTTTGGGACGGAGGCAACAACGACACGCCGTTTTACCGCCCGACCGTGCACGTCACGGTTTTCGACCCGCACCGGGCAGGGCACGAGCTGCGCTACCACCCCGGCGAGACGAACCTGCGCATGTGCGACGTGGCGGTCATCAACAAGGTGGACACCGCGACGCCGCAGCAGGTCGAGGCCGTGCAGGCCAGCATCCGCACGTGCAACCCAGGTGCGCGCGTGGTGCTGGCCGGGTCTCCCCTGACGGTGGACAACCCGGAGCTGATCCGGGGCAAACGGGTCCTCGTGGTTGAGGACGGCCCGACCCTGACCCATGGCGGCATGCCCTACGGCGCGGGCATGCTGGCCGCTTGGGCGCATGGCGCCGCCGAATTCGTGGATCCTCGACCATGGCTTGCGGGGAGTCTGCTCGACACCTTTGACGCGTATCCGGACATGGGGCCTGTGCTGCCTGCCATGGGATACGGGGCCGGGCAGGTCCGGGACCTGGAAGCGACCATCGCCGCCGTGCCCTGCGACGTCGTGGTCTCGGGCACGCCCATCGACATTTCGCGCGTGCTGCGCATTGTCCATCCCGTGGCCAGGGTGCGCTACGCTCATGCCGACCATGGAGAGCCGACGCTTTCGTCCGTGTTGCTGGAGATGCTTGAGGAACGGTTGTAAGGAGGCAGGTTTCCGGATGCATGGAGATGTGCCAGGGGCTGCGTCCCACGATGGGCCTTGCCGTGATTCCGGGGGAGCGCCCTGCCAGGCGTCATCCCCGCGAAGGCGGGTCTTGCCAGGCTATGCGTGGGATCCTCTTCAATGCTTCGATGAGCACAAGTGGCACATGCCCCTCCTGTGGCCCCTTTCGGAGGGTGAAGGCACGAAGGTGCGGGGAGAGCGTGGAAGTGAAGCCCGTGGCTGTCATGACAGAAACCTTTCGATCCTGCCCCGTCCTTGACCCTGGTGCCGATGCCTGCCATGCGTGCGCGGTACTGCCCCAACCCATTGGAGAAAACATGCTGGAACTTCGCGATGTGACCGTGCGCCGAGGCGGGCGGGTCATTCTCGACCGGGTGAACCTCGCGGTTTCGCCGGGCGAGCATCTGGTGCTGACAGGCCCTTCGGGCGGCGGAAAATCCACGCTGCTCAAGGCCGTCCTGCTCTTCGAGCCCGTGGACGAGGGCGAGGTGCTCTGGGGCGACAGTGTCGTCACAACCGACGATCTGGCCGCGCATCGCGCCCGTTTCCTGTACATCGGCCAGAAGCCCCTGCCATTCGACGGCTCGGCCGGGGAATACCTGGACCTGCCCTTCACCTTCGCCGCCAATCGCCACCTCAGCGCGGACCGGGCCGTGCAGGACGGCCTCATGGAGGCCATGGGCCTGGATCCGGCACTGCGGAAGAGTCCATACGGCCGGCTGTCGGGTGGGGAACAGCAGCGTCTGACCATTATCCAGGGGCTGCAACTCGAGCGTTCCTTTTGTTTGCTGGACGAGGTCACTTCCAGCCTGGATCAGGAGTCCCTGGAGGCGGTGGTCGGCTTTTTCGCCCGGGACAAGGAACGGACCGTTTTGGCCGTGACCCACAATCGGCAATGGCTCGAATTCGGCTTCACCGAGATCGCTCTCGAATCGGGCAAACTTCGGAGGCACGCGTGAACGAGACTCTGGCCATCCCCATCCCGGCCCTGATCCTCTTTTCCGTCATGCTCATCTTTCCCGTGGCCATCTTCCGCCACCTGCGCCTTCGTTTGACCCGGGACCTGATCGTCTCCATGTTGCGTATGGCCGTGCAGTTGGGGCTGGTGGCCGTGTACCTGGAGTGGGTATTTCGTCTCGACATACTGGCTCTCAACGTGGCCTGGGTGCTGGTCATGATCTTTGTGGCCACGGGTTCCATCCTGCGTCAGGGCGGGCTGTCGTGGCGCAGGTGCCTGCGGGCCGTGCTGCCGGCTCATTTGCTTACGTCGCTTCTGACCCTTGTTGGTTTTCTGATGGTCTTCGACGCCGCCACCCTGGGTTCGGCCCGCTATCTGGTGCCCCTCATGGGCATGGTGCTGGGCAATATTCTGCGCAGCAACGTGATCGTCCTGGACCGCTTCTTTTCGGAACTGCGTGCGAACCGCGATATGCACGTCCAGTATCTGACCCTGGGGGCCAGCGACGCCGAGGCCGTGCGACCCTTTTTGCGCAGCGCCCTGCGTGCGGCCGTGGGCCCGCAATTGGGCACCGTGGCGACCATGGGCATCGTGTCCCTGCCCGGCATGATGACCGGCCAGATCCTGGGCGGCTCGTCCCCGGCCGTGGCCATCGGCTACCAGATCATGATCATGATCGCCATTTTTACCGCGGCCACGGTCTCGGCCTTTCTGGCCGTGCAGTTCGCCCGCAAGGCGGCCTTTGACCGGTTCGGCAGGCTCGACGAGTCCATTTTCCTCAGACGGGGCTGAACAGGGCGTTTCGGGGTGCGTGCTTTTTTGGGTATCATACCGAAATCAATACGTTTGTTTTTTTTCGGGGCGTCTTGTTTTTTTCCAAGGCCCTGCTCAACCCGCGGCATCCATTCTCTCAAGATTCCGGCCGGGTCCGGGACGAGGCGGGCGCCATGCGGTTTTATCTGACGACCATC
>CAZQYA010000317.1:0-2688 GCA_964597325.1 uncultured Desulfovibrionaceae bacterium
CCGAGATCGAGACCCTGGCCCGCCAGGTCGAGGACACGGGCGGCATGTACATCGTCCCGGCCTTCTCGGGCCTGTACGCTCCCTACTGGCGGCCCGACGCCCGCGGCGTCATGGTCGGCCTGACGCGCTACATCAACCGCAACCACATCGCGCGCGCCGTCCTGGAGGCCACGGCCTACCAGGCCAAGGACATCGTCGAGGCCATGAACAAGGACTCGGGCGTGGAGCTTACGTCGCTGAAAGCCGACGGCGGCATGGTCTACAACGAACTGCTCATGCAGTTCCAGGCCGACATTCTCGACGTCCCGGTCATCCGCCCCAAGGTGGCCGAGACCACCTGCCTGGGCGCGGCCTATGCCGCGGGCATCGCCTCGGGCTTCTGGTCGGGCCGCGAGGAACTCTACAACAACTGGGAAGAGGACAAGCGCTGGAACCCGGATATGGCCGAGGACAAGCGCAGGAGCCTGTATGCGGGCTGGCACAAGGCTGTGAAGAGGACGTTCGACTGGGTGGATTAGGGGCAGCCTTTTGCTTCAAATGGACGATGGCATGGATTCGGGGGAGCGTGGGGACGTATGCCGATGACGTGCGGCGGGCGGCTCAAGGCATGCTCTCCTGACTCATTGCCGGAAATAGGATTTACCATTTCCCTTTTCGCCGGTATTGCACATTCTTATGTCGTTCGGCCTACTCGATGAGGAGGGAATAAACGTGCGCATACAGATACCCAAACAGAAGCTCGCCATATTTTGCGAGCACTGGGAGATTGCCGAACTGGCCCTCTTCGGCTCCGCTTTGCGCGACGATTTCGGTCCCGAGAGCGATATCGATATTCTGGTGAGCTTCAAGGACGACGCGCATCCCACCCTTTTCGACATGGTGCGAATGCAGGAGGAGCTCACGGATATTTTTGGCCGCAAGGTCGATCTCGTCAGCCGCCGGGGAATCGAAAGGAGCCGCAACTCCATTCGAAGACGGGCAATTCTGGACAGCGCCGAGGTCGTTCATGCTGCGTGACGCTGCCTATGTGCAGGATATCCTTGATGCGGCTTGCCTCGCCTTGTCCTATGTCGGCAATCATTCCCTCGAATCCTTTCGGGTCGACACGCTTTGCCAGGACGCGGTCATCCGTCGCATCGAAATTATTGGCGAAGCTGCCCGTCGGATGTCGGATGCGACAAGGGGCCGGCATCCGGATATCCCATGGTCGACCATGATAGCCATGCGAAATCTTCTCATCCATGACTACGATGACGTGGACACGGATATCGTCTGGGATACGGTCCATCATGATTTACCGGAAATCGTGGAAAGCATGACCGTTTTACTCAAATCTCTTTTGAATAACTCATAAAAATAACGGAGGGGCCATGTTCCGCATCCGCCCCATCTACGACACCACCGTGCCCGTGGACGCCCAGAGCGTCGAGCAGGTGCAGGCCATTCTGGCCGAGCGGTTTCCGCTCATCGCGGCCGAGGAGGTCGCGAACCTCCCCGCCACCCTCAAGAACCCGCTGGGCAAGGGCTACCGGACCATCGTCTTTGTGGCCGAGGGGCATCGGCGGGTGGTGCAGGGTTTCGCCCTGCTGTGCCATTTCTCGGACCTGCGCTTCTGCTACCTGGACTACCTCTCGGTTGGCTTGCGCCACGGCGGGCGCGGCGTGGGTTCGGCCCTGTACGGACGGGTGCGCGAAGAGGCCCTGGCCCTGGGCGACACATCCCTGTTCTTCGAATGCCTGCCCGACGACCCGGCCCTGTGCCGCGACCCGGAGCTGCTGCGCGAAAACGTCGCGCGCCTGCGCTTCTACGAGCGTTTCGGGGCGCGGCCCATCATCAACACGGCCTACGAAACGCCGCTCACGGCCGACGACGACTGCGCGCCCTATCTGGTGGCCGATCCTCTGGACAAGCCCTTCAGGCTGACGCGGGAACGGGCGCGGCACGTCATCCGCGCCGTGCTGGAGCGCAAGTACACGGAAAAGTGCCCGCCCGAGTACGTGCGCATGGTCCTCGACTCCATCCCCTCGGGAAATCTGGCCCTGCGGGAGCCGCGCTACGCCGTCCGGACGCCGCCCCCCGCTGCCCACGGCATCAGCCCGGACCGCAGGATCGCCCTGGTCTGCAACGAGAACCACGCCATCCATCACATCCGCGAGCGCGGCTACGTGGAGTCCCCCGTGCGCATGAGCTCCATCCTGCGGGAGATCGAGAAGACGGGCCTCTTCCTGCGCAAGGCGCCGCGGCATTTTTCCGAGCGGCACATCACCGCCGTCCACGACCGCCAGTTCGTGTCCTATCTCCGAACTGTGTGTTCCAACCTGCCCGAGAAGAAGTCCGTCTACCCCTACGTCTTTCCCATCCGCAACGCCGCGCGTCCGCCCAGGGAGCTGGCCGTGCGCGCGGGCTACTACTGCATCGACACCTTCACGCCCCTGAACGGCAACGCCTACACCGCCGCGCGCGGGGCTGTGGACTGCGGCCTGACCGCGGCCGAGGAACTGCTGGCCGGACGCCGCCTGGCCTACGCCCTGGTGCGCCCACCCGGCCATCACGCCGAGCACAGGGCCTTCGGGGGGTTCTGCTACTTCAACACATCGGCCGTGGTGGCCGATCGTCTGGCCGCCCACGGGCGGGTCGCCGTCCTGGACGTGGACTACCACCACGGCAACGGCACCCAGAACATCTTCT
>CAZQYA010000318.1:0-2685 GCA_964597325.1 uncultured Desulfovibrionaceae bacterium
CTGGAACGCTGGCGCGACGCCTACTGGCGCGAACTCATCCCCTTCGCCCATGCCGTGCGCCAGTTCGGCATGCTCTACAACGACACCGTGGCGCCCGAGGACCCTTTCGAGTTCACGGCGCTGCTGACCGGGCAGGACCTGCTGGCCGTCAGGCGCAACGACCTGCTGGCCGAGCTGGCGGGCATGGTCCGGACGGATTCGGCCCTGGCCGCGCGTCTCGGAGACGGAGATATCCCCGCCCATGGCCCCTTTGCCGAAAAGCTCGACGAGTTCGTTAGAAATTTCGGGGATCTGTCCTGCGGCACATCGTGGTGCGAGGAAGGCGCCCAGGGCATCGTCCGCCTGATCCTGGAACTGTCGCGGCGCGAGCCGGCCCGGCGCAGGATCGTCGGGGCGGCCGACCTGGAAAAGCGCTTCCTGGCCGCCCTGCCCGACGAAAAACGCGACTTCGGCGCGTCCGTCCTCGACCTGGCCCGGACCAGCTACCGCCTGCGCGACGACGACAACCTGTATCTCGGGAAAATCCAGGCCCGCCACGACGAGGCCCTGGCCCGCGCCCAGGCCCTGGGGCTGAACATGGACCACGCCGCCCTTGAAGGCCGCGCCAGCCTGCCCAAGGGCAACGCCTGGGCCGGGGAGGACGGCCACGCCGGGACGGGCGCACGCCTCCCGGGGTGGGCCGCAGCCGCAGGAGTGGCCAGAGGTCAGGCGCGGGTCGTGACCGATCCTGACGGGCTTTTCTCCTTCAAGTCCGGGGAGATTCTCGTCTGCGACGCCCTGGACCCGAACATGACCTTCGTGGTCCCCCTGGCCGCCGGAATCGTTGAACGACGCGGGGGCATGCTCGTCCACGGCGCCATCATCGCCAGGGAATACGGCATTCCCTGCGTAACGGGCGTGGAAGACGCCACGGCGCGCATCCGGGACGGACAGACCGTGCTTGTGGATGGATTCAAAGGCGAGGTGACCCTCGACCCGCAGACGTAAGGGAAATCAGGACAGCAGGAACAGGATGGCCAGGCCGATCATGGGCGTCAGGGCAAAGGCCACCTGCGCGGTCACGAAAAAGAGCATGCCCCGCTCCCCAGGCTGAAGACGGGGCAGGCGCAGGCAGACCAGCCAGAACGCCAGGCACGGCAGGGCGACCAGGGCCCTGTCCGCAAGGGTCGTCTCCGGCAGCGGCGCGAACACCAGCCAGGCCAGGGCCAGGGCGTTCAGGCGCAGAATGAACCGGCGGCTGCCCGCAATGCCGGAACGCACGGCGTGGGTGCGCTTGCCGTCGGCCCGGTCCGACGGCTCATCGGGCAGGGCCGTGGCCACGGCGCAGGACAGGGACAGGGCGAGCATGAGGGGCATGATCGTCCAGGGCAGCCCGGCCAGGGTTCCGGCATGGGCGCTGTAACCGATCAGGGGCAACACGAGCCCGACCCCGACCATCTGCAGGTACTCCCCGCCGCCCCGGTAGGACAGGCGAAAGGGCGGATAGCTGTAAGCCCACAGCAGCGCCAGCCCGAAAAGGATGAGCGGCAAAGGCAGCCAGACATGGCGCCAGAACCCCAGATACACCCCGGTCAAGACCGACAGCGCGGCGCACAGACCGGCCGCCCGGGCCAGCTGCCGCCTGGACAGAAGCCCTTCCACCAAAACCCTGGAGCCCCCCGAAAACATGGTGAACGTCCGGTTCCTGCGATCCGTATCCATATCGGCCACGTCGTTGGCGAAAACGATATAAAGCTGGCTGACCAGCCCGTAGAATTGACAGGCCAGCACGACCCCCCAGGAAAAATCCCGGCCCATGGCCAGGGCCTGCCCCAGGAGCAGGGGCCAGAAGATGTACATCTGCGAGGGCAAACGCGCGGCCTGGAGCCACGCCCGCCAGCCCGGAGAAGGTGACAGGTCCGTGCCGGAGCGTCGCGAACGGGACACTCAAGCCTCCCCGAGGCCGGCCAGGCTGTCCAGAACGCGGGCGCGCAGATTCTCGACATCGTTTTCTCCGTACACGCAACCAGGCTCTACACGTCCCCAGACGACCCCCGGCCAATAGGGATCGGTCCTGAAACGTCCCACGACATGGAAATGGAACTGCGGCACCATGTTCCCGATGGCCGCGATGTTGACCTTGTCGCAGGCGAAGTCGATCTTCAGCATGGCCGAAAGCGCCGAAGAGACGGCCGCCAGGTGGTTCCGCATGGGGCCAGGAAGTTCGTGCCACTCCGTTGCCGGGCTTTCGGGCACGAGAATCAGCCAGCGCACATGCGCGTCCCGGTGCAGCAGAATATGCATGTCGCGCCAGACGCCGAGATCGTGGCAGTCCGCGGCCAGGGTAGGATGAAGGACGAATTTGTTCATTCGGACACGCTACGACAGGCGCGCACGGGCGGCAAGCGTCCCGTGAGATCCGGATGAACCATTCTTGGCTACAGCGCAGAGCGATTCCCGAGAAGCATGAGGAGTCTGGCGGGTTGCTGTGAGCATGTCCTGGTGTCCGCCACCCAGGATGCGGAAGATGCCCCCCGAAATGGTCCCTTGCCTTTCCTCTTCGCGCTCGTTATTTTACGTTCAGGCCTTAACCTAAAATAGCGTGCATTCTTATTTGAGGATAACAAACCTATGAAACGCTCCCTCCAGGGCAGATACGTAGCCACAAGCACGGCCGGCGAGAAGGTCAGGGCCTTTGTTCCCACG
>CAZQYA010000319.1:0-2670 GCA_964597325.1 uncultured Desulfovibrionaceae bacterium
ATCCATCCCCCAGGGCCGCACTCACGACCACGGGGTGCGCACCGGCCCTTCCCGGCCTTGCCACCATGAAAACGCGCCGCCGGCAACTGGCCTCATTCATGCACGGGCTGTTGACATTCCAAGGATTCCTTACCATGAAGAGCGACTTCAGAATGAAAAAACCGGCACAGTCCGAAATCTGTATTCCCGGAGGAGACAATGTTCAAGAGACTTCTCATCAGCCTCGCCGCCCTGCTTCTGTGCGCCGCCCCGTCCCTGGCCCAAGAGGCCAAGACCTTCGCGGTGCTGCCCTTTGGGGTGCACGGTCCGCAGGAGTATCAATATCTGAGCCAGGGCGTGCAGAGCATGCTGACCACCCGTCTGACCTGGCCTGAAAATTTCACTCCCCTGGACTCGGCCACCATCAGGAAAAACGTCGCAGACCTGCCCACCGATTCCGGCTCGGCCGAACAAATCCGCCAGGCTCTGGGCGTGGACTACCTTGTCTGGGGCTCCCTGACCATCATGGGGCAGGAGTGCAGCCTGGACGTCAACACCATCGATCCCCAGGGCGCCAATCAGCCCCGTCCTGTGCAGACGCCCCTGAACCAGGTCATCCCGGCCCTGGAAAACGTGGCCTCGGACATCAACGCCCAGGTCTTCAAACGCCCCGAGGCGGCCAAGGCCCAGCCCGTGGCCAAACCCATGAACCAGTCCCTCATCGTCAACGAGACCCAGGCCGACACGGTCTACGCCAACCCGGCCCTCAAATATCAGGACGGCGACACGACCATGGGCCGCTGGCGCAGCCAGACTCTGCCCTTTGCCTCTCGCGGCATGGTGGTCTGCGACGGCGATGGCGACGGGGCCAACGAAGTGTTCGTCATGTCCGACGATACGTTGCTGGCCTTCCGTGTTTCCGAAGGCCAGATGCGCCAGATTGCGGAAATGAAGCTCCCGCGCAACCGCAACTACCTGCGCCTCAACAGCATCGACCTCAACCGCGACGGCCGCCACGAACTGGTCATCGCCGGAGCCATGGAGCAGGATCCCAAGTCCCTCATCGTGGGCTTCGACGGCAAGTTCTCCATCATCGAGGACTACATCCCCTACTTCCTGGGCGTTCTGAACATGCCCCCGACCTTCATGCCGACCCTGGTCGGCCAGGGCGTGGGCAAGGCCAAGTACATGCAGAGCAGCATCCACCAGATGATCAAGTCCGGCGGCAAGTACGAACTCGGCCCCACCATCGACCTGCCCATGGGCGGCAACGTCTTCAACGTGACCTTCATGCCGTATGAAGGCAGCCACCAGTTGATCATGATCGACGACTACGACCGCATGCGCGTGTTCAGCGCCACCGGGGCCCTGCTGACCGTCACGGACGAAACGTACGCTGGTTCCAACCTCGGCGTGGAATACCACCCATCGGCCCTTGGCCTGAAGGCGCCCGACGCCAAGCAGTCGCCGCAGTACACCGTGTACATCCCCCTGCGCGCCATCCCCTGCAACCTGGACAAGGATGACCGCTACGAACTGGTCATCAGCCGCAACATCTCAGTATCGGCCCAGATCTTCTCCAACTACCGGGATTACCCCCAGGGCGAAATGCACAGCCTGTACTGGGACGGCGTGGGCATGAGCCTGCAGTGGAAGACGGCCCGCATCAAGGGCACGGTCACGGACTACGCCCTGGCCGACCTGGACAACGACGGCGCCCTGGACTTGGTGGTCAACATCAACTCCCATACCGGCATGGTCGGCACGGCCCGCAAGAAGACCATGGTCGTGGCCTACCCCCTAGACCTCTCCCAAGCGGGGAACTGAATACAAAAAACTGAACGGTAAAAAAAATTATACTTTTATGCCAGGACCGGTCAAAAAAGGCTTGCTTTTTTAACCGGTCCTGGCATAGCTCTTTCCAGGCGTCAGATGAATTGATTTTTTTCCACTGCAAAAGGAGAAAGAAAATGAAACGTTTTGCTCTCGTAGCCCTGGTTGCCGCCATGGTCTTCAGCCTGGCCTCCAGCGTTTCCGCCACCGAACTGAAAGTTCGCGGCAACTTGGACGTGTACGGCATTTGGTCCGCCAACCTGAACGACCACAGCTCCGACATCGCTGACGGCGACAACTACACCACCACCCAGCGCATGCGCGCCTACTTCGACTATGTCGCCAACGAGAACCTGAAGGCCGTCCTCGGTTTCGAAATGGACATGATCTGGGGTGACGGCGACGCCGACTGGGGTGGAGACCTCAACGACGGTGGCGAGCTGGAAATCAAGCACGTCTACATGGACTTCACCTTCCCGGACACCGCCATCAACGTTCAGGCCGGTCTGCAGTATGTTGCCCTGCCCAGCGTTTTCGGCCACCCCGTGTTTGACGACGACGCTGCCGCCCCCATCAACGACATGTTCGGCGTGACCGTTGGCTACACCCGCGACGAAGACGGCTCCAACTCCTTCAGCGACGGCCTGTTCTCCGAAGGTCAGGACAAAGACGACGTCGACGCCGCCATGCTGATCACCCCCATCACCCTCGACGGCTTCAACGTCACCCCCTACTTCGCGTACGCTTGGCTCGGCGCCAATGCCATCAGCGACGACGACGACGCCACCGTGTGGGCCCTGGGTGCCAACGCCAACCTGACCATGTTCGATCCGCTGACCTTCGCCGCCGACCTGATCT
>CAZQYA010000320.1:0-2666 GCA_964597325.1 uncultured Desulfovibrionaceae bacterium
TATGCTGGGTTTTAACGAGGACCTCCCAGCGCCTCGACCTGCAACTTTGGCCTCATCATCCCCGTCGAAACCAGGGCGGCCCCTTTCAAAGAACGTGGAACAGATAGTAAGGCTGTTCCGGCAAAAGGCAAGGGCAGAAAAAAAGGAGCAAACGTGGTTTGCTCCTTGATTTTCGAGTGGTGCGCCCGGCATGATTCGAACATGCGACCTACTGATTCGTAGTCAGGCACTCTATCCAACTGAGCTACGGGCGCGTTGAGAAGTAGGTTTCTATGTACATGCGCCACGCTCGTCAAGGAATTTTTCCTTCCGGGCGAATTTTTTTTCGAAGTCCGCGCTTCGCCGCCCTTTGACCGGCAATTCCAGCTGCACAGCCTTGACAAGGACACCTCAGTGCCCATTTTTTCTTTTTCGTTCACGCGCCTGCGGGCGCTCAACAAGGAAGACATTCATGCCAGAAATGCGCGGAACCACCATTCTCGCGGTCAAGGACGACAACGGCGTGGCCATCGCCGGCGACGGACAGGTCACCCTCGGACAGGCCATCGTCGTCAAGCACGGGGCCCGAAAGGTCCGGCGGCTGTATCGTGACCGCATCATCTGCGGCTTTGCCGGATCCACGGCAGACGCTTTTACCCTCTTTGAAAAATTTGAAGCAAAACTTGAAGAATTCGGCGGAAACCTTGTCCGCGCCAGCGTGGAGCTGGCCAAGGACTGGAGAAACGACAAGTATCTCAGGAAGCTGGAGGCTATGCTCCTGGTGGCTGACGCAGAGTCCATTCTCATGCTCAGCGGCACCGGCGACGTCATCGAGCCCGACGACGGCGTGGCGGCCATCGGTTCCGGCGGCGCCTACGCCTTGTCGGCGGCCCGGGCCCTGAAGCGCAACACTGAACTTCCCGCCAAGGAGATCGTCCGCAAGGCCATGGAGATCGCCGCGGAGATCTGCGTCTACACCAACGACAGCGTCATAATCGAAACCGCCAGCAGGAACTCCTGATGAATACCCTGACTCCCAAGGAAATTGTGTCCGAACTGGACAAGTACATTGTCGGCCAGCACCAGGCCAAGCGCATGGTGGCCATCGCCCTCAGAAACCGGTGGCGCCGCCGCCAGCTCGATCCCGAGCTGGCCGAGGAGATCGCGCCCAAGAATATCCTCATGATCGGGCCCACGGGCGTGGGCAAGACCGAGATCGCGAGGCGTCTGGCCAAGCTGGCCGGCTCGCCTTTCATCAAGGTCGAGGCTACCAAGTTCACGGAAGTGGGCTACGTGGGCCGCGACGTGGAATCCATCGTCCGCGACCTCATGGAGATCGGCGTCAATCTCGTGCGCCAGGAAGAGGAGGCCAAGGTGCGCGTCAAGGCCGAGGCCACGGCCGAGGACCGTCTGCTGGACGTGCTTTTGCCCACCAAGCCCCTGGAGTCCGCCGGGGTGGATTACATCGGCCCGGAATCCCAGGCCGCGGACTCCACCCGCGAGAAGCTCCGGCAGCTCTGGAGGGCCGGTAAGCTCGACGACCGCATGGTCGAAATCGAGGTGCAGACCTCGGGCGGCGGGATGCAGGCCATGAGCATCCCCGGCATGGAAGGCATGGAGATGCAGATGCAGGACATGTTCTCCAAGGTCTTCCCCAAGAAAAAGAAGACCAAGAAAGTCCGCGTCAAGAACGCCTACGACATGCTCATTCAGTCCGAGTGCGAGCGCCTCATCGACATGGACAAGGTCCACGAGATTGCCCGCGAGCGGGTCCAGGAATCGGGCATCGTCTTCCTGGACGAGATCGACAAGATCTGCGGCGGGAACAGCGGCGGCAAGACCGACGTGTCCCGCGAGGGCGTGCAGCGCGACCTGCTGCCCATCGTGGAGGGCAGCACCGTGAACACCAAGTACGGCATGGTCCGCACGGACCACATCCTCTTCATCGCGGCCGGCGCCTTCCACATGTCCAAGCCCTCGGACCTGGTGCCCGAACTCCAGGGCCGTTTCCCCCTGCGCGTGGAACTGTCGGCCCTGACCCAGGATGATTTCTACCGCATCCTGACCGAGCCCCAGAACGCCCTGACCGTGCAGTACAAGGCGCTCCTGGGCACCGAAGGGGTGGACATCGTCTACACCGGTGATGCCCTGAAGGAGATCGCCCGCTTCGCCCAGAAGATCAACGAGGAGACCGAGAACATCGGCGCGCGCCGGCTCTACACCATCATGGAAAAGATCGTCGCTGACCTGTCCTTCGACGCCCCGGACATGGACAAGGCCACGGTGACCGTAGACCGCGACTACGTGGCCGCGGCCCTGCACGATGTGGAGGAGAACCGGGATCTGACGCGGTACATCTTGTAGTGAATGGTGAGTGGTGAATGGTGATTGGACGGAGAAAGCTGGAATTTCAGGCTGCTTTTTCTTCCCATTCACCATTCACCATTCACCATTCACTGTTTTCACTCCTGACCAGCCAAGCCTCTTGTCTTTTTCCCCCGGCCTTGCCAAAGTATCCGTCACGCCGTCATCCCGGCGTTTTCCCGCACCATAACGCCCACGGGGGGACACATGACCAACGACGCCCTGAAAGCCTCCATCCTGCTTGAGGCGCTGCCCTATATCCGCGAGTTCTACGGCCAGACCATCGTCATCAAGTACGGCGGCCACGCCATGAAGGACGAGGC
>CAZQYA010000321.1:0-2651 GCA_964597325.1 uncultured Desulfovibrionaceae bacterium
CGAACTCCAGGGGCAGGGCCGCGTTCTCCAGGGCCGTCATGGTCGGGATGAGGTGAAAGGCCTGGAAGACGATGCCCAGGTGTTCGCGCCGGAAGCGCGCCAGCTCGTCTTCGCCAAGCTGCGTCAGGTCCACGCCCGCCAGCCTGACCAGGCCCGACGACGGGCGCTCAAGCCCCGCCATGAGCATGAGCATCGTGGTCTTGCCCGAACCCGACGGACCGACCACGGCCAGGGTCTCGCCCTGCTCCACCCGGAGGTTGACCCCGTTCAGGATGTTGACCGGCCCCGAGCCGGCGGTTAGCGTCAGGTGAACGTCATCAAGAAGAACCGAAGGTACTTTCATGTCATCACTATTCATGCGATATGTCCTCGTGGCCTCGCTGTGTTTTCTGGCCGGCCCGGCCGGACTGGTTTACGGAGATTCGACCATGCACATTCTGGCCTTCGGAGACAGCCTCACGGCCGGCTACGGCCTGCCCGCGGACAAATCCTTCGCGGCGCAACTCGAACAGCGCCTGCGGGACGAGGGCCTCGATGTCCGGGTCACCAACGCGGGCGTCTCCGGCGATACGTCGGGCGGCGGGCTGGCCCGCCTGGACTGGTCCCTGGAGGATACGCCCGACCTGGTCATCATCGAACTCGGCGCCAATGACGGCCTGCGCGGCCTGAGCCCAGAACGCATGCGCGCCAACCTCGACGCCATGATTACCCGGAGCCTTGAGACAGGCGCCCGCGTCATTCTGGCCGGGATGCGCGCTCCGGTCAATTGGGGACTTGCATATCGCAAGGAGTTCGACGCAGCTTTTCCCGATCTCGCGGAAAAACACGGCATCGCCCTCTATCCCTTCTTCCTCGAAGGCGTGGTCCTGGAACCGTCCCTGCTTCTCGACGACGGCCTGCACCCCAACGCCGAGGGCGTGACGCGCATCGTGAAGGGCATCCTGCCCCTGGTCCTCGACGAACTGGACAAGGCGCGGGCATCGTGAACCATAACCCTGCAACGGACAGGTCATGAGCATAATCCCCGTTCTCTTCGCCGCGGTCCTGGCCGGACTGTGGTTTCTGTCACTGAAAATCATGACGGTGACCATCGACGCCCTTGCTTCACCCAGAGAACGCATGGTCCCGCGGGGGCACTTCCCCTCGGACCCGGAAGTGCGCCAGCCCCTGCACGAAGCCTCGGACTGGGCCTTCGAACACGGCTATGAGGAAGACGTCATGTTCGACTTCCGCATCGCCGACCGCGACCAGGCCCTGTTCTGCAAGACCTGGAAAAACCTCGCGGAGAAGACCTACCTCGTCTTCTATCACGGCATGGGCAGGCACTTCGTCGAACTGGTCACCATCTATGACGACAAGACGGGCGTGACCACCACCGACGCCCCCGACGCCCACACGCTGCCCACGGTCCCCGGTGCGTTCGTGCAGTCCTTCCCGGGGCTTCCGCTGCCTGAGCTGCTCAAAAAGCATCACACGGGGCGGGGCACGCTGGAACGCCGCACGGGCCTCGAACCGGTGAACAGAGAGGAAGACACCCTGGACCTGATCGCCGCCGCCCTGGAACGCCAGGCCCGCTACGTCATGTCCATCCCCGGCTGGCGCCTGAAGGGCCTGTGGTGGATTACCGTGCGCAAAAAACGCATGATCGGCAAGGACGTGGGCTGGCAGCTGGACCAGTTCGGCGTGTACGAGCCCCGGGAGGGCCTGCAGTGAACCCGGTCCGGATCGTGATGGCCTGCCTGGCAGCGGCCGTCCTGACTGCCCTTGCCCCCCTGTCGGCGCCTGCCGCGGATAAATCCGAGGAGTTGCGCGTCCTCTACCTGGAACGCCCGCCCTATTACTGGACGGAAAACGGCCGGCCCACGGGCTTTCTCATAAACCTGACGCGCAGGATTCTCGACGAGGCAGGGGTAGAGGCCACGTACGTCACGGTTCCGGCAGCACGCATCATCGCGGAAATCCACGCGAACCGTCAGCCCCTGTGCTCCCTCGGCTGGTTCAGGACATCCCAGCGAGAAACCTTTGCATCCTTCAGCCTGCCCATCTACCGCGACAATCCCCTGGTCCTGCTGACGGCCAGGGACAAGGCCGGACTGTTCAAAAAACACACAACCCTCCGCGATGTCTTTGAGGACACGAACCTGATCATGGCCCAGGTGGCCTCTTTCTCCTACGGTGAGGCCCTCGACCGCATGCTTCGGGATATTCGCGTGCGCAACCTGACGGTGAGCACGTCCCAGGCAATCCTCCCCAAGCTCATCCTGCACGGACGCGCCACGTACATGCTGGCCGCGCCCGAGGAAGTGCAAACCCTGCTGCGCTCGGCCGGCGTGGATCCCGAACGCTTCGTCTCCCTGAAGATGGACGACATCCCAGCCGGCAACCTCCGGCACTTCATGTTCAGCAAAAGCGTCCCCGAGAACGTCATACGCAGAATCAACCAGGCCATCGAGAGCCTGACGGATCAGGAGGCCATCCTGCATCCGGCCCCATATTGACCATGCCCCTGCCACCCCTGAAATACGACCCGCCCCGCGAGCCGTGGCTCGAGATCCTGCACGAAGACCGGGACATGGTTGTTCTGAACAAACCCGGCGTCGCGCCTCAACTCATCGAGTCCATGCTGCTCACCGACCACTACATCGAGCAGG
>CAZQYA010000322.1:0-2534 GCA_964597325.1 uncultured Desulfovibrionaceae bacterium
CGCTGCCGCAAAAAGCTCGCCGGGAATGCATTCCCCCACCGGGCAATGCAGCAGATGTCCCCGGCCTTGAAGGGATGACTGGCCCGCATGAAGACATCGAGGCCCTGGGCGCGGACGCGTGCCCTGCCCTCTCCCGGCTCCACCACCTCTGCATCAATGACGTTGATCTCGCCCACGAACCGCGCCACGTACAGGTTGCACGGCTCCTCGTAGACCGAAACGGGCGTGCCGATCTGTTCGATGTGACCGTTGTTCATGACCACCACGCGGTCGGACATGGAAAAAGCCTCCTCCTGATCGTGGGTGACCAGGACAAAGGTGATGCCCAGTTTGCGCTGCAGGTGTTTGAGATCGAGCTGCATCCGCTTGCGCAGACGGTAATCCAGGGCCGAGAGGGGCTCGTCCAGAAGCAGGACCAGGGGACGGTTGATGATGGCCCTGGCGATGGCCACGCGCTGCTGCTGTCCTCCCGATAATTTCCCGACCATGCGCCCTTCGAAGCCGTCCAACTGCACCAGGCGCAGGGTCTCGCCCACCTCGCGGGTGATCTCCCCGGCGGGACGACGCTTCATGCGCAACCCGAAGGCCACGTTGTCAAAGACGTTCATATGGGGAAAAAGTGCGTAACTTTGAAAGACGGTATTGACATTGCGGCGTTCGGGAGGAAGTCCGGTGACGTCGCAACCGTCGATGGAGACGATGCCCGAGGTGGCGGATTCGAAACCCGCGACCAGGCGGAGGATGGTGGTCTTGCCGCAGCCCGAGGGGCCCAGGATGGTCAGAAATTCCCCACGGCGAACGTCGAGGGAGACATCGCGCAAGGCATGCTCGCCGTCGTACTCCTTGGTCACGTTTCGCAACCGGATAACGGTCTGGGGAGCGCCCGGAGTTGCGGAATCGTTCATGGCCCCTCCTCGAATCGTATTCTGCCGGAACGCGTATCATCCCTCCCAGCAGGCTCTTTTTTTTGGAGAAGACAGGTTGGAGAGTCAAGGATAATCTTTCCGGCGCCCGGTCGTTCGTGACTAAAAAATCATGACTGGCGAACCTCTCGAAATCATGGCATGGACGGCCGCGAAAGCTTTGAAAACAATATCGTCGGCGTCCGGACCGAAAAAAACATCACGACGAGGAGACTTGATGGTAATCCACTTGCCCACCCCCGAGGAAATGGCCCGCTGGGACAGACTGACCATTCACGAATTCGGTCTGGACGGCACCATTCTCATGGAAAATGCAAGTCGCGTTGCCCTGCACGCCTTGAAAAAGGAGTTCGGGCCCATCCGCGACTGCTCGGCCATGGTCATCGCCGGACCGGGCAACAACGGAGGGGATGCCTTTGCCCTGGCCCGCCATCTGTTCAACCTCGGGGCCAAGGTCCTCATCCTGCACGCCAAGCACGAGTCCAAGTACACACACGACCCTGCCTACCATTTGAGACTGGCCATTGCCATGGGCATACCCTGCTACTACCTGCCCGAATACGAATTCGACGCCCTGCCCAAAATCGACCTGGTCATCGACGGCCTTTTCGGCACCGGCTTCCAGGACACGCTGCGTCCGGCAGCCAAGAACTGGATCAAAGCCATCAACAAGCTGGGACGCCACTCCTTTGTCCTGTCCCTGGACATCCCCTCGGGCCTGAACGGCACCACGGGCGAACCCATGCCCGTTGCGGTCGACGCCGACCTGACCGTAACCTTCGAGGAAGCCAAACTCGGACTTTCCCTGCCGCCCGCCAAAGCGCATCTCGGCAAACTGGTCACCGCCAAGATCGGCATCCCGCGCCACATCAAGCGCAACAACCCGGCCAGCCACATCGCCCTGGCTCCCGACCTGGTCAAGCTGCTGCCCGAGACGTCAGCCACCATGCACAAGGGCGACTCGGGGCACCTGCTGGTGCTCGGCGGCTCCCCGGGCCTGACGGGCGCGCCCATGCTGGCAGCC
The DNA here is from genome assembly GCA_964597325.1 of uncultured Desulfovibrionaceae bacterium. Taxonomy (GTDB): domain Bacteria; phylum Desulfobacterota; class Desulfovibrionia; order Desulfovibrionales; family Desulfomicrobiaceae; genus Desulfomicrobium. The sequence goes on from CAZQYA010000322.1 coordinate 1,948, forward strand.
AGGGCCGCGTATCGCGCCGGTGCCGGATTGGTCAGCATCGCCTGCCCCAAGGATCTGACCGGATCCTATGCCGCGTTCCCTGAGGTCATGACCATGGGCCTGGGCCAGGGAGAAAGCTGGAATGCCGCGTGCTTCGACGACCTGCGCCCGTTCCTTTCCCGCTTTTCCGCAGTGGTCTTCGGGCCTGGCTTCGGCAGAACCGAAGGGGCAGCCGCCTTTCTGGAACGTTACCTTGACGAACCGCACGCCCAGACCGTCTATGACGCCGATGCCCTCTTCCTCCTGGCCAAGCGGCAGGATCTGCTGAAACGCCTCGGCCCAGACGCCGTCCTCACCCCCCACCCCGGCGAGATGGCCAACTTCTTCGGGGTGACTCCCCGGGAAATCAATCTGGCCCGGGCGCGCTTCGCTCGTGAATTCTCCTTCGGCCACCAGATCAACCTGGTCCTCAAGGGGGCTGCCTCCATCGTGGCCGGACACCAGGATCCCGTGGCCATTTCCCCGTTCTGCGCGCCAAACCTGGCCATTGCCGGCTCGGGCGACGTGCTGTCCGGAATCATTGGCAGCCTTCTGGCCCGCAACCTCCC
>CAZQYA010000323.1:0-2513 GCA_964597325.1 uncultured Desulfovibrionaceae bacterium
CGTGATGGTCGCCTCGGACGGGTCGTCGGCCTTGATGCGCACCAGCCAGCCTTCGCCGTAGGGGTCGGAGTTAACCAGCTCAGGCGTGTCGGAGAGCGCCTCGTTGACCTCGGTCACCGTGCCCGAAAGCGGGATGATGGCCGGGGACACGACCTTGGCCGACTCGATCTCGGCGCAGGACACGCCCTGATCGAAATGCGCGCCCACCTCGGGCAGGTCGATGAAGATGACCTCGCCCAGCTGTTCCTGGGCGAAATCCGTGATGCCGATGACAAAGGAGCCGTCCCCGGCCTCCCTGGCCCAGAGGTGTTCGGCGTGGTAGCGGCGGTCGTCGGGACAATTCAGTGCCATGATGTATCCTCCATGGGTTCTCGTGCGTATCAGTGCGCCTCGGGCTTGCGGATTTCGGCCTTGACCAGGGACGCGCGTACCTTGGAGCGGTACGGCAGCAGCCCCTGGTTCTCCAGCACTTCAAGCCCGTCGGCCTGCTGGGCCTCGACGAACACCGGCAGCATGCGGTCGCCACAGGCGTCGAGGACCATCTTCGCGGCCTCGCCGGCCTCAGCGGGGGTGACGCGGGTCATGCCGTCGCCGCCTGCGTAGGCCGAGGCCAGGACGCGGATGAGACCGTCTGCGTGGCCACGGGTCAGGGCAATGCTCTCCGCCAGTTCCTCCCGGCTCGGCGCCTCGCCGGCGATGGCCGGGTACAGGGAGGCCGGCCCCACGATGTCCAGCACCATACGGCTGACGACACCCTCGTCCAGCACGCGCTTCAGCAGGTCGGCGCGGCGGCCGTCGGCATGAAGCTCCACGGTCAGGCCGCCCTTGGCCAGCAACTGGACCAGGGTCACGAAGTTGTCTTCCTGTCCGGCGGGGCAGGCCGACACGTTCAGGCCGGAAATCCAGCCGTGCAGCAGCTCGCTGCGTGTCACGCAGGCTTCCAGCTCATGGCCGGACAGCAGGTATGCCAGGATTTCGCCCGTGCCCTGCCTGATGACTTGGCCGTCATCGAAAATCGGAAACTCCACGCCTTCGGGGTTGCGGTAGATGGAGGAACGGTTGGCGCGGTAGTATTTGTTGAAGATGTCCTTGTCGGCCTTGAAATCGAAGGTCGTGTACTCTTGGCCGCGGTCGTCCAGGAATGCCTTGACGATTTTGCAGCGCAGGCAGTCCGGGGCGGTGTACAGTGTGATGCTCATGTCTTTAAGTCTCCGGGAAACGTGAGGAGCCGCAAGGCCCCTCACGCGGGAATGTTACTCGGCGTCCTCGACGGAAGCCACGCACAGGGCATTGCTGCCGCCGTAGGGTACGCACCCGTCCACGCTCACTTCCTTGGCGCGGTCGCCGAAGGCGGCGGCGCCGGGCACGCGGAAGGTGTTCACGTCCATGGGCGCCACGGGCGTCTCCACGGGCTTCTCGACCTGCGGCACCCACTCGTAGGGCACGCGGTAGGCGCGGTAGGTCATGTTCATGGGGACGTGCTTGCCCTTGTAGGGCGAGATGAATTCCCACACGATCTTGTGGTCCACGGTGACCTCGAACACGCGGCCGTCGGAACCTTCGGTGATCAGGGTGTTGCCGTTGGGCAGGCGCTGCATGCCGCTGATGAAGGGGCTGTAGAAGCGGTTGCTGTCCATGGGGAAGAGGAACCCGGCTTCGCTGGGCGTGTACTGCCAGACGATCTTCATGGCCACGGGGTCGATCTCGAGCACCCGGGAGTAGTCGCGCAGGGCGGCCTTCACGCCCGTGGGGGCGCCGGGGTTGGGCACGTCGTAGCCGCCCCATCCGCCGTTGTCGAAGATGAGGATGTTGCCGGCACCGGGCAGCCCGGCCGGGATCATGTGGCAGTGGTGCTGGCCGATGATCCAGCCGATGGCCTTGAGCTCGGGCGTGGAGTCGTAGTCGGGGCCCAGCTTCCAGACGACCTTGCCGCTCTTCTTGTCGATGATGAAGGTGATGTTGGCTTCACGTCCGTCCACGATGATGTTGTCCGGGTGGAAGCGCTCGTCGCCCGCATCGTACCACTTGTTGGGCCCCAGGACGGACATGGAGTTGATGTGCATCCAGTCGCCCATGCCTTCGGGCTGGGTCGGACGGTAGTTGGGGTTGCGGGCCAGGGTGTTCTTGGGGCCTTCACGAAAGCCGAACTCCGCGAAATGCTCGTGGCAGTTCCACTCCCAGACGATTTCGCCTTCCCAGTTCACCTCAAGGATGACGTCGTCCAGGAGCAGTTTGTCGGAAATGGCGGAGTTGCGGGCGTTGCGGTGCGCCAGGACCAGGGTGTTGCCGGAATCCGTTTTGGGCTCCATGCCGGGGGCGTAGTAGCCCACAGGATTGCCCTCGCGCTGGAAATCGTGGTGGTAGCGGGCCATCCAGCGCCCCTCAAAGCCGGGATCGTCGATGAACTCGTTCTGATCGAAGGACCAGACGACCTTGCCCTCCCAGTCGATCTGCACCACGTCGATGCCGTCCTGCACGCTGTACTTGCCGTCGCGGCGGCCGCGGCTGGACAT